>JAEUKC010000219.1:0-33692 GCA_016794445.1 Myxococcales bacterium
CGGCCACCCTCGTCCTCGTGGAGGTCGTCGGGCAGCCGCTTCACGTGGCCGGGCACCACGCCGAGTCCGCGCGCCCCGGCGGCCTCGTCGCTGCCGTCGAGCAGGAGCTGGAGGCCGAGGCAGATGCCGAGGTAGGGCACCCCGCGGCGGAGCGCGTCGACCAGGGCGGCCCGCATCGCGCCGCCGTCGCGGTCGAGCGCGGCCGCGCCGTCGCGGAACGCGCCCTGGCCGGGCACGACGAGGCGAGCCGCCTTGCCGATCACGTCGGGGTCGTGGCTCACCATCGGGCGGCCGCCGCTGTGCTCGAGCGCCTTCTCGACGCTGCGCAGGTTCCCGAGGCCGAGATCGACGAGGACCAGGTCCGCGGTCATGTCAGCCCTCGAGGGTGCCCTTGGTGGAGGGCACGCCGGTCACGCGCGGATCGACGCGGGTCGCGGCCTCGAGCGCCTTGGCGAAGGCCTTGAACGCGATCTCGACGATGTGGTGGAGGTTGTCGCCGCGCTCCTTGACCACGTGCAGGTTGCACTGCGCGCCGCGCGCGAACCCCTCGAAGAACACCTCGGCGAGCTCCGCGTCGAAGTCGCCGATGCGCGCCTTCGGCAGGCCGAGCTCGCCGACGAAGAACGTGCGACCGGAGAGATCGACGGTGCAGGCGACCCGGGCCTCGTCCATCGGCAGGAGCGCCCAGCCGTAGCGGCGGATCCCCTTGTGGGCGCCGAGGGCCTGGCGGAACGCCTGCCCGAGGGTGATGCCGAGATCCTCGGTCGTGTGGTGCCCGTCGATGTGCACGTCGCCGCGGGCGCGCACCATCAGGTCGAACAGGCCGTGCTTGCCGAGCTGCTCGAGCATGTGGCTGAGGAACGGCAGCGGCGTCTGCACGTCGAGCTTGCCGTGACCGTCGAGGTCCAGGCGGACCTCGATGTGGGTCTCCTTGGTCTCGCGCTGGACGTGGGCGGTGCGCACGTCGGGTTAGGTCGGGCGGCTCGCGTCGAGCGTCAAGGGAGGTCGGCGGGCTGCACGGTGGGCCCCGGATCCTCTCCGAGCACGACGTTGTCGATGAGGCGGGTGGTCCCGTACCGCGCGGCGATGGCCAGGAGCACGCGGTCGGGCGCGGTACCGGCGAGGGGAGTCATGTCGTCCGGGTGGGCGCAGGCGACGTAGTCGACCGAGGTCGCGCTGCCGGCCACCTCGGCGCGGGCGAGGCGCTCGAGCTCCGCGATGCGGCGCTCGCCGGACGAGAAGGCGCGCACGGCCGCCGCGAGGCCCCGCGGGATGGCGAGGGCGGCCTGCCGATCCTGCTTCGAGAGGTAGACGTTGCGCGAGGAGAGGGCGAGCCCGTCGGCCTCGCGCTGCGTCGGGTGACCGACGATGGTCATCGGCAAGAAGAGGTCGCGCACGAGGCGCTTGATGACCTGCAGCTGCTGGTAGTCCTTGCGCCCGAAGACCGCGGTGCCCGGGCCGACGATGTGGAACAGCTTGAGGCACACCGTGGCGACGCCTTCGAAGTGGTGCGGCCGGATCTCGCCCTCGAACCAGCGCGCGACCTCGGGCACGCGCACGCGGGTCTGGTCGCCCTCCGGATAGATCACCGAGGGGTCGTCGGGCGCGAACACCACGTCGACGCCCACGCGGGCGCAGGCCGCGAGGTCGGCGTCCAGGGTGCGCGGGTAGCGCCCGAAATCTTCGCTGGGGCCGAACTGGGTGGGGTTCACGAAGATCGTCGTGACGACCAGATCGGCGTGGCGCCGCGCCTCGGTGCAGAGGGCGAGGTGGCCCGCGTGGAGCGCGCCCATCGTCGGCACGACGGCGATGCGGCGACCCTTCGCGCGCGCCTCGGCGAGGTGGGCCTGCAGCGGGGCGACGGCGGTGAACGACTCCACTCGGGCGGTCATGTTGGCGCAATCCCAAGGCCGGCGCGGGGCCGCAAGCTTGGCGGGCCGCGGCTGGACGTGCAAAAAGGCCGGGGTGCGTCGCTCGTTGCCGCTCGTCCTGCTCGTCGGCGCGTGCCGCCGCGAGGCTCCCCCGGGGGACCTCGGGCCCGTCGCCAGCGCGGCGCCGTCTGCCTCGGCGTCGGTGTCGGTCGCGCCGTCGGCGTCGACCAAGAAGCCCGAGGCCGCCCTCTTGGACGTCGTGTTGGCCGGCGACGCCATCCCGCAGGTCAAGGTGCTCGGCAACGACCTGGCCCAGGTCTTCGCGAAGATGCCGGCCTACTGGGGCGCCGCGGACGGCCGCGTGCTCAACCTCGAGGCGCCGGTCGGCGAGCGCAAGGGCCTGCCGTCGGACAAGTCGATCCTGGCCTACGCGGCCCCTCCGGCGTGGTTCGACAAGCTGTGGAGCGTGGCGCGCGCCTCGGCGTTCGTGGTGGCCAACAACCACGCGTGCGACCTCGGCCCGGAGGGCCTCGCGGCGACCGTCGCGCAGGGCGACAAGGCCCAGGCCAAGCTCGTGGGCGCCCATCCGACCGATCCGTGGACGCGCGTCGAGGTGGCCCGGAAGAACAACCGCAGCGTGTGCGTCGTCGCGTGGACCACGTTCCTCAACGACAAGGGCAAGAAGCAGAAGGGTTGCCTCGAGGGCTCCGCGGGGGCCAAGGTCGCCCGCGCCGAGCTCGGCAAGGCGGGCCTCGAGCTCGTGCACCAGGAGCTCGGCAAGAAGGACCGCTGGCAGGGGTGCGACGCGCGGATCGCCTTCATCCACGCCGGCCGCGAGTACAAGCCGCAGATCCGCCCGGTCATGGACCAGGCCCTCGCCGCGGCCGCGCACGTCGACGCCGTGATCGTGTCGCACCCCCACGTGCCCGACCTCGTCGAGGTGGTGAGCTCGCCGGCGCCGCCCGATCCCAGCGCGGGCGACGGGCGCGCCGCGGGCCGGCCCGTGCCCGTGTTCCGGTCGCTCGGCAACTTCGTCAGCAACCAGGGCATCGCCTGGACCCCGGGCATGAGCGTCGAGCTCCTCGAACACGAGGGCCTCCCGGATCCGATCCGCACCGTGTGGACGCGGGTGGCGATGCTGGCCCGCCTGCGCTTCGCCTGGGATCCCGCGGAAGTCGTCGACGGCGGCCCGGTGTCCGCGGCGCCGAAGCACGTGTTCTGGGGGTACGGCCTGCTCTTCACCGAGCGCGAGGCGCCCATCACCATCCGCCTGCGACCGCTGCCGCTGGGCCCGCTCGATCTCTCCTCCGATCCGATTGCCCAGAAGCTCGCCAAGGGCCCGAAGCCGTTCTCCGACCTGCTCAAGAGCCCCTGTCTCCTCCTCGAGAACGCGACGCCCGCGTGCGAGGCCACGGCCAAGCCTTCGCCGGCGCTGGAGCCGTCGGCGGTGCCCTCGGCCGACCCGCCGCCCGCCCCCGAGCCCTGACCGGTCCAGCCACGTGGCCCACGGGCGAACTCCTCGCTACACTGCGGTGACGAGATGAGTGGCGAACTGTCGGCGCGGGCCAAGAAGATCCTCTTCGCGGCGGTCACCGAGTTCATCGCCAACGGCGAGCCGGTCGGGAGCCGCACGCTCGCGCGCAAGTACGACATCGACCTGTCCGCGGCGTCGATCCGCAACGTGCTCGCCGATCTCGAGGAGGAGGGCTATTTCCACCAGCCCCACACCTCCGCGGGGCGGGTGCCGACCGACCGCGCGTTCCGGCTGTTCATCGACGCGCTCGGCCAGGTGCGCGCCCTGTCCGACGCCCAGCGCAACGCCATCGAGCGGCGGTTCGCGCAGCTCGAACCGGGCGCCGACGCCATCCGCGAGACGGCCCTGCTCCTCTCGGGGCTCACCGGCACCGCCGCCGTCGTCGTCGCCCCGCGGCTCGCTTCGCAGAGCCTGCGCCAGGTCCGCTTCGTCCCGACGCGCACGTTCCCCAACGGCGGCGCCGAGATCCTCGCCGTCGTGGTCACGACGAGCGGACAGGTCGAGAACCGCTTCGTGCGGGTCGACGTCGCGCCGCTGTCGGCGGAGCTCGAGCGCATCCACAACCTCCTCGACGACGTGATCGAGGGGCGGACCCTGCGCGAGGTCCGCGAGCTGTTCGCCCGGCGCCTGCAGGACACGCGCAGCGAGCTCGGCGAGCTGCGGAGGCGCGCGTTCGAGCTCGGCGCCGCGGCGCTCGAGAGCGACGGCGCGGGCGCGGTCGAGCTCGTGATCGAGGGCGAGGCGCAGCTCCTCGACAAGCCCGAGTTCGCCGACATCGACCGCATCAAGTCGCTCGTGCGCGCGCTCGCCGAGCGCGAGAAGCTCGTCACCATCCTCGATCGCACGCTCGCCACGCGCGGCGTCCACGTGCTCCTCCCGGGCGACGACGAGAGCTCGCTCGGCGTCGAGCAGCTGTCGGTGGTCGGCACGCGCTACGCGGTCGAGGGCGCCGCGCGCGGGCAGGGGGCCGTCGGCGGTGCGGTGGGGGTCATCGGACCGACCCGCATGGACTACGCCTCGATCGTGCCGCTCGTCGACGAGACGGCGCGCGGCCTCGGCGCCTGGCTGTCGTCGCAGCGCGGCCACGACGAGTCGGACTAGCCGCCTCCCGGGTGCCGCGAAAAGGCAACCGGCCTCTAGCTCGCGCCGCCGAGCCCGTGTCGACGCGCGAGATCCGAGAGGTGCTTGCGGTCCATCTGCGCCTCGCGCGCCGCCGCCGAGATGTTGCCGCCGTGGCGCTCGAGCAGCCAGGTGACGTAGCGGCGCTCGAATTGGGCATCGAACTTGGCGCGCGCATCGCGGTACGAGGTCGTCGGGTCGAACACGAACGGGTCGCCGGTGGTCGCGGGGCGAGACGTGGCCGTGGGCATCCCGAGCATGCGCACGTCCTCTTCGCCCGCGGCGCGCGCGAGGTAGGCCGCGCGCTCGAGCACGTTGCGCAGCTCGCGCACGTTGCCCGGCCAGTCGTGGGCGCGCAGCGCGGCGAGCGTGGACTCCGGCAGCTTCAGCGGCGGGAGACCCTCGGGGGTGGCCGCGTCGAGGATGCGGCGCGCGAGCATCTCGATGTCCTCGGCGCGCGCGCGGAGCGGGGGCACGTGGATGGGCACGACGGCCAGACGGAAGAACAGGTCTTCGCGGAACTTGCCGCGCTCGACCTCGCGCGCGAGGTCGCGGGTGGTGGCGGCGACCACGCGGGCGTCGGTGGTGAGGGTCTTGTTGCCGCCCACCCGGCGCAGCTCCTTGGCCTCGAGCACGCGCAGAAGCTTGGGCTGCAGCTCGAGCGGGAGCTCGCCGATCTCGTCGAGGAAGATGGTGCCGCCCGCCGCCCGCTCGAACGCGCCGGCGCGCGAGGCGATAGCGCCCGTGAACGCGCCGCGCTCGTGGCCGAACAGCTCGCTCTCGATGAGGTTGTGGGCCACGGCGCCGCAGTCGACCACCTCGAACGAGGCGCTCGCGCGCGGGCTCTTCTCGTGGATGGAGCGCGCGAGCACGTCCTTGCCCGTGCCCGTCTCGCCGGTGAGCAGCACGGTCGCCACCGTGGGCGCGATCCGCTCGAGCAGGCCGAAGATGCGCCGCATCGCGAGCGACTGACCGAGCGCGGTGCCGAAGCGCTTCTCGGAGCTCGCGGGCACCTCGACGCCGCTCAGCTCGAGGCGGATGGCGAGCTCCACCTCGCCCGCGCGCACGACCGTGCCCGGGTCGACGAGCGCCTCCTTGATGCGCGCGCCACCGACGCGCACGCCGTTGGTGCTGCCGAGGTCGCGGACGAGCAGGCCCTCGGGCACCCGCGCCACGGTGAGGTGGTGGCGCGAGACCGTGTCGTCGTCGAGCACGATGTCGTTGTCGGGGGCCTTGCCCACCTTCACGACCGCCCTGGCGTCCGCGCCGATGCGGAACGTCGTGCCCTTCTTGCTGCCGGAGAGCACGACCACCATGGCTCCGTCCGGCGACGCCACGAGCGGCGAGGCGGCCCGGGTTCCGATGTGTGTTCCTTCGCTCACGGGAGTCCTCGCATCGTGTCCACGAGATCCACGGTCAGTTCCGCTCCGCCCAGCAGGATCTCCCACTTGCGGTCGGCCGTCGAGGACGGGGTGTGGAGCTCGATCTCGACCCGCGCCTTGCCGTTGGGCAGCTCGAACGACCAGTCGAAGCTCGGGGGCGCGCCGCTCGCGAACTGGAACGTGGTCTCGCGGTCCCAGCTCGCGCCCTGCGCGATGCGCGCGGTGACCCGCCGCACCTTGGTGGACCCGGCGCCGAGGTGGAACCGGAGCGTCTGGGCGCGCGGGACGGTGGGCACCACGAAGATCCAGGCGCCGACGCCCACCAGCGCCACACCGAGCCCCCGGATGAGCAAGCGCCGACGGGATTCGTCCACGGGGGGCACTCTAGCGCGACGCGGTGCGCTGCGTTACGGGTCTCGGGTGCGCTGGCCGTGGCTCTCTTTGTCGTTGCTCGGGTGCGCCGCCACGCCACCTGCGGTCGACGCATCGGCCCTGCCGAACGAGCTCGGTCTCCTCGTCGCGGAGTCGTCCACCCTGCAGGACTCGGCGGTGATCGAGGCGTGGGCGCCGGTCTCCCACGCCTACCTCCGTCACGACGGCTTCGGCCTCGATCCCGACACGGTGCTGCGCGGGCGCATCGATCCACGTACGGGTCGGGTGCGTCGCTTCTCGCTGCAGCGACGCCAGGGCACCGTCGTCGAACGCGACGCCCTCGGCGTGCAGCTCGCCCGGTGGGACGTCTTCGATCCCGGCCAGCCGCCGGGCCGCGCCAACCCGCACGACGTGGCCCTCGGCGCCGATGGGACCCTGTTCGTCACCCGCTACGGCGAGAGCAGCCTCCTCGCGATCGGCCCCGGCGGCGCGCGCAGCACGGTGGACCTCGGCTCCTTTGCGGACGTCGACGGCAAGCCCGAGATGGACGCGCTCGCGCTGGTCGGGGGGCGCCTCTACGTCGTGCTCGCGCGCGTGCAGGGCAAGGCCGCGCCGGTCGACGCGCCGTTCCTGGTCGCCATCGACCCGATCACCCGCGTCGTCGAGAAGGTCCTGGAGCTGCCGTGCCGCAACCCGAGCGGCGAGCTGCGGGTGGGAGCGCGGCCCGACGAGCTGTGGGTCTCGTGTCTCGGTGGGCCTCTGTCGAGCCCGGTCTCCCGCGCGAGTGGCCTCGTCCGGATCGACCTCACCGCGCGGACCGCCGCCCGGATCCTCGAGGGCGAGTCGCTCGCCGGGTTCGTCACCGCCTTCGCCATCCTCTCCGACGACCTGGGTGTCGCCATCGTCGGTGCGTGGGCCGAGGGCAACGCGACGAGCGTCATGGCCTTCGATCCGCGCGGCAAGGGCACCCTCGGCAAGATCTGGGCGAGCCGCTCGTCCTACGCGTTCTGGGACCTCGAGGCCGTGGGGACGACGATCCTGGTCGCGGACCGTGACGAGGAAGCTCCCGGGATCCTCGTGTTCGGCGCTGGCGGGGTGGCGCTCGGCAAGGTGCGGACGCGCCTGCCTCCAGTGGACGTGCTTCCTTTGCGTTCGCTCTGATAGAGTGACGACGTGCGGCTGGGCCTGGTAGGCGCCTCGGGAGATCTCGCAGCGCTCGCGCGTGCCTTGCGCACCGCGGTGCGTCTGTCGGACCGCGTGGTCTATCTGGCTTCGGATCCTGGCTTCGACGACGTGCTCGCCGCCTGGGTGGGGCTGCTCCATGCCGAAGGCTCCCTCCGCGAACGCGCAGCGGCCGTGCTCGACGCCGACGCGACCACCCTCGCGAGCACCGTCGCGGCCGAGCTCGCGCGTCGGGAGCTCCTGAACGTGCACGCGCTCTCGGGGGCGAGTCGCGCCGTCGAGATCCTTCTCGACCGCGTGGTCCTCCTGGCCGCCGACAAGACCGACCTCGACGAGGAGGACCTGCTCCCCGCCAGCGTGATCGCCTTCGGCCGTGGCGAAGCGCTCGTGCGGCGCGTGGGGTCGCGCGTCTTCGTCGCGCCGGGCCCGCCGAGCGCCACCGCGGGGGTGGCGGTGCTCGCCGAAGAACCGGGCGGATCGAGCCTCACGTTGACGCTGTTCACCGCCGACGGCGCCGAGGTCCAGTCCACCGCGCTCGATCTGGCCCGCGCGGCCAAGCTGCGCGTGCAAGGAGCCCTCGGATGAAGCGGGTGGCCGTGTTCGGGGGCAGCTTCAACCCGCCGCACGTGGCGCACGTCCTCGGCGCAGCCTTCGTCCTGTCGACCGGCGAGGTGGACGAGGTGCTGGTGGTGCCCTGCTTCCGCCACCCGTTCGCCAAGGAGCTCGCCTCGTTCGAGGATCGCCTCGCGATGTGCCGGCTGGCGTTCGCGCCGCTCGCGGCGGTGTCCATCTCCGACGTGGAGCGCGATCTCGGCGGCGAGAGCCTCACCGTGCGCACGCTCGAGCACCTCGCGGCGCAGCACCCCGACTGGAGGCTGCGCCTCGTGGTGGGCGCCGACGTGATCGCCGAGATGGACCGGTGGACCCGCCCCGAACGGGTCCGCGCGCTCGCGCCGCCGCTGATCCTCGGCCGGGTGGGGGCCCCCGCGCTCGAAGGGGTCCCCAACGTGTTGCCCGAGGTGTCTTCGACGGCGCTCCGCGAGGCCCTCGCGCGGGGTGAGGCGGGCGCGCCGCTCTTGCCGGCGAGCGTCTCGGAATACGCGCGCGCGCGCGGGCTCTACGCTACAGCCCTACGCTGAGCCCTACGCTAGAGCCACGTGAGGCCGAGGTTGGCCATCGGCCAGCCCACCCGCAGCGTCATGCCGATGTGGTTCGCGAAGCGGAACCGCATGCCGAGCGCGCCGCTCGGGAGGAACCTGGTCCGCTCGGCGCACGCGCTGCCATACGAGCTGTTGCACTCGTCGATGTAGGTCGCGTAGCGGTAGATCAAGGTCGGCTCGAGGAAGAACGTGGCGCGGCTCCCGAGCCAGAAGTTCCACTGCAGCGACACCGGGACGTAGAAGGCGAGCACACCGAGGCCCGGCTTGCTCGAGGTGTTGATCGGCTTGTACGCACCGTAGCGGACGATGTCGAGGCCGATGCCGAGCGAGATCTCGTCGTCGATCGACTTGACCAGCGCGTTGTCCGCGACCGGGATCGTGAGCCGCATGCCACCGCCGAGCCCCACGAAGAAGCTGTCGAACGCGGCCACGGTGCCGTGCGCCTCGATCTCGATGCTGTAGTCCGGGTGCCAGCGCGCCCGGGGCGGCCCCTTCTTCTCGGGCTTGGGATCGGGCTTGGGCTCCGGCGCCGGCTCGGCCTTCGGCGCGGGCTTGTCGTCGTCGTCGTCGTCCTTCTTCTTCGGCGCGTCGTCGTCCTTCTTGGCGCCCTCGTCCTTCTTGGCGCCCTCGTCCTTCTTGGCGTCGTCCTTCTTCTCGGCCTTGCCCTGCGCGCGTGCGTCGAGGGTGGCGGAAGAGACCAGCGCGAAGGCCGAGAGGACGAAGAGGGGTCCGAGCAGGCGGGCGCCCGAGAGGTGGAGCGGCGGCATCGAGGGCCGAGCCTATCAGAAGAACGACACGCCGATCGAGAAGCCGGTGGGGAACCCGACCCGCATCGTGAGGCTGACCGAGTCGCTGAAGTGGTAGCGGGCACCGGCCCAGCCGGCGAAGTACACGGGAGGCCCGCCGCACCCCTGGACCTTGCTGCACCCGTCGAACGCCGTGCGCACGACGAGCCCAGGCTCGCCGAAGGCGCTCCACTTGTCGGTCAGCCAGAAGTTCCACTGGAGGGCGACGGGGATGAAGAGGCCCCAGTAGCCGCGGTCGTCGCAGGTGTCGGCGCCGCAGAACTTCCGGTAGCTCCGCAGGAGCTCGGCGCCGAACGAGATGGCCACCGAGTCGTTGATCTTGGGGATGAACGCGGGCCCGGCGATCGGGATCCCGAAGCGCACCCCGGGCCCGAAGCCCCAGTACCCCCAGTCGTTGAACGTGCTCGCGTTGATGGAGAGGTGCGGCTCGATCTCGACCGAGTACTTGGGCGGATGCGGGTCCTTGATGATCGTGGTGGCGAGGGCTCCGGGAGCCACGAGGGAAACGGCCATGACGGCAACACTGGCAGCGAGCTTCATTTGTCCTTCCGCGCACCCATGGCGTCGTCGAACGCCGCGTCGAAGTCGTCCTCGAGATCGCCGCGGCGACGCGTGCCGCTGTCCTTGTCTCCCGAGAGCTTGGCCAGGCGAGCGCTGGCATCGCGGTAGGACGGGGAGAGGGCGACCAGCTTCTTGAGGCAGGCGACCGCTTCCTTCGGGTTCTTCTTCTGCTCCCACACGACGGCGAGCTGGTAGAGCAGGGCGAGCTGCTCGTCGGCCTCGAGGCGCTCCGACTTGAGCCCCGTCTTGTAGGCGTCGATGGCCTCGGCGAGCTTGCCCTGCTTCTCGAAGATCGTCCCGATCATGCTCTGACACAGCGCGAACCGGCCCGGGTCGCGGCCCGCGATGCGGAACTCGCCGATGGCGTCGTCGAACAGCATCATCTGGTCGTAGGCGATGCCGAGGTCGTAGTGGGTGGCGCTGTCGCCCTGGTCGATCTGCTGCGCGACGCCGAGCTTGAACTTGGCGAACACCTCGTCGACGTCGACCTGGTCGGCGACGCGGGGCGCCTCGGGGACCGGGCCGTCCTCGAGGTCGTCGAGCGCGTCGAGGGAGGCGGCGATGTCGAACGCGCGATCGTCCAGGCCGCGGAGCTGGCCCTGGTCGGTGACGCCCTCGTCCTTGGCGCGCGAGAGCGACTCGATCTCGCGCAGCTTCTCGACGAGCAGCGGGTGGTTCGGCGACGAGCGGAGCGCGTCCTCGATCGTCTCGCGGGCGGTCTCGAAGACGCCCTGCGCCGCGTAGAAGTCGGCCTCCTCGAGCACCGCCTCGACCTCGGGAGACGGCGAGCCCGTGCCCGGCTCCGTGGCGTAGTCCGAGGCGATCTCGGGGGGAGGCGCCTCGTCTTCGAGCGCGTAGGCGGGCAGGGCGCTCTCGCCCGTGCGCCCCATGTCCTCGACGGGGGCCGAGCGCCCGCGCGCGGTCTGCTCCACCGCCGGCGCCGCGTAGCCCCGGCCCCGCGGTGGCTCTTCGAGTCCCGGCTCGTCGAGGTCGTAGGCCGGCAGACGATCGCCGCCCTGGCCAGCCTGCACCTCGGCGTGAGACAGCGCCGCGTCGTCGAGCTCGTCGAACTCGCCCGTGCCGACCGGCATCGGGACCTGCTCGAGCAGCTCGTCGTCGACGGCGGCCGCCGCCGGCGCGTTGCCGGAGAGGACCTGCACCTGGTCCATGAGCTGCGAGGCCTGCTGGTGCTCGGGCTCGGCCTCGAGCACCCAGGCCAGGTTGTCGTAGGCGCCCTGCAGGTCCCCGTCCTCGATGAGGATGGCGGAGAGGCTGACCATCTCGGCGATCGCCTGGTCGGTCTCGCCCGTCTCGATGAGGACGTCGCGGATGCGCTCGCGGAGCGGCACGCTGCGCGGATCGAGCTCGAGCCCGATGCGCAGGGTGGTGAGGGCCTTGGCGTAGAGCTTCACCTTGCGGAAGGCGTCCGCGTTGGCGATGACCTCGGCCACGCGCGAGCCGCGCGTGCGCACCGAGGGCTGGTTCATGTCGGTGAGCTCTTCGGCCGCCTCGCGCTCCTCGAACTCGACGGCGTCGTCGTCCTCTTCTTCGACCTCGAGCATCTCGACGTCGTCTTCGTAGCTGGGGGCGACCAGCTTGGCGGGCTCGGCCCGCGCCTGGCGCTGCGCCTCGATCTGGCGCTGCGCCTCGGCCTGCCGCGTGGCCTCGACCTGGCGCTGCGCCTCGACCTGCCGCTCGCGCGGGGCCTCCTGACGCATGGCCTCCTGCCGCTGCGTGTCCGGCCGCGGGTCGCGCGGGGGCATCGGCTGCGCGGGCTTGCCACCCTGCAACACCTCGTAGGCCAGCGCCTTGACCCCGTCGTCCTGGGGCGCGATGTGCTGCAGGCGCTTGACGATGTCCTTGCGGAGGTCGGTCTTCTGCTGCTCGCCGGCGAGGCGGGCGGCCTCCTTGTAGATGGTGACGGCCTTGTCGTTCTGGCCGATCGCCACGAACCCACGCGCGAGCAGCGCGATGAGCTCCACCGACTTCGGGTCGCTCTTGAGGCAGACCTGGATCTTGGCGATCGCCGCCACGCCGTCGTTCGGGCCGCCACGCGCGAGGTAGAGCTCGGCGGCGGGGCGCGCGTACCGCGGCTCCTGGCGGTGGTGGAGCAGGCGCTCGTACACCTTGAGGGCGTCGTCGACGCGGTTCTGCGCGGTGAGCTGCTCGGCGGTCGCGGCGAACTCCGCGATCGCGCCGTCGGTGTCCTTGATGCGAGAGAAGGCCTCCGCGAGGCGCAGGTGGGCGAGGGGGTTCGAGGGGTCGAGTGAGACGATCCGCTTGTAGACCTCGACCGCCTCTCGCTCGCGCCCCTCCTTCTGGAAGCGGTCGGCGATCATGTCCCAGGTCGCGAGCGCGTCGGACGTGAGCTGGAGCTTCTCGTAGAGCTCGGCGAGCCGGACCGGGACGTGGGCGTATTTGGTCTGGACGGTGGCGGGCTGCTTGGACAGCAGGTCGCGCACCGTGTTGTAGACGGCCACCGCCTTGAGGTGGAAGCCCTGCGCGGAGTAGAACTTCGCGACCTCCTCGTAGGTGCCGATGGCCCCGAGGACGTCGCCCTTCTTCTGCTGCGTGTCGCCGATCTTGAGGAGCCAGCGCGGGTCGCTGCGTTCAGCGGCCGCGAGCTTTCGGTACTCCTCGATGGCGAGGTCGTACTTCTTCTTCTCGATCGCCTTCTGCGCGGCTTGGAGCGTCTTCTCCTTGTCGATGGCCACGACGTGTTGTCCCTGACGCTCCGGTGGAGAAGACGGAGTGCTTCGTCACGACCCGAGCAGCGGGGCGCAACGAGAGCCACTCGCGCGAAATGGCGCAAGAAAAACGCTACCGATCTGCGCCGTCACGGTCAAGGAAGTGGTGGGTGGGCACAATGGCCAGAAGGTGACGGCGAACCAGCACCGCCCGGCCGCGGCGAGGCCACGACGACAAACGCCGCATCGTCGGAAGCGAACCCCTCGAGAGGAGGGGGTCGACCGACGTGTAGGGAACCTGCGGCCCGCGGTGTCCGCACGTCCAGCTCGGACGGCGGCCCGCGCGCGGTGACTCAATCGACGCGACGGGCGCGCACGCCCGAGGCGACCAGCGAGAGGAGCTCGCCCGCCACCGCCATGACGTCACGCTCGTCGAACCCACCCTCGGTGAGATCGCGATAGATGGTCTTGGCCACCAGCTCACGAGCTCGCTGCGCGTCCCGCTCCTCCACGCGTGCTTCCATCGACATGCGCACTCGTTCAGCACGGGCCGTGCCGACGCCCTCGAGCGTGACGCACGTCAAAGCGTCTCGCGGCGGACCCAAAGTTTCGCGACGTTCTCGATCGACGCGCTGCGCCGCCCTGGCAGCGGGATCGCAGGGCGCGTAGCGCGGTTCGCGCCGCCGACGCGAAGGTTGCTACGCGATCCGCCCACGCGCGGCTGGGTTACCCTCGCGTCGTCATGGAGCATCGGGCGTCTTCGCCACGGCAGTCGCGCCTAGCAGGAGCCGCCGTCTTCCTCCTCACGGTCTGGTGCATCGGAGCGGTGGGCCTCCACCGCATCGGGCACGGGAAGTGGACCTTCTTCGAGTGCTTCTACCAGACCGCGATCACGATCTTCACGGTGGGGTTCAGCGAGCTGCCCGGGACCGACTCGGTCCCCTCGGCGCGGGGCTTCACGGTGTTCGTGATCATGCTCGGCGTGGGCGCGGTCGCCTTCGCCCAGGCGAACATCACGGCCTTGCTCGTCGAGGGCGCAATCGGCGAGGCATTTCGGAGGAATAGAATGCAGAAGCTCATCGAGAAGATGAGTGGTCACGTGGTCATCGCGGGGTGTGGTTCCACCGGCCGCTACGTGATCGAGGAGCTCCGCGCGATCGGTCGCCCGTTCGTGGTGATCGACCGCGACGAGCACCGGCTCAAGGAGCTCTCCGACGAGCTGTGCGACGGCGAGATGCGCTTCGTCTCGGGCAACGCGACCCACGATCACGCGCTCCTCGCGGCGGGCGTCGACCGGGCGGGTGGGGTCGTCGCGGCGCTGACCGACGACGCCGACAACCTCTACGTGACCCTTTCGGCGCGCTCCCTCAACCCGGCCGCGCGCATCGTCGCCAAGGCCGTCAACCTCGAGGCCGAGGCCAAGCTGCGGCGCGCCGGGGCGAGCGCGGTCGTGAGCCCGAACACGATCGGTGGGCGGCGGATGGCGTCGGAGCTCGTGCGGCCCGAGGTCGTCGAGTTCCTCGACCAGATGCACCGTACCGACCACGCCCTGCGGCTCGAGGAGATCGTGATCCCCAGCGACTCACGCCTCGTCGGGGCGCGGCTCCGCGACGCGCCGATCCGCCCGCGCACCAACGCGCTCGTCGTGGCCACCCGCGAGAAGAACGGTGCGTTCCACTACAACCCCGGGCCCGACAGCCAGCTCTCGGCGGGCATGACCCTCATCGTGCTCGGCGAGCGGCGCGACGTGGAGGCGCTCCGTACGATCGTGCACGAGGGCTGACGCCACCTCAGTCGGTCGGCGCGTCGGCCGTGTCCGGCAGGCCCGTGTCGGGGCTCGGCTTGGGCTTCTCGGGCGGGTTGCCGTGCTCTTCCTTGAGCTTCTTGGTCAGGCGGTCCAGCACGACGACCTCGTGGTAGGTCGGGTACTTGGGCATCTGGCAGACGACCCGGACGCTGTTCGCGGTCTTGAGCAGCTCGAGCGAGGAGGTGCCGCCCTTGTCCCCGTACTCGAACAGGATGTACCCGGCCTGCTCGTCCTTCTCGACGATCTTGTAGCCGAGGTCTACCCGCACGAGCCGCAGGGCCGTGTTCCAGGTCTGCTGGTAGGAGTACGGCGAATCGTAGGACGACTTGGCGCCCGACTCGCCGACGATGGCGACGACGCCGCAGAAGAACAGCCCCGAGGCCGCGCTGGTCGCGAACAGACGACGCATGCCCTGGCCATAGACCAGAGCCCTCTCGCGGGCCCAGTTCTCTACGAGAACGCGCGGCGGAAGGCGGCCGCGAACGCGCGCGCGCGCGTGGCGTCGACGGGACCTCCCGCGCGACCCCCGCGCCGCAGCCACGAGCCGACGATGACGCCGGTGGCGCCGGCCTCGCAGAGGCGCGCGAGGTCTTCGGGCGTGGCGCCGCTCCCGACCAGCACCGGCGCTCCAGCCGCCGCGTCGGCCGTCGCCCGCAAGGCCTTGGCGTCGACCTTGGCGCCGGTCGCCGCCCCCGTCACGATCACGCCGTCGGCGAGCCCGCGCAGCAGCGTGTCCTTCACCACGTCGCCGACGGGCCGGGGCGCGAGGGGCGCGGCGTGCTTCACGTCGACGTCGGCGAGGATGCGCACGGACTCGGCGCCCCACAGGCGACGGAGCCGGAGCGTCTCGTGGGCGCGGCCCTCGATGAGGCCCTGATCGGCGACGACGGCGCCGACGTGCACGTTGACGCGGACGAAGGCGGAGCCGGTGGCGACCGCGATGGCGAGCGCGCTCTTCACGTCGTTGCGCAGCACGTTCACCCCGACCGGCAGCCCGGTGGCCGCGGCGGCGCCGACACAGACCGTCATCGCGGCCACCGTCACCGGCTCGACGGGCCCGGGCAGGAACGGGGCGTCCCCGAAGTTCTCGACGATAACCGCGTCGTAGCGGGCGCGACGCAGGGCGAGGGCGTCGGCCTTCACCGACTCGGCGATGCGCGCGAGCGAGAGCTTGCTCCGCGGGCTGCCCGGGAGCGGCGGCAGATGGATGACCCCGATGAGGCGGAACATCAAGGACCCGCCTTGGGGATGCCGAAGCCAGGGGGCATGGCCATCCCGGGCGCAGCCCCACCGCCAGCGGCGGGGAGGATCTGCGGCGACCCTCCGAGCACACCGATCACGCGGAGGGCGTAGAACCCGTCCGGGCGCTTGCTGGCGCGCAGCTTGGGCTCGGAGTCGAGCAGCAAGAGGAGCCCCGCGGTGGCGTCACCCTTCTTGCGGTAGGTCTCGTTGAACTTGAAGCGCAGGCCGAGCATGAGGTCGGACTCGGCGACGTTCTCGCGCAGGGTGATCTGGCCGTCGAGCTGCATGTCGACGTCCTTGCCCTTGGCCTCCATCTTCTCCACGCGCGCGACGCCGTTCTTCACCGCCACCTGGATCGGCACGTTGCCGATCACCATCTGTGGCAGGGTGATGTCCTCGCTGCCGAACACGAGCTTGAGGGCCGGGACCTTGAAGGGCTTCTTGCCGTCGCTGACCCAGAAGTTCTCGATCTCGAGGCTGACGGTGCCGTTGGCCTTGTCGATGCGGGTCTCGCCGTAGACCACCTCGATGCTGCCCTTGAGGGTGCCGCCGACCTCGGTGCCGACCGCGTCCTTGAGGGGCGCGAGCGAACCGAGCGTGATGCCGTCGAGCTCCATCTTGAAGGCGCGATCGAAGCGCGGGCCCTTGTCCTTGCCAGGGCGGACCTCGCCCTCCTTGGGGGGCGCCGACGGCGTGTGGGTGATCGAACCCTCGATCGTGCCGCCGAGGGCCTTGGCGCTGAAGGTGATGTCCTTGGCCGCCGAGAACAGCGACCAGAACGAGACGCGCGCCTTGATCTCGTCGGCGCTGAGCACGCTGGTCGGCTTGGTAGGGTCGGCCGGGTAGCTCGTGAGCTGGACGTCCTTGAGGACGACGCCCGTGAACCACGACGGCTCGAGCTTGCCGATGGAGAGCGCCTGCCGCGCGCCGGTCGGGTTCTTCTGCGACTTGTCGAACTCGGCGACGATCTTGTCGCGGAGGCGATCGTAGGGGAAGGTCCAGTACACGAAGAGCAGGAACGTCGTGACGAAGAACGTGGAGTAGGCGAACCAGGGCAGCGCGGCGCGCAGGCGATCCTTGATCGCGTCGAAGCGCGGGTTGCTCTCGGCGACGTCGGCCGTGGGGGCGCCAGCGGGCTCGCCGGAAGGGCTGGCTTCGGGGACCGGGCGTTGCGAGATCGGGGGGTTGCTCATGGCTGCTTCGTGCTCCCCGTCGCCGTGGGACCGCTCGACGCCGCGGTGGGCTCGATGCGGTCGTAGGCCGAGAGGGTCAGGCTGACGGTGAACGAGTCGGCTTCGATCCGCTTGCTCATGTCGAGCTGGGTGATGGCCACCGGGTGGCCCGACGTCTCGAGCTTCTCGAGGAACGTGGCCAGCGCCTTGAGGCCGGTCTTCTGGATCGACAGCTTGGTCGCGCGCTCCATGTAGAGCTTGCCGCGCGGCACCGGCGCCACGTCGGTCTGCACGGCGATCTCGAGGCCGGCCGCCTTGGCCGCGCCGTCGACCAGCGTGCCGAGCGGAGGGGCCTTGTTCGCGTAGCGCGCCGCCACGTCGCCGAGCGCGGCGCGCCGAGTCGCGAGCCGGGCGCGGGCGGCCTGCACGTCCTGGATCGCCTGCCGGAGGTCGTCGTTGTCGTGCTGCTTGCCGGAGAGCCACGAAGAGACGCGGAGCGGCACGAGCAGCGCGGCGATCACGCCGAAGACGATGCCGAAGGCGGTCACCATCGTGCGCTCGCGCGCGGACATCTGGTCGAGCGCCATGGCTACTTGCCCCCCGCGCTGGTCGCGCCGCCGGGTGTGCCCGGCTTCTTCTGACCGCCGCCCTCCTCGGGGCACCGGAGCTCGGTCTCGAGCGTGTACTTCTGCCGATCGTCGCTGATGGCCTTGGCCTTCTTGAGCACGGTCGGGTTGTTGAAGCAGCGGAAAGCCTTGAGGTTGCCCTCGATGGTCTGCACGTCGGCGCCGGTCGGTGCGATGCCGTTGATGATCACCTTGAAGCCACCCTGGGGCTGGCGCTGTACCTCGAGCTTCTCGATGTCGTGCTTCATCTTGCCAGTGGGCACGAGCTCGGAGATCTGCACGAGGGCGTCCATGGCGTCGGCGCGGGGGAGCGGGTCGTCGTCGCCGCCGGGGTTCTTGGAGGCGAGGATCTCCTCCACGCGCTTCGGGCTCGAGGTGGCCTCGCCGAGGACCTCGCGCGTCGTGGCCTCGAGCGCCTGCTCGAGGGTCTTGCGGTCGGCCTCGAGGTTGCGCGAGCGCGCCCAGGTGGAGAACAGGAACGAGACGAGCATGGCCGCGCCGAGGCCCACCAGCAGCGGCACCTTCTCGCGCAAGAAGCCGTAGCCGCGCTCGTAGGCGAGCGGGCCGCGGCGCAGATCGAGGCCCCGCGGCTTGGGCGCACCGAGCAGCGCGATCCCGACGGCGCGGGCGAAGCGGTGCGCGTCGGGGCGCCCGGCGAGGCCCTCGAGGCCCTCGACGGGAAGGAGCTCGACCGGCGTCTGCAGCTCGCCCGCGAGCCAACGGGGCAGGTCGGGGATCACGGCGCCGCCGCCCGTGACGAACAGCGTCTCGGGCGCCACCCCGCCGGCCGCGCGGAACGCGAGGAACGTGGCCCGGACCTCGCGCGCGAGCTCCGGCGCGCTCGCCGGCAGCCCCTGCACACCGCGAGAGAGCGTGCGCGCGAACACCGGCTCGGCGCCGTCGAGCACGAGCAGCTCCGACGACTCGGCCCCGAGGTCCAGGATCGCGCGGAGCCCGCCGTTGCGGAAGCCGGGCAGGGCCGCGGCGAGATCGGCGAGGGCGAAGGCGCCCGGCGCCACGTGGTCGGGCTCGCGGCCTGCGCCCTGCGTGCAGAGCTCGATCTGCGCGCGCACCTCGTCGGTGCGGGCGGCCACGACGAGCACCGGCTGCGGGCCATCGGCGGGGGCCGGGCGCGGGCGGTGATCCCACACCGCGTCGTCGATGTCGTAGGGGATCTGCGCCTCGAGCTCGAACGGGAGGACCTCGGCGATCCGACGGCGCACCGCCGCGGGCAGCTCGAGCTGCCGCACGTTGATCGCGGTGCCGCTGAACGAGACCGAGAGCGGGTCGCCGCCCTTGGCCGCGTCGAGCGCGAGCTCGCGCACGAGCTCGGGCAACGTCGCCGTCGCGGAGACCTCGCCCGAGGCGTAGGTGACCTGCCCCGCGACCCGGTCGACGGACGCCAGTGCCTCGACGGACCACTTGCGCGCGCTGCCGCGCACGATGGCGAGTCGCACCTGCGTCGTTCCGATGTCGATCCCGAGAAGCCGTGCCATGGTTGGGTTCCCTGCGCCCCCTCGTGGAGAGGTGGGCGCTGTTCACTTCACTCGATCCTGTAGTAGACGATCTGCCCCGCGGCGGTGGGCTGGAGCGCTCCCGCGATGCCGTCGAGGCCGGTGCCCGCCGTGCCGACGCCGCTCGTGGGCTTCGGACCCTGCTGGCCCGGCTGGAGCCCCGCCTGCTGGCCCGGCTGGCCCGGTTGCCCCGGCAGGCCGAGCCCGCCCGTCGAGGCAGGGATCGCGGGCGACCCACGGAAGTCGACGACCATCGTGATGCGGATGCGGGTGAGGCGCTTGCCCGACTTCACCTCGCCGACGGCGTGGATGGAGAAGACCTTCGACTCGGTCGTGAAGTTCTTGGCCGCTTCGGCCGGCGACTGGAACTTCACCGGCGGTATGCCGATGGTGCTGAACAGCAGCTTGCCGTACTGGCCGGCGCCCTGCACCGTGCCGACGAACTCGTTGGGCGAGCCGAACAGCGGCATGCCCGAGGTGAACGATCGCAGCACCCCGAACATGGTCAGGAACTGCCCACTCTTGGCCGGATCGATGCAGATCTGCGCGTCGGGCGCCATGCCGCACACGACCGCGAGCACCGCCTGCGGCGACGCCGTGTTGACGTTGAGCGGGCCCTGGCCCCACACCGTCATCACGCGCTTCTTGGGCGCGTTGGGCTCCGGGTCGACGAACGTGGCCCAGAAGTCGTCGCCCATGCCCCGCACGAGTCGCGCCTCCTCGAGCGAGTCGTAGGGCGCGTTCTTGGGTCGATACGGGCGCTTGAGCAGCGAGTAGCTGTTGTCCTCGCCGCCGGCCGGCCCGCCGCCCCCCTGGAAGTTGCGCGGGTCGCAGGCGTAGCGCTGCTCGTCGGTGTCGGCCCAGTCCATGAGCGCGCCGCAGATGGTGGCGCGGTCGCTGGTCTGGCCGTCGCGGTCGTTGCGCTCGAACAGCGGGTCGTAGGCGGGCGCGCCGGTGAGCCCGAGGAACGCCGCGCCGAAGCGGTTGAGCGCGATGCTGTTGCCGCGCGCGGCGAGGTTGAGGTTGATCTTGGAGTCCTCGTCCACGACGGTGACCTGGAAGCTCGCGCCCTCCGGCCCGCCCAGATTCTTCGCCCCGTTGATGTCGAACCCGGTGAGCTTCGCGAAACCCTCCTGGCCGGTCTTGTCGCTGAACGCGCCGAGGATCTGGTCGGAGAACTCCCACACCGGGAGCTGCGGGACGGCCTTGCCGCCGAACAGGAAACGCAGGATGCCGAGGCTCTGGCGCATGACCGGCTCGGCCGCGACGAAGAGGCGCGAGAGGTTGGTCGCGCTGCGCGCCATGTACTCGGCCTGCAGCGCGTCGCGCTCGGCGTAGGCGGCCGAGAGATCGGCGATCTGCTCCTCCTGGAACTCCACGACCAGGATGGTCATCAGCGTGATCGACGACATGACGAGCAGGAGCGCGATGCCCCGCTGGTCCTTCTTGCGCTTCCTGCGCCCCTGCTTCGTCGGTCGCGGCTTCATTTGAGGGCGAAGGCGAGGGGTTGCTGGATGACGGGCCCGGTCTTGGTGCGCAGGCGGATCGGCTCGCCAGCGGGGCCGCCCTTGGCGATGAGCACGATCTCGATCTGCAGCGGCACGCGCCCGAGCTGCATGGCCGCCGAGCTGCTGTCCCACTGCTCGGTCCACATGCCGCTCTGCGGATCGAGGTAGCGGAGCGAGAAGGTGTCGATGTCGTCGACGAGCACCTGCACGACGCCGCCCTTGCCGTGCTGGTCGTCGATGATGATCTGCTCGCGGCGAACGAGGTCGAGCTGGCTCGCCTTCTTGGCGTGGGCGGTCGTGAAGAACGAGAGCTCGCACTGGTCGCTCTCGTGCGAGTCCTTCACGAGGCGGCGGTGGGCGAAGGCGTCGAAGTCGACGCGCTTGGCGGTGCCGGTGAACGCGGTGACGCGGGCCGAGAGCTGGGGCGAGGCCGCGACGTGCGCCGAGATGTAGGCCATGCCGAGCTCGCGCGACATGCGGGTCATCGCGAGGCGCACGATGCGGTAGCGCTCGGAGAGGTTCGACGCGGACTGCTTTCCGCGCGCGATCGTCGAGAATGCCCCGTAGATCAGCACCGACACGATGGCGAGCACGGAGATGGCGACCATGACCTCGAGGAGGGTCAGGCCGCGCTGTTGCGGCCGCCCAAGGAGGCGGCCGCCGCTCACTGCGCTCACTGCGCTCGCTCGTTGCTGTTGCGGCCGCCCATGGAGGCGGCCGCCGCTCACTGCGCTCACTGCGCTCGCTCCGTTCGCTCCGTTCACTTGATCCCCCCGAGGCCGGCCGGACGGGCGGCGGCGGGCGTGCCGAGCGCCCCGGGCTGCGCGGTGCCCGCGCCGGGCAGACCAGGGATCCCGCTGGCGGCCGGATCGGTCGCGACCACCGGAGGCAATCCGCGCTGCGGGTTGGTGACGAACTGGACGACGGTCAGCTTGCGCTGGTTCGGGCCCTCGTTCCAGAGCACGTCGACCGTGACGCGCCGGATCGAGGCCTCGAGCAGCGGCTTGAGCTGCGGGTAGACGATCTGCATCGCCATCCCCGCGACGCCGGCGACGCCAGTCTGACCACCCGGACCGGTGGGCTGCGAGAGGGCGCCCGAGAGCGCGCCGATGCCGCCGTCGGCGAGCGAAGAGGGGCTCGCTGCGGCCTGGGCCAGCGCGCCCAGCGGTCCGAGCCCGCCGCCGCCGCCGCCACTCGAGCCAGCGTCGCCCGTGGTGGAGGCGAGGGGGTCGACCGCGGGCGGATTCGGCAACGTCACGCGCTCGATCGTCCAGCGGCAGCTGATGCCCGCCGGAGAGTCCCCGGCGCAGCAGTGCCCCTCCTCGGTCTGGTCGATCTCCGGGTAGCCGTCCTTGAGGAGCTTCTCCTCGACCTCGTGCATCTTGCAGCGCGCCACGGTGCCCGCGACCGACACGTTCCGCGCCTGCACGTTCGCGTTGTAGAGCCCGGCCTGCGCCGACAGGATCGCGCTCAGCGCGAGGCCGAGGATGGCGAGCGCCACCATCACCTCGAGCAGCGTGAAGCCGCGTGTGCGCGGATCAGCGGCCATCGTCCTCGGCCTCGCTGGCTTCGGCGTCGTCGCGCGGGTGGAGGACGGCCACGGGCCCCTCGGCGATGGTCGCCTTGCCGGTCAGCGGAGCGAGGACGACCGAGAACGTGTCCTTGTCGTCGACGCTGTCCTTGATCTGCAGCTGCACCGAGGCGCGCTCGGTCTCCGAAGCGAAGAAGTAGACGTACGCGCGGCCCCCGGTGCGCGGCTTCGGCTCGTGGGCGGCGTCGACCGCGCGGAACACGATGCCGCCGTAGAGCGACTGCGGCTGCCCCGCCGCGCCGGGCAGCGCGGTGAACCCAGCCTTGGGCGCGGACGGTCCCAGCGTGATGCGCGCGGCCTCGGTCTGCGCGGCCTCCTCGGTGGCGGTCGCCGGGTTCGCGCCGCCGGCTGGATCGTTGGCCAGCAGCATGCGGTCGTTCGACTCCTCGATCCAGATCGTCGACTGGTCCATGTCGATGACCAGGCGCAGGCGACGACCCGTGGACGAGGCCAGCTGGTAGGCCGTGCGCATGGCCGCGCCGACGCGGGAAGCGCTGGATTTCAGCCGTGAACGCTGCACCTGCCCGCTCGCGAACACGAAGCCCGAGGCGAGCACGACGGCGATCACCATGACGATCAGGACCTCGATCAGCGTGAGACCGCGCGCGCGCGCCCGCCTCGCCGTCCCTCGCGGGACGCGATGCGAGTCGGGGCGCGCGAGGGCGCTCACTTGACCGGCTTGGCTCCCGCCCAGATGTCGTCCTCGCTGCCTTCCTTCTGGTCGGGGCCGGAGCTCACGACGCCGAAGTCCTGGTCGACGCAGACGATCTTGTAGGGCTTGCCCCACGGATCTTCGGTCTTCTGGTCGGCCTTGAGCGCCTTGTCGGCCTTGAGCTTCTCGACGGTCGGGCAGTCGGTGACCCCCGGGGCGTTGAGCTTCCAGGCCTCGAGCACCGAGACCAGCGTCTTGGCGTCGGTCTTGGCCTGGTCCTTCTGCGCCTGCTGGAACTTGGGGATGGCGAAGATCGCGACGCCGCCCGCGATGAGGGCGAGGATCGCGACGACGATGAGGACCTCGACGAGGGTGACGCCCAGCTGGCTTTTGCTCGCCCTACGCGCCGCCGCTCCGCGCTTCGCGCTGCGCGACGTCGCTTCCGGGCTCGCGGTCGCTTCGCTCCCCGGTTCGCACCTCGCTGCGCCCCCCTTCGGGGCGCTTCGCTCGGTCATCGGGGAGGTGGGGAGGCTCTGAACTACGTGGGGGTGGTGCATGGCGGTCCTGAGCGGCGGTTGGGAGAGGATGGGAAAGTTGCTTGGAGGGAGCGGGAGCGGGGTGGAGGGGTAGGGCTGAGGGGTAGGGCGGGTAGAAACAGGAAGAGGGGAGGGAGGGGGTGAGGGGTAGATGCGGCCAGCATCGAGAGGGGATCACTGCAGGCGGTCGAGGCCCCAGGGTTCGCCGTCGGGGCCGTCGGAGCCGAGGTCGTAGGTGGCGAGGCCGTCGCGGCCGGGGCACGAGAAGCGGAGCGGGCGCTGCCAGCCGTCGAGGGGCACCGAGGCGAGGTAGGCGGGGCGCTCGAGGGTCGTGCGCGAGAGCTCGCGGAGATCCTTGGGGCAGGCGCCGGCGTGGTCGGCGCGGTAGGCGTCGATGGCGGTGCGGGCGCGGACGAGGGCGGCGCGGGTCTGGCGGACGCGGGCTTGCTCGCGGTTGCGCGCGTCGAGGAGCACGAAGGCGAAGACGGCGAGGGCGAGGGCCACGTAGGCGAAGAGGCGACGGCGGGCGCCGGCGCCGAGGACGCGCGCGAGCACGCCCTTCCGCTCCCAGGGGAAGTAGACGGTGCGCTCGGTACGGCTCTTCCCGAAGAGCGCCATCACGGCCCCGCCGAGTTGAAGTCGTTCATCTGGATCAGCGGCATCAGGATGGAGAACGCTATGAACCCGACCGCTCCTCCCATGATCACGATCATGAGCGGCTCGAGGATCGAGGTGAGCGCGGTGATGCGGATCTCGACCGAGGATTCGTAGCTGTCGCTGACGGCCTCCAGCATCTGCTCGAGCTGACCGGAGCGCTCGCCGACGGAGATCATGTGGGTGACGATGGGCGGGAAGCGCTTGCTGCGCTTGAGCGGCTCGGCGATGGACTCGCCCTCGCGGATCGAGGTCGCCGCCTCCTCGACCACCTTCTCGATGGCGGCGTTGCCGACCACGGCCTTGACGATCTCCATCGCGCGGAGCAGCTGCACGCCGCTCGCCAGCAGGGTGGCGAGGGTGCGACAGAAGCGCGAGATGGCGATCATCGAGAACAGCGGCCCGAAGATGGGCATGCCGAGGAGCGCGGTGTCGCGGGCCACCTTGCCCGGCTCGGTCTCGAGCCAGTGCAGGCCCGCGCCGATGGCGGCGCCGACCAGCAGGCCGGGGATCGTGGCGAGGACGAGCGAGCCCGACTTCTCGCGCAGGAAGAACTCGGCGAGGAACAGCACCGAACCCAGGGTGAGCGCGGTGGTCGCGCCCGAGCGGGTCGGGGGCTTCTTGGGCTTGGCCTGCGGGCCGGCGACGCTCGAGAGCGACCGCGCGGAGGCGACAGGCGCGCGGGTGAGCAGGTAGACGCCGAGGCCGATGAGCGCGCCGGCGAGGATGCCGTGGGTCACCGGCGAGGCCACCGACGCCGAGGTGAAGATGAGCAGCGACGTGTACCAGGGGAGGGCGCGGTCGAGCGACTGGAAGATCGCGGTGACCTTGGGCACGACGCCGATCATCAGCACCGTGATGAGCAGCGACCCGATGATGAGCATCAGGATCGGGTAGGCCATCGCCGCGGCGACCTTGCCGCGCAGCTTGGCCTGGCCGTCCATGAACTGCGCGAGGCGATCGAGCACGGACTCGAGGGTGCCGGAGGCCTCGCCGGCCGCGACCATGTTGATGTAGAGCGGCGGGAACACCTTGGGGTGCTCGGCGAGCGCGGTCGCGAACGCGGTGCCCTGGTTCACCTCTTCGCGCACGTTGGCGAGGACCCGCTTGAGCTCCTCCTTCTCGACCTGCTCGGTGAGCGCGCCGATGGCCTCGGTGAGCGGGATGCCCGCGCGCACCAGCGTCGCGAGCTGCTTGGTCATGACGGCGATGTCGCCGACCGACGGTCGCTGCAGGAACGCGAACAGGTTGATCTCGCGGCCCTTCTTGGCCTGCGCCTTGGCCTCGCTCGCGCTCGTGAGGACGATGCCCTCGCGGCGCAGGAGCGCGCGCAGCCCCTTCGGGCCGTCCGCGTCACGGACCCCCCGGACCTCCTTGCCGGAGGCCGCGACGACGCCGCGGAACTGGAAGACCGCCATCTACCGGCGCGCCCCCTGCCGCCTGTGGTCCCTGGCGCTCGACGCCTCTCGAAGAATGGCCCCCGGGCTGAAGCCCAAGAGTGGACCGCGTGCACCGACGAACGTGGAAGCCCGCTCTCTTGGCTCGCGAAGGGCGAGGCCACCTCGGGCCATTCCAAGGCGGGAAATGCTGCCTGCCGTGCGATGAGCTGGAGCCCGCCGGCAGGCGGGCTTGCCCCTGCAGTCGGTGCCCCGGGCTTCAGCCCGGGGGGCTGTTCGGACGCCGGCGCTCATTCCATGTCCTCCTGCGTGCTCGAGAGCACCTCCTCCACGGTGGTGCGGCCCGCGAGGACCTTGCGCGCGCCGTCGTCGCGCATCGTGTCCATGCCCGACTCGATCGCCGCGCGGCGGATGGCGCCCGCGTCGCCGTGCTTGAGCACGAGCGCGCGCACGCCCTCGTCGATCAGCATGAGCTCGTAGATGCCGCGGCGACCGGTGTAGCCGGAGCCGCCGCACTCCTCGCAGCCGCGCGGCCGGTAGAACACGGGGCGCTTGCCGTCGAGCGGCACCGGCGGGTCGTACTGGGCGCCGCGGGGCATGTAGCCCGCGGTGAACTTGCGGCGCAGGCGCTGGTCGATGCCGGCCGCGTCCATGCCGAGCTGCTCGAGCTCCCAGTCCTGCGCGTCGTAGGGCTCCTTGCACTTCGGGCACAGCATGCGCACGAGGCGCTGGGCGAGCACGCCGATCATCGACGACGCGATCATGAACGGCTCGATCTCCATCTCGGCGAGACGGGTCACGGCGCTCGGAGCGTCGTTGGTGTGGAGCGTGGAGAGCACGAGGTGACCGGTGAGCGAGGCGTGCACCGCGATCTCGGCCGTCTCGCGGTCGCGGATCTCACCGACCATGACCACGTCCGGGTCCTGGCGGAGGAACGCGCGCAGCGCCGAGGCGAACGTCAGCCCGATCTTGGCGTTCACGTGCACCTGGTGGATGCGCGGCAGCTCGTATTCGACCGGGTCCTCGGCGGTGAGAATGTTGATGTTCGGCTGGTTGATGCGGTTGAGGCACGCGTAGAGCGTGGTGGTCTTGCCCGCGCCGGTCGGCCCGGTGACCAGGATGATCCCGTGCGGCCGATGGATCAGGTGATCCATCATCGCGTACTCGCGCTGGTAGAACCCGAGGTCGGTCAGGTCGAGGAGCACCGACGACTTGTTGAGGAGGCGCATGACGATGCGCTCCTGCTGCCGCGAGGTGGGGATGGTCGAGACGCGGATGTCCACGCCCTTGCCGGCGATCTTCAGCGTGATGCGGCCGTCCTGGGGCAAGCGCTTCTCGGCGATGTTGAGCCCGGCCATGATCTTCACGCGGGCGACGATGTTGGGCATGACGGCGCGGCCGGCGCGGCGGGCCTCGTGCAGCTCGCCGTCGATCCGGTAGCGCACCATCACCTCGCGCTCCTCGGGCTCGATGTGGATGTCGCTCGCCCGGCGCTTGCTCGCCTCGGCGAACAGCGAGTTGACCCAGCGGATGATCTTCGCGTCGTCCTCGGACTGGTCGATGATGTCGGTGAGCTCGTCGGCCTCGTCCTCCTTCTCCTTCTCGAGGTCCTCGGTGGTGTTGAGGCGCTCGAAGAACGAGTTGATGGCGTCGAGGATGGCGGTGGTGGGCGCCACGCTGAGGGCGAGCGGCTTGCCGTAGAGGGCGCGCACGTCGTCCTGGGCCGAGATGTCGAGCGGGTCGGCGGCGATGGCGTGGATGTGCTTGCCGTCGTCGCCGATCACCACGATGCGGCGCTGCTTGGCCCACGTGATGGGCAGCTTGCTCGCGACGTCGGAGGCGATCTTGGTCGGGTCGATGGTGGCGACGAACGGCAGGCCGCACTCGGTGGCGAGGGCGCGCCCGATGGCCGTCTCGTCGCTCGTGCGCGTGCTCACGAGCAGCTCGAGCAGCGAGCCGCCCTTCTCGCGCTGGGTCGCGAGCAGCTCCTCGAGCCGCTGCGCGGGCAGCACGCCGTGGCGCGCCAGGATCTCACCGAGGAACCGCTGCTCCATCGGTCAGTTCTCGATGGTGATGGACTTCAGGATCGGCGTCGCGGGCTTGACCACCGTCGGCGGCGTGCCGAGCGGCTGCACCGGCACCGTGAGCACGCCCGGCGGGGGCGGGGGCGGCTGGGGCTGGCCGCCGGCGTAGCTGCCGCCAGCGCCCGGGCTCGCGGGCAGCTCGCTGATCGGCTTGCCGGCCTCGTGCTTGCGGATCTCCTTCGGCTTGGTCTGCGCCTCGAGCTTCTCCTTCTCGTCGTACTTCAGGTACGTCTGCCGGATCTCCTCGACGAGGCCGCGCGTGCGCGAGTAGTCGATGTGCGGGCTCCACTTCTTCTCGTCGGAGAACACGAAGTAGTGGTCGAGGAACTCCTGCCGGTCGCGCATCTTGCGCTCGAAGATGAGGCGGAGATCGGCCGGGTCGCGGATCACGTACGGCGTGAGGATGAGCAGCAGGTTGCGCTTCTGCTTGGTGACCGACTTCTGCTTGAAGAGGATGCCGATGAGCGGGATGTCGCCGAGCACCGGGACCTTGGTCTCCTGGTTCTGGGTGACGTCGCGCACGAGGCCGCCGATCACGATCGTCTGCTGGTCCTGCACCACGAGCTGGGTCTTGGCGCTGCGCTGGCCGATGGTCGGCGTGAGGTTGGTGCCCGTGCCCGTCGCGGCGTTGACCTCGCTGATCTCCTCCTCGACCTCGAGGCGGACCTCGTTCGAGTCGTTGATGTGCGGGACCAGCTTGATCTTGGTGCCGACGTTCTGGCGGGTGATCGGCGCCGCGAAGCCGAGGCCACCGAGGCCGCCGAGCGCCGAGGCGCCGCCCTGGGCGCCCGCGAGCCCGGTCAGGCCGGGGATGCCCGAGAAGCCGGTGCCCGACTGCAGCGGCACGTTGTCGCCGACGTTGATCTCGGCGGGGATGTTGTCGGTCGCCATGATGTGCGGCGTCGCGAGCACGTTGGAGTCGGAGCTCGTGGTGACCGCCTGCAGGGCCACGCCGAACGCCGGGATGGAGAGCCCGACGAGGCCGAGCGAGATGGTGGTGTTGGACCGCACGCCGAGCGCGAGGCCCTGGAGCTGGGTCGGGTCGGGGAAGAACAGCGAGGCCGGCGAGCCGCCCGCGTTCGAGCCGCCGACGACGGTGCCCTTCTCGGTGCCCGAGAGGTCGATGCCGTCGTAGCCGCCGTGGAAGCTGAACCCGAGCTTGTTCGCGTGGTTCACCTGCACGTCCATGATGACGGCCTCGATGAACACCTGACGGCGCGACTGGTCGAGCTTGTCGATGACGTTGCGCAGGCTCGCGTAGTCACGGAGCGAGGAGGTGATGACCAGCGAGTTGGTGGACTTGTCCGCGGTGATGCGGATCGCGCCCTCGAACACGGTGGTGGGCAGCGCGGCGGGCTTGCCGGGCGCGCCGGGCGGGGCCGCGCCGCCCTTGTTGCTGACGATGTCGTTCAGGGTCTTCGAGAGCTCGTCGGCGTCGGCGTGCTGCAGCGGGAGCACGTGGATCTCGCCCTCGCCCGACATCGGCACGTCGAGGCGCTTGATGAGCTCGAGGATGCGCAGGTAGGCCTTCTCGGTGCCGATGATGATGACCGAGTTGGTGCGGTCCTCGGCGACGATCTTGGTGATGCGCGAGTCGACGTTCTGGCTGCCGGGGCCCTTGGCGGCGTTGGCCGCCGGCGCGCCGCCCTTCGACACGTCGAAGATCTCGGCGAGCTTGTTGGCGATCTCCTGGGCGCCCGCGTAGTGGATCGGCTCGACCCACACGTTGTCGCCGATGCCGGCCACGTCGATCTCCTCGACCAGCGACATCATGCGCTTGATGTTGGTGCCGGTGTCCGTGAGGATCAGCAGGTTGCCGGGGAGGTAGATCGTGATGTCGCCGTCGCGCGACTTGAAGTGCGACAGGACGTTGGCGACCTCGTCGGCCGTCACGTAGTTGAGGCGGTGCAGCCGCGTCACGTAGCGGTCCTCGGGGACCGTCTTGGTGGCCGTGCCGTAGATCGGCGTGGCCTGGGTGACGACGCCCGGGGTCTCGACGATCTTCAGGAACTTGCCGCTCGGGATCACCGTGAGGCCGTTGGTCTCGAGGATCGAGAGGAACGCCTGGTAGGCCTCGGCGACGGTGACCTTCTGCGGCGAGTAGATGGTCGCCTTGATGTTGCGGACCTTGCCGCCGAAGATGAAGCGCTTGCCGGTGAGCTGGCCCATCACCTTGATCAGCTCGGGCAGGTCGGCGTCCTCGAGCGAGAACTGCACCTTGTAGTTGGGGTTCTGCGGCTGGAACTCGATCTCCTCCTTGAACTGCGGGAGGGTCGCCGTGTCGCCGATCTTCTTCACGCCGGGCGCGGTGCCCGCCATCGGCGCGGTGCCTCCGGGCTTGCCGGGGGTGACGACGAGTGGGGTGCCACCGGGCGGCGGGGCACCGACCGGGGCTCCGGGCGTGCCGGGCGCTCCCGGCGTCCCTGGGGCTGGCGGGGCTCCGGGTGGGGGCGCGCCCGGGAGGACCGGACCCGTGGCGCCGTTCGGCTGGTTGTTGCCGCCGACCGTCGGCCCCTTCTTCACCACGTTCGGGTTCAGCTGCTTCACGTCGGGCGTCGCCGGCTTGATCTGCGCGAACGCGGGCAGGGTGCCCGTACCCGCGGTGACGAACGCCGTGAGCGCGACGAGCACCACGGTGGAGCGAACCCGGCGGTTCTCCGGGGCCCTCGAGAAGCCAATGAGACGGGACGGGCGCATGAAGCAGGACCTCGAAGGGGTCGATGGGGTGGACGGCGGGGTCTTCGTGGAGTCGGGCGCGCTCATTTGATCGAGTACTCGAGGTTGACGGGCTTGCCGCCGCGGATGAGGCCGACCTGGATGTGCGGCGCCGTCCGGAGCTTGGCGTAGGCCTCGAGCGCCTTCTCGGGGCTCGTCATGTCGAAGCCGTTGATGGACTTGAGGGAGTCGCCGCCCTGCATCCCGAGGACGCCGAGCAGGGTGTCGGGGCGGATGTTGAGCAGCTTGATGCCGACGACCTTGCCGTCGACCTGCTCGGGGATGATGCGGGCCGTCTTCATCAGCTCGGCCTGGTTCTCGATGATCTTGTCGACGACGACGCGGTCGATGTTGAAGTTGAGGTCGTCGACCTTCTGGATGCCCTTCATGATGTCGGGCGAGACCTTGGGCACGCCGCCGGGGTCGCCCATGGGAACGCCGGGGGCGGGCTGCGGCGCGAGCGGCACGGCCGGCGCCGGCGGCGGCGGCGGCATGAACATGCCGACGTAGCAGTAGCTGGCGCCGTCGCGGAAATAGAGCTTCTCGCGGACGATCACGGCGACCTGCCGGCTGCCGACCGTGGAGCCCTCGCGCGCCAGCGGCTTGTTGGCGACGCCCTCGCCGGTGGACAGCACGGCGAACGAGCGCGCGGGCACCTGCGGATCGACGACGGTGATGACCAGCTTGGGCGCGCCGGTGCAGGCCGGGAACATGCGCTCGCCCGCGTTGTCGTCGACCGTGGTGACCGGCTCGACGGGCAGGGCGACGCTCTCCACGATCGGCCCGGTGACCGAGTCGAAGGCGTTGTTCTCGAGGATCGATCGGGCCGCGACGTTGCGCGACGTGGGCGCGCCCGACGAAGCACCGGGCACGATGAACCGCGGCACGCTCGACGCGGGATGCACGGCGAAGGCGCCCGGCTCGAGCGGGAGGTACTTCCCCGCCAGCAGCTGGGTGAACGCGGTCGCGTTGAACCAGGTGATCGCCGAGCCGAGCAGGGCGATCACGATCCAGAAGTGCCGCTTGAGGAGTGCGTCCATGGGGTTGGTTCGGGTGCCTTTGCGACCGTCCGCAGTCGGGGGACCACGGAACGGACGTTCCGGCTGCCGGCTCTACACCAGCTGCGAGGGCCGTGCCACCCTCGAAGGACCCCGGAACCCGGGAAAAACGGGCCGACCTCCGCCCTTCGTCCCGCCAACCTGGCAGTCCGACGGGCAGGGGGTCGGAACCCCTGCCAATCTGGCAGTCGGGCCCCGGGCCGCGCCGCTTTTTCTGGCGCATGCCGAGGGCGATGGGAGAGAGCTTGCCCAGCCCGCGCGAGGTCCATAACCTCGTCCCACATGTTCAAGGAGACGCTGCGGCAGGTGGTCGAGTCGACCGAGGGCGCGATCGCGGGCCTGTTGATGGGCTTCGATGGCATCGCCGTCGAGAGCTACACCCGCGACGAGGCCACCGACGCCAAGGACATCAACGAGATCGGCATGGAGTTCAGCGTCATCGTCGGCTCGATCCGACGGGCCGCCGAGACCCTCGAGGCCGGCGGCGCCCGCGAGGTGTCCATCCAGGCCGAGCACCTCGTCACGCTGATCCGCGTGCTCAACGACGACTACTTCCTCGCGCTGACCATGCGGCCCGACGGCAACCCCGGCAAGGGGCGCTTCGTGCTGCGCACGACCGCGCCGAAGCTGATCGCCGAGCTCTCCTGAGCGGAGCGGCTCCGTGCGCATCCTGGTCCTCTCGGGCCCCAACCTGCAGCTGCTCGGGACCCGCGAACCGCAGGTCTACGGGCACACGACGCTCGGGGAGATCCACGACGACCTCGCGCTCGCTGCGGCCGAGCGCGGCGCAGAGGTCGAGTGCCGGCAGACCAACCACGAGGGCACGCTCGTGGACTTCATCGGTCAGGCCCCGGGCTCTTTCGACGGCATCCTCCTCAACGCCGGCGCGTACACGCACACCTCGCTCGCGCTCTTTGACGCGCTCAAGAGCGTCGCGCTGCCCTGCGTCGAGGTCCACGTCTCGAACCCCGAGGCCCGCGAGTTCTACCGGCGTCGCTCGCGCATCGCCCCCGCCTGCGTAGGAAAGGTGGCGGGTTTCGGCGCGCGATCGTACCGGATCGCGTTGCTCGCCCTGCTCGACCTGCTCGACGCACGCGCGCTCGCGAAGTAATCAAGCTCGCTCCATGGCCAAGCCCAAGACGCGCGCCGCCGCGACCCCCGTCCGCTCCTCTGCCCCCGCAGCGCTCAGCCCCCGTAGGGCCTCCTTGGGCGCTTGGATCGCCCCCACCGAGCTCGAAGAGCTGCTCGAGGTGATGGCCCGGCACGACGCCGTGGAGCTCGAGCAGCAGAGGGGCGACCAGCGCCTCGTGATCCGCCGGGGCGTCGCCGCGCCCTCGCCGTCGCTGGCCCACGTGTCGCAGGGCCCCGTCGTCTCCACGCACGCCCACCCGGTGGCGCACGCGCCGGCGCCCGCCGCCGCCGCTGCCTCCAAGGACGATGACAGCGTCCAGTACGTCACCTCGCCGCTGGTCGGCACGTTCTACCGCGCGCCGTCGCCAGAGGCCCCCGCGTTCGCCGAGGTCGGCACGCGCATCAAGAAGGGCCAGCGCCTCTGCATCGTCGAGGCGATGAAGCTGATGAACGAGATCGAGTCCGAGGTCGACGGCACGATCCTCGAGATCCTCGTCGAGAACGGCAAGCCCGTGGAGTACGGCCAGAAGCTCTTCAAGGTGTCGCGATGAAGGCCATCCTCCTGGTCGCCGGCGTCGGTCGCCGCCTCTCGAACCCCGACCACCCGAAGAGCCTGCTCGTGTTCGGCGGGCAGACCTTGCTCGAGCGCCACATCCACGCCCTCGAGGCCGCCGGGTGCTCGCACCTCACGGTCGTGGTCGGGCACCAGGCCAGCATGATCCGCGACGTGCTCGGCACCGTCGCCACCAAGATGCCCATCACGGTCCGCGAGAACCCCGACTTCAAGGAGGGCAGCGTCGTCTCCCTGTGGGTCGCGCGCGAAGACCTCGACGGCAAGGAGGATGTGGTCGTGATGGACGGCGACGTCCTCTACCCACCCGCGCTGCTCACCCGCCTGCGCGACGAGGGCGGCCCGAGCGCGTTCCTCCTCGACGTCCGCAGCGACGAGACCGGCGAGGAGATGATGGTCGGCGTGAAGGGCGGCCGCGCCCGCCGCATCGCGCGCCGCGTCGGCAAGGACGACCCGGCCAAGGGCTGGGACGCCGTCGGCGAGAGCGTCGGCTTCACCAAGTTCGGCGCCGAGCACCAGGCCGCCCTGCGCGCCGCGCTCGAGGCGCACGTCGCCGCCGGCAAGCGCAACACCGAATACGAGGCGGTCTACGACACCTTCCTCGACGACCACCCCGTCGGCTACGTGCCGGTCGGCGACGTCGCCTGGACCGAGATCGACTTCGAAGAAGACGTCCGCCGCGCCCGCGAAGAGATCTTGCCCCATATCTGAGGGCCCGTTTGCTCTGCCCGAGCTCGTGCCGGTCCCCCGGGCTGAAGCC
>JAEUKC010000226.1:0-21046 GCA_016794445.1 Myxococcales bacterium
CGCGTGCAGTCGTCGATGAAGGTGAGCCGCACGCGGCCGGTGGGCCCGTTGCGCTGCTTGGCGACGATCACCTCGGCGAGGCCCTTGACCTTCTGCGCCTCGGGCGAGCCCTTGTCGACGATGTAGTACTCGGGCCGGTAGATGAACTGGATCATGTCGGCGTCCTGCTCGATGGCGCCCGACTCGCGCAGGTCGGAGAGCTGCGGCCGCTTGTCCTTGCCGCCGCGGGTCTCGACGGCGCGGTTGAGCTGCGACAGCGCCATCACCGGGACCTGGAGCTCCTTGGAGAGCGCCTTGAGGCCGCGGGAGATCTCGCTGATCTCCTGCTCGCGCGAGTTGACGCCGTCGCGACCCTTCATGAGCTGGAGGTAGTCGACGATGATGAGACCGATGCGCTGCTTGTACTTGCCGTTCTCGTCCTTCTTGTCGAACTCGGCCTGCTGACGCCGGATCTTCGCGCGCAGCTCGAGCACGCTGATGGCCGGGGTGTCGTCGATCCAGATCGGGAGCGACGAGAGCTGGTTGGCCGACTCGATGAGCCGGTCCCACTTGTCGCCGCCGACGTTGCCCTTGCGGAGGTCGGAGAGGTTGACCCGCCCCTCGCTGCACATCATGCGGTTGGCGAGCTGCTCCTTGGGCATCTCGAGCGAGAACACCATCACGCCGAAGCGGGTGTCGACGCCGAGCTCCTCACCGGGCGCCTGCTCGAGCGGCGCGGCGGCCACGTTGACGGCGATGTTGAGGACGTAGGAGGTCTTTCCCATGCCGGGGCGCGCCGCGACGATGATGAGCTCGCCGGGGTGCATGCCGCTGGTCATGCCGTCGAGATCCATGAAGCCGGTGGGCACGCCGGTGACGGTCTTGCCGCGCTCGAGCGCCTCTTGCAGCTGCTCGAACGACGCCTTGACCACGTCGTACAGCAGGTTGACGGTGGAGTTGCTGGGCGACCGCGCGATCTCGTAGATGCGCTGCTCGGCCCCGTCGATGAACGCCTGGGTCTCGCCGTAGTCGCCGTAGCCCTGCGCCGCGACCATCTGGCAGGTCTCGATGAGCTGCCGGACGCGGTGCTTCTCCTTGACGATGCGGGCGTGCGCGCCGACGTGCGCGACGGCCGGGGTCGCGTCGACGAGGCGCGCGAGATAGGCGAGGCCACCGATGGCCTGCAGGCGGTCGCGATCGCGGAGCAGCGAGGCGACGGTCTGGATGTCGACGGGCTGACCCTTCTGGTGCAGCTCGACGGCGGTGTCGTAGATGCGGCGGTGGGCGTCGGTGTAGAACGGGTCGCCGTTGGGCAGGATCTCGACCACCGTGTCGAACGCGCGCGACTCGGTGAGGATCGCGGAGAGGACGGCGGCCTCGGCGTCGTCGTTGTGCGGCGGTACGCGACCGGCGACGTCGATGGCCTGGACCCGCGGCTTGTAGCGGTCCTGGTAGGCGCGTCCGGGCTGGCCAGTGTTCATCGAGCTCTTTCTCCACAGCTTTCACGAAAGATCTCCCCAGGGCCAGCGCCCGGCGGACATTGTCTGTCCACCGCCGCGCAGCCTGGAGAGTCCCCCGTGTGCTAGGCGTGACCTTCGCGCTTCGGCCCGGTGAAAACAACGTTGCATCGCCGCGCGGAGCACGCGGGGGCTGCGAACAACCTGTCGATGAACGGGGGAAGCCTGTGCGCAACTGGTGGGCTAACGCGCGGTGAAGCGGACCCGCAGGCCGCTCCTCGGCTCGGGTGGGATCCGCTTCCACTCGAAGCCCAGGTCCTGCTCGGGCAGCGCGAACTCGAACCCGCGCAGGGTGCTCGCGAGGAACACCGAGAGCAACAGGGTCGCGTAGTCGGTCCCCGCGCACTTGTGCCCGAGCCGCGGGCCGGCGCCCTGCGGCACGTAGATCACGTCCTCGTCCCGACCCTCGCCGCGCGCGTAGCGACCGGGATCGAACGCCTCGGGCGCCGCGAACGAGCCGCTCCACAGGTTGGTGGCGCGCAGGCCGTGCAGCACCATCCAGCCCTCGGGGATGGTGAAGCCCTCGAGCTCGAACGCGCGCTTCGCCTTGCCGAAGGACACCGAGAGCACGGGCGTGTGACGCTTCACCTCGCGCACGAAGTCGGCGAGCCGGGGCATCGCCCGGAGCGCCTTGGCGTCGAGGGCCTGCGGCGCGGCCGCCACCTCGGCCTCGAGCTCCTTCTTCCGCTCGGGTGTCTCGGCGAGCGCCACCAGCGCGGCCGCCATCCACGCGAACACGATGTAGCCCGCGATCTGGACGTGGTGGATCTCGAGCACCGCCGCCGCGTCGTCGATGCTCGTGCCGTCCTCGCCTCTGGCCGAGAGGATCCGGGAGAGGCCGGTGCCCTCGACCCTCCCCGCGCGATGCCGCGCGACCGCCTCGCGCAACGCTCCGAGGATCTCGTCGCGCGCGCGCAGCGTCCGGTGGAACTGGGTGCCCGGCAGCGGCACCGGCAACGCGGCGAAGCCCGAGGAGAACGTGTCGAACCGCGCCACCATCTCCGCGGTGGCCGCGCCCTTCTCGAGCCCGAGGAAGTTGTCGTCGATGGTCTCGAGGGCGAGCGCCTTGAACGCCGCGACGCCCGCCACCTCCCCCTGCCCGGCCCACGCGGCGAGGCTCGCCTCGGCGTGCGCCTGCATCGCCGGCAAGTAGCTCGCGAGCGCCTCGGGCGTGAACGCGGCCAGCACCTGCTGCTTGCGCGCGCGGTGCACGCCCCCATCGAGCATCGGCAGGCTCGGCCCCGCGAACAGCTCCTGCACGTTGGTCGGCATCGAGCCCTCGCGCTGGATCCGCTCCGGATCGATGAACGCACGCGTGGCCTCGGGCCCCATGATCACCGCCGCGGGATGCCCGAGCAGGTGCGTCTTGAACACCGGCCCGTGCTCGGCCTGGCGCGAAGCGACGAACGCAAAGCTGTCCTTCATGAAGGCCAGCGTCTCCCCGAGCAGAGGAAAACCAGTCCGGCCCGGAGGCAGAGGAGCAGCCATGTCTGCCCACCATACGAGCGTCCCCCGCGAACGGCCCACCCATTCGAAGCTCGACCATGGCCCACGCGCCGCCGCCGCAGCCTGGCCAGCCGGCGCACGAACGACGAGCCGAAGGCGAGCCCCGAGCGCGTGCCCTGCATCGGCGCAAGCGCGAGCCGGAAGGCGAGCCGCGAGCGCCCTCTCCGGAGCGTCTGGGCTGCTGGGCGGCAGCTCCCGCCGCGAAGCGGCGCGCGGCACGCTACGCTCTCCGAAGCGTCAAAACTGCTGGGCGGCAGCTCCCGCCGCGAAGCGGCGCGGGGGGGCGTTCGGCTGGTCTGGGACGCGACGAGCCGCAGGCGAGGAGCGGCACGGCCACCGAACACCGGGGGGCGCGAGCCCCCCGCAGCAAATCAGGGCGGATTGCACACGCCGTATTCGATGCCGTCGACGATGGGCGGGTCGGTGAACTTCACGCAGGTCTTGGTGCCGGGGCAGTCCCCCGCGAAGCCCACGCGGCAGTTCTTCATGCAGTCGCCCGTGCTGACGCAGCTCCACCCCGGCGCGCACAGCAAGTTGCCGCTCTTGCAACCGCCGACGCCGGTGTTCGTGCTGGCCCACGAGCACAGGGTGCGACCGAGCAGCACGAGGCAGTTGGTGTTCGAGCCGCAGACCGGCGCGGGGTCGAGTGGATTGCACTTCTGGTGGCAGAGCAGCTTGCCGGGGATCTCGGTCGGTGTGGTGGAGCCCGTGGGCAGGTACTGCTGCGCGAGGCACGACGACCCCGCGGTCGGACAGTCCTCGTCCTTCGCGCAGTACGCCTGACAGATGCCGAGGTAGCAGGTGAGCCCGGCCTTGCACGCGGAGTCGAGCGTGCAGTCCTCGTTCACGCCCTTCGCCCCGGCGACGCGGCAGGACGTCTTGCCGGTGGTGTCGCCGATGGTGCAGGCCTTGCCAGGATCGCAGCCACACTGCGGGTAGATCGAGCAGACCTTGCCGGTGGGTGGCTTGCACCCCGTGTCGGCGGGCACGTCGGGGCCCGTGTCGACCGCGCCGGTATCGTCGATCTCCGTGTCGACCGTGGCGGTGGTGTCGCCCCGCGTGTCCTTGCCGGCGTCGCGCGCGATGGCTTCTTCGGTGGCCTCGGCGCAGCCTGCGCCGACGCCGAAGACGACCGCAAACCCAAGGGCACGGGAGACGAGCGACCACCCCATCGCCCAACGGTAGCATCCGGGGGCCGGCCGGTCGCGAGCGAGCTCGCGGCGATCAGTTGGCGCAGAGCACGTAGGGGCGGTTCACGCCCTTCGGGTTCGCGGGGTAGGGCTGGCACGCCTTGAAGCCGAGCCCCACGCAGTCGATCTTGAGCGGCGAACCGCCGACGCAGAGGTTCGCGTGGACGCCGTCGTCGTCGCACGACTCCTCGCACGCCTCCGACTGCTCCGTGGTGCACGGCTTGGCGAGGCAGTACGCGTTGGCGTCGCCGGCCTGGCACTCGAGGCCGGTCGCGCTGCAGTCGAAGCGGCTGCTCTGACCGTCGGCGCACTGGACGATGGCGCCACCCTCACAGGTCACCCCCGCGGCGTCGCACGAGGGCCCGTTGAAGTAGCAGGCCGAGACCCCGCTCACGACGCGACACGTCGAGTTGATCTTGCCGCAGCCGATGCCGATCTTCTTGCCGCCCAGGCAGGTGAAGGCGTTGTTGTTCTCGCAGCCGTCGACGCCCTCGGTGCAGGTGCCCGTGGCCACCTGGCAACCGACCTGCGTGGCGCCGCCGTCGGTGTAGGTCGCGCAGGTGCCGCCGCGGACGTTGCAGTCGAAGGCGATCCCGTTGTTGATGGCGCCGTCTCGACAGGTCACCGCGCGCGTGCCCACGCAGTGCGGCGCGGCGGTGCCGGAGGAGCAGTCGCCCGGGCGCGCCCAGCCGATGCCTTGTGTGGCCTCGATGTCGGCGCACGACTTCGCGCCGAGCGAGGAGCTGTAGAAGGTGTACAGCTCGGGTGTGTCGTAGGTGATGCACTCCGACAGGCGTTGTGACGGCAAGAACGGGTTGCAGCCGTTGAGCAGCACACACGCGCGGACGATGCGGTCGCGCTTGCTGGCCTCGAGGTTGGTGGCGGCGTTGTCGCAGGTCTGTGCGCCGACTTTGTAGTCCGACGCACCGACGACGACGCTGCAGCCGCTGCCCATGTGGACGAGCCAGATCGACAGCGCGGTGGTGAAGCCGAGCGTGAGCCCGAACGGGAGCTTTCGGGCCATCAGAAGCCTCCCACGAGGCCGACCGAGCCTAGGCCCACCGTGGGCTGAACCCACGCCGAGGTCGGGGGGCGGTCGCTGCCGCTCTTGACGATGATCAGCGCCACGCCGACCCCGAGGCCCACCGCGCCGAACACGAAGCCGATCGTGGAGACGGTGGCGCTGGTCTTCATCGAGTCGATGTCCGCGCGGCTCGACTCGGGGCAGTTCGACTTGGTGGTGCACGCCTTGTCGAGCGCGGTCTTCTTGGACATCGCCGACAGGCCGAACACGGTGCCGCCGACGACGCCCACCGCGCCGACGCCGAGCGCGACCCACGCGAACGTGGGGATGCCACCCTCGGCCGGAAGGGTGTCCTTGGGCGGCTTGGGCAGGTCTTTCGGCCCGTCCTTGGGGCCGTCGTCCTTGGGGACGTCGGACTTGGCGTTCGGGTCGACGGCGAGGACCAGCGGCGCGTCCTTGGCCTCGCCCTCCCCGAGCTGCACGCTGGTGGTCGCCTCGAGGCAACCCGGCGCGACCGCCTTGATCGCGTGGTTGCCCGGGTCGGTCGGGCGCGCCTCGCCGAGCATCGCCTTGGCGACGGGCTCGCCGTCGACGGTGACCTTCACGTCCTTGGTGCAGGCGCCGCCGACGGTGATCTTGAGCTTGCCGATGCGGGGCAGCGTCTCGTCGAGGACCTTCTTCGCGCGCTGCTGCGCGGCCACGAACACCGGCTTCGGGTTCGCGCCGAGATCCTCGCGCACCACCTTCTGCAGGTTCTCGCTGCCGATCACGAGCTTGCCGATCTTGACCTGACACTCGCCGAGCCGAACGAGGATGGTGGGCGCGTGGTAGAGCGCCTCGGCCTTCTCCAGCTTCTCGATCGCGCCCACGCAGTCTCCCGCGTCGGCGAGCTTCACGCCCTCGGTGCCGAGGTCGCGCGCCAGGGACTTGTCTTCGGGGGAGGGCTCGGCGAACGCGGGCGCGCTTGCGAGCACAGCGGCGAGGCCGAGGGCGAAGGGAATGGTCTTGCTGGGATGATGCGCGGTCACACGGCCTCCTCGCCCCGGAGGGCGAACTGGGACGCGCATCGTATCAGAATCCGAGGTCGGGTCCGGTGCTGGAGGGCTTCGGGGGTGGCTTCACGGTGGTGCTCGCGACCGGCGGTGCGGTGGAGGGCACGGGCTCGAGGGTCTTGGTGGTGCTCGGCGGCTTCGGGCCCGGATCGACCTTGGGTGGACTGCTCGCGGCCACCTTCGGATCGTCCTTGGGAGGATCCTTGGGCTTGTCGTCGTCCTTGGGCTTCGGCGGGTCGTCGTCGTCCTTGGGCTTCTTGCCGCCCTTGTCGTCGTCGTCCTTGGCCTTCTTGCTGCCCTTGTCGTCGTCGTCCTTCGAACCCTTGTCGTCGTCGTCCTTCGACTTCTTCTTCTTCTTCGAGTCGTCGTCGTCCTTGGACTCACCGCTCGACTTGGTGCTGCCGCCGTCGGCGAGGACCCCGAAGTAGAGGCCCGCGCCACCTCCGCCGAGCAGGAGCACCGCGACGAGCGCGATCCACGGCGCCATCGATCGCTTGGGGGGCTCGAGGTTGGTGTGGCCCGAGCTCGCGTAGGGCGCGGGGGCCATCGCCATGCCCTCGTGGGTTGCACCCATCGACGGGCCCGGCATCGGTGGGCCCATGGGTGGGCCCATCGGTGGCCCCATCGCCGGCGGCGCCTGGCTCGGCGAGACGTATCCCGGCGGCGGCGTCGGAGGCGGGGGGAGCGGCCCCGGCGTGAGGATCGGGCCGGGCGTCGGGAAGCCACCGCTGCTCTGCGCCATGCCAGGCCCCGCGCCAGGCCCCGGTCCGGGCGCCGGGCCGAGGACGTCGTCGCGGCTCGGCATCAGCGGCACCGTGCCGGCGTAGGGGAACGCGGGCTGCCCGGGCCCGATCGGCTGCGCGAGCTCCGGAGAACCCGGCGGGTAGCCGCAGGCCACGCAGAGCGCGTCGACCATCGACTGGACGTCCTGGTACCGGTTCTCCTGCTCCTTGGCGCACGCGTACTGCAGCCACTGATCGACCTGCTCGGGGACCCACGGCGCCGAGCCGCGGATGGTGGGGAGTGGCATCGTGCAGATCTGGACGATCACGTCCGCGTACGACTCGCCGCTGAAGGCGAGGTTGCCCGTGAGCATCGTGTAGACGACGAGCCCGAGCGAGTAGATGTCGCTCCGGTGATCGACCGTCTTGAGCGCGCGCGCCTGCTCGGGGCTCATGTAGAGCGGCGTGCCGAGCAGCGACCCCGTGCGGGTGGCGCTCTGCTCGCCCGCGTTGGTCGCGCGCACCTTGGCGATGCCGAAATCGAGGACCTTCGCGACGTAGCCAGGCTCCTCGTCGTGGGTGGCGAGGAAGATGTTCTCGGGCTTCACGTCCCGGTGGACGATGCCGACCGCGTGCGCCTTGCCGAGCGCGCGCCCCACCTGGAGCGCCACGCGCAGCGCGTCGAGGACGGGCAGGGGGCCGAACTTGTGGATGCGCTTGCCGAGCGGCTCGCCGTGCAGGAGCTCCATGGCCATGAACGGCGTGCCGTCGGCGAGCTCGCCGTTGTCGGAGATCGCGACGACGTGGCGCGACCGCAGCTGCGCCGCCGCCTTGGCCTCGGTGTCGAAGCGGCGCCGCGCCTCGGTGGAGCGCGCGAACTCGGGAGAGACGATCTTGAGCGCCACCGGCTGGTTGATGCCGACGTGTGTGGCCTGCCAGACCGAGCCCATGCCACCCATGCCGATGACGTGGTCGAGCCGGTATTTGCCCGCGATGACGGCCCCTGGCGCGACACCCGGCGGCAAATCGCCCGGATCGTAGTCGATTCTGTCGAGGCCGGCGTTCACGCGCGAATGCTCCGCCATGGGGCGGATCGGGTCAAGCGAGCCGCGTCGCTTTGGCCGCGACGATGAAGTCGTTGCGAGAAAGGCCACCGACGTCGTGGGTGACCAGGGCGAGCTCCACCTTGTAGCGAACGTCGATGTCGGGGTGATGGTTCTCGGCCTCGGCGAGCTCGGCGACCCGCTGGACGAAGGCGATCCCGGCAAGGAAGGTCGCGAACTCGAACGTCCTTCGCAGCATGCCGCCCTCGATGCGGAACCCTGGCACCTCGGCGAGGAGCGCCGCGGCCTGCGCCTCGTCGAGCTTGCCCGTGGCCCTGGGGAGCGGGACGACGCAGCGCTCATCGACGAGGCTCATCGACGCCTCCGACGGGTGCTCGCGAGACCGAGCAGCGCGAGCGCGGCGAAGACCGAGAGGCTCGTCGGAGCACCACCCGCTTGGCGACAGCCACACGACCCCTGCAGGTCGTCGCCGGGCGTCGCGGAGGGATCGCCGGCGTCCGCTCCCGCGTCGTCGAGGACGCCGCCATCCGGGCCGACCGTGCCGCCGTCAGGACTCGTGCCGCCATCGGGGCTCGCGCCGCCATCCGGGGCCGCACCGCTATCCGAAGGGGGAGAGGTGCCGGTGTCGGTCGGGGGCACGCCGGTGTCGATCGGCCCCGCATCCGGCGGCGGTGGTGGCGGGGTGACGCAGGCGCCCGCGGCGTTGCACGAGTCGCCCGCCTTGCAGGTGCCGCAACTCCCGCCGCACCCGTCGTCGCCGCACGCCTTGCCCGTGCAGCTCGGCTTGCAGTCACACCCCGCACCCGCGGCGGGGCGCGTGGCGCTCCAGTCCGCGCAGGTGGCGTCGCCGATGCCGAGCGAGCCCGTCGTCGGGTAGGTGACCTGCGCGCCCGTGCTGTCCTTGAACTGGAAGTAGTATCGCGTGCAGCCCGTGAGCCCCGCCGCGGTGTAGAGGTAGGCGCCGTTGGTCACCGTGCCCCGCGTGAGCTTCATCGGCTGACACGTGCCGCCCACGTTGACGAGCGCCGCGCTCGGACCGGCGGTGTCGTACCAGTTGGCCCACACCTCGACGCTCGCCCCGCTGCGCGGGTAGTGCGAGCCGGAGGGGATCTTCGGCTTCTCCGGCGCGCCGCCGAAATCCCCGGTCGAATAGCCGTCGACGCCGTAGCCGATGCCGGGGCCTCCGGTGAGGATCAGCCAGCGGTGCCCGTTGGCGCTCGAGAACGCGCACGTCGGCGTCGGCGAGTTCTCGTAGAGCCACTGGTAGAACGCGCCGTTCGGATCGGTGCCGCTCGCGATGATCTCGCCGCTCGCGCCGCCGGCCCAGATGCCAACGCGCGCGCCGAACGACGTGCTGCCGCTGACGGTGCCACCCTCGCACGCGCACGACGCCTCGCCCTTGCACGACGCGGGGTAGGTGGTCTTGAGCGAGCTCACGAGCTTGCAGTTGGAGTCGTGCGCGAAGAACTTCCGCTGGATCATCTCGCTCGAGTGGAAGCGGGCCGCGCGGTTGAGCGGCTCGGAGTACCAGAGGGGCGCGGCCACCTTGTAGCAAGCCGCCTCTCCGCACTTGGCCCCGCACTTCGCCATCTCGATGGAGGGATCGACGCGCGCGCGGTTGCTCCACTCGTGCTCGACGCGCTCCGCCCAGCTGGGGAAGCCCGCGGCCTCTTCGCCGTACGCGGCCGCGGTGCTCGGAGCAGCCACCGCGGCGAGGACCACCAGGAGACCAAGGGGTCGCTTCATCCCCTGAAGGTACGGGACCGATGCGACCCGGACCAAGCGGGACCGTCGGCGGCGGAGCAGAACAGGGAGTGCATGTCGCACGCTGTCTGGAGAAGGACGCAACTCCTTCGAGTCTCGTGTCGACCCTGCGGGCATGGACACCACCGCCCGCTACGCCCCGCCCGCTGACGTCGACGCCGAGATCGTCGCCCCGCCGCGCCTCTCGATCGGCGCGATCTACCTGGCCGCCCGCGCGAGCTATGGCGCCCGCTCCGGCACGCTGGTGATCGCCGCGCTGCTCTACGGGGTCGCGCTGTTCGGCGGCGGCGCCCTGCTCGATTCGGCGGCCGCGCGCACGGGCGATCCCGTCGCGACGGTCGTCGTCTCGCAGCTGCTCCGCGCGGTCCTCGGCGCCTGGCTCACCGGCGGCCTCACGCGGCTCGCCCTCGCGGCCGCGCGCGACGAGCCGATCGTCCCATGGATGGTGTTCATGGGCCACGCTTCGCTGCTTCCGTTGTTCCTGATCAACCTCGTCACGATGGTCGGCGGTGGGTTCCTCCTGCTGTGCCTCGTGGTGCCGGGCGTCCTCTTCCTGCTCGCGATCTCGCAGGCGAACTTCCTCGCCGTCGACCGCGGCCTCGGCGCCGGCGAGGCGATCGGCGAGAGCCTCGTGCTCACGAGGGGTCACCGCGGGCAGCTGTTCTGGCTGTGGCTCGCGCAGGCGGTGGTGATCCTCGTGGGGCTGCTCGCGCTCGGCATCGGCGTGCTGGTCGCGCTGCCGGTCGCGCAGCTCATGTCCGCCCACGCGTACCTGCAGCTCCAGGCGCTCCGGGAAGAGGAGAGCCGTGGGTGCTAGCCTTTCTCCCATGGTCATGGTCGCCGTCGCCTCCGCCCCGCCGCCTCGTGCCGCAGACGGAGATGACCGTGTTCGCCTCGACGGGATCTCCTGGGAGACGTACGTCGCGCTGCGCGACTCGCTCGACGAGCAGGGCTCCAACGTGCGCCTCACCTACCTCGAGGGAGCGCTCGAGATCATGAGCCCCGGCGGCCCCCACGAGATCTCCAAGAAGCTGCTCGGGCGGCTGATCGAGGCCTACGCCGAGGAGCGCGACCTCGACCTCGATGGGTGGGGCTCCACCACCTACCGCGACAAGGTGCTCGCGCGCGGGCTCGAGCCCGACGAGTGCTACGTGCTGGGCGGTCCGAAGCCGGTGCCGGACATCGCGCTCGAGATCGTGTTCTCGCGGCCGAAGATCGACAAGCTCGCCGTCTATCGCGGCCTCGGCGTCGGCGAGGTCTGGGTGCTCCGCGAAGGCCGCCTCACCGTGTACGTCCTCGGCCCCGAGGGCTACGCCGTCCGCGATCGCAGCGCGCTCCTGCCCGACCTGGATCTCGACCTCCTGCTGTCGTTCCTCCTGATTGACGAGAGCCAGACCAGGCTCGTCAAGCGCTTCCGCGCCGCGATCCGCTAGTCGTACTTCTCCGCGTGCACCTGCTTGCGCGGCACGCCGAGCTCGCGGCGGCACAGGTCGCGCACCGCGTGGACCATGTGCGTGAGCCCGCACACGTAGACGTCCACGTCCGCGCCGAGCGCGGCGAGCGCCGGCGGCACGTGGACCTGCACCCAACCCTTCGACCCCCGCCAGGTCGGGCCTCCGCGCGAGAGCGTCGGCCAGTAGCGGAACGTGCGCAGCGGGAGCGCCTCGAGCTCGTCGCGGTAGAGCAGATCGGCCTGGGTACGGTGGCCCGCGATCAACCAGATCGGCACGGTCGGGGGGGTGGACACGAGGTGCTGCAACATCGCGCGGAACGGCGCGAGCCCAGTGCCGGTCGCCACCATCAGCACCGGCCGCACGACCGGATCCATCACGAAGAACCCCTGCGCGTCGGCCATGCGCAGCTCGGCGCCGATCGGCAGCGCGTGCAACAGCGTGCTCATCGGCCCGCCCGGCACGTGGGTCACCGCGAGGTCGAACGTGCCGTCCGCGCGCGGCGCCGAGGCGATCGAGTAGCTGCGCTTGTCACCCGCGGCGTCGAACAGGTTCACCCACTGCCCCGGGACGAAGCCGTGCCCCGGCCCGGGATCGAACGTGAGCTCACGGACGCCGGGGGTGAGAGAGCGAGCGCGGACGAGACGAGCGGTGCGCACGCCTTGCCCGTATCACGAGTGCGAGGCGGAGGGCTCGGGCCCCGCTTTCTCGATCCCCGACGATCCGCGGCCACGGCCGAGCGAGGCCCAGAGCGGCAGCGAGCCGGCGGCCAGCAGCAGCACCAGCCAGACGATGTGGCGGGGCTCGATCTTCTTGGGCTTGGGCATGAGGAAGCGGCGATTCGCGTGGAGCGTTCGCCATGCGTTCAGTATGCCTCAAAGGCCGCCGGGGTGCGCGGGTCCGACGTGGCATACTCGCCGAGCCATGCGCCTGCGTCCCCTCCTCTTCTTCGCCGGTGCGCTCGCCTTCTCGGGCAGCGCCACCGTCGCGCATGCCGATTTCGACCCCAAGGGTGGCAAGAAGAAGAAGCCGCCGATCGTGGTGCCCGGCCCCGGGCCTGGCAAGCCCGGCAAGGATCCGGGCGAAGACCCGCCCACCGCCAAGAAGGACCCGATCAAGAAGGCGGCCATCATCGCGATGGCGCGCCCCGGCGAGGCCGGCCCCGTGCTCAAGCTCGCGCAGCTCTACCGCGAGCGCGATGGATCGCTCGACAAGGGCCTCGCCGAGTGGAAGAAGCGCGCCGACGGCTACATCCCCGACGCCGCCACCGAGGCCAAGATCGCCGAGCTCGAGGCGAAGGCGCGCAAGATCGAGGACGACCCCAAGGCCACGCCCACCGAGAAGGAGCAGGCCGTCAAGTGGCGTGAGGAGGCCAAGGCCCTCGTCAAGCAGACCGGCTCCGCCGACGAGAAGTGGGCGGCGCGGATGGCCTACGCGGGCCTCCTCAAGAGCGACAAGCGCGACGGTCTCGCCCTCGTCGAGTACGAGGCGTGCTCCAAGGAGAAGCCCGACAAGGCCGTCGTCTACCTCGCCATCGCGCGGCTCAAGCAAGACGCGAACGATCTCAAGGGCGCCTATGCCGCCCACGAGAAGGCGCTCCCGCTCGAGAAGGACAAGCTCGAGCGCGAGGCCACGCTTCGCTCGCTGATGGAGCTCGCGGTCGACCTCAAGGACAACGTCGCCGCCAAGAAGCACCACACCGATCTCGTCGCGCAGAACAAGGACTCGATGACGGTGCGCGCCGAGCTCGCGCGCACCTACTTCAAGAAGAACCAGTACGACCTCGCCGAGAAGGAATACGAGGAGGTCGCCAAGGCGGCCGCCGGCGACAACCGCGTCTACGCGAGCGCCCTGCTCGACCTCGGGGTCTGTCAGGTCAAGCAACAGAAGTACGAGACGGCCGTGGCCACCCTCAAGAAGGGGCTCGGCGTCGCGGGCGCCGAGGCCGGCGCCAAGGTGCGCCTGCTCAACGCGCTCGCCGAGGCCTACCGCGCGCAGAACAAGATCGAGGAGCTCGTCGCCGACCTCGAGAAGCAGAACCCGGCCGACGCCGACCGCCAGGAGCTGATCGGCAAGCTCGCCGCCGAGTACGACGCCGAGAAGGGCATCAAGTGGCTGACCAAGGCGCTCGCCTCGGCGCCGCAGCGCACCGACGCGCGCATCCTGCTCATCCGCCTGCTCAAGGAGCAGTCCAAGCTCGACGAGGCGGTCAAGCAGTACGACCTCCTGATCCAGTACGCCAAGGGCCAGCCGCAGTTCACCTTCGAGCTGTGCGACGTCCTCATCGGCCGCGGCGAGCGCCCCAAGTGCCTCGCGAAGCTCAAGGCCATGGAGGCCACCGCCGCGACCGACCCGGAGATCCAGCAGCGCCTCGCCTCGTACTATTCGCAGATCGGCGAGGACAAGCTCGCCCTCGCGCTCATGGAGTCGCTCGCCAAGAAGAGCGCCGACGACCCGAGCTACATCGTCGATCTCGGCGACTACTACTACCAGCGCGGCAACACGACCAAGGCCAAGGAGATCTGGAAGCGCCTCACGGTCATCGTGAAGCCCAAGGCCAAGGGCTTCACCGCGCTCGGCGAGGTCTACCTCGACCACGACATGGGCGAGGACGCGCTCGACGCCTACAAGCAGGCGATCGAGGCCGCTCCCGGCGAGCTCGCCGTGCAGAAGGGCTGGGCCGCCGCGCTCGAACGCAACCACAAGTACATCGAGGCGCAGGGGGTCTGGGAGACCATCCTCAAGCGCAACGACGTCGACAAGCTCACTCGGCGCGAGGCGCGCACCCACCTCGTCCTGCTCTGGCTCGCGCAGAAGAAGCTGCCCGACCAGATCAAGCCGCTCGCGGCCTCGTTCGCCGGGCCGCCGGTCGATCTCGAGGCCGGCCGCCTGCTCGCCGAGGTGCAGCTCCACCTGCGCAAGCTCCCCGACGCCGAGAAGACCCTCCGCGCGATCATCGAGCAGGCCCCGGGCGACGTCGACGCGCGCCTCGTGCTCGAGCGCGTCCTCGTGCAGCAGGGCCACGTCTCCGACGCGATGAAGATCCTCGAGGAGCTGGTCAAGGCCGACCCGAAGGGCGCGCGCGCCTACTACACGCGCCTCGCGTCGTACGCCCTCTCCATCTACAAGGACGAGGAGGCGCTCAAGTGGGCCGCCGCCGCGGTGGAGCTCTCGCCCGAGGACGCCGACGGCCACAAGAAGCTCGGCGAGATGTACCGCTCGCAGCAGGATTTTCCGCGCGCGATCAAGGAGTTCCGGCTCGCGCTGCAGCACAACCCCAAGCTCTGGCTCGTGTACTTCGAGCTCGCCGAGCTGCTCCTCGCGCAGGGCGACGAGGTCGACGCCGACGTCCTCTACCGCCGCGTCATGCGCGGCTCGACCGACGACGAGCTCGTCGCCAACGCCATCCGCTTCTCGGCGGCCATCAACCAGAAGCGCGGCACCCTCGAGGTGCTCGAGACCGAGCTGCTCCCGCTCACCCTCGGCAACCCGCAGAAGGTCGTCTACCGGCGCCTCCTGGTCGAGGTGTACGCGAACCTCACCGCGCCGCTCATCGCCAAGGTGAAGAACGGTGGCGAGGGCTCGGATCTCGCGCGCGTGAAGCTGCAGAAGATCGGCCAGCGCGGCGTGCAGCCGCTCATCGACGCGCTGTCCGACAGCGACGCGAACCAGCAGCGCACCGCGATCGAGATCCTCGCCTACGTCGAGAACAAGTCGGCCGGCACCCCGCTGTTCGCGTTCGCCACGCAGACGACCGGCACCACGGTCGCCGACCCGACCCTGCGCGCGCGGGCGATGATCGCGTGCGGCGCCTTGCGCGACCCGGCGCTGCTGCCCAAGTACGAGGCATATCTGTTCCCAAAGTCGGGGCCGATCCCCAAGGACGCCGTCGCGCAGGCCGCGGCGTTCGGCGTGGCGCGCATCGACGACAAGAAGGCCATCCCGCTGGCCCTGCGCCTCGTCGAGGCCATCGAGGCCGTGCCCGCGGAGATGCGCATCTACGGCGTGATCGCGCTCGGCAAGTCCCGGGACAAGGCCCACGCGCCCACCCTCGAGGCCTTCCTCAAGAAGGGCGAGGGCGGCATGTACGGCCGCGCGGCCGCGCTGTGGGCGCTGTCCGAGATCGGCGAGGCCTCGTCGCTCCCGAGCGTCACCGCGCAGCTCGAGGCGATCGACCCCACCGTGCGCGCGTTCGCGCTGGTCGCCGTCGCGCGCTATGGCGTGCCCGCCGGCAAGGGCAAGAAGCCGATCGCCGAGCCGAACGAGGCCACGATCGGCGTGATCGCCGGGGCCACCCTCGACCCGGCCGAGCGCGTGCGCAAGGGCGCGGGCCTCGCGCTCGCCACGCTCTCCACCCACGAACACCGCCCCATCCTGGAGCCGCTGCCCGTGCCCGAGGGCAGCATCAACGCCGAGTCCGCGGTGCTGCCGCTCCTGCCCGCGCGCTTCACCGACGTCGAGCTCGGGCACGCGCTCGTGACCTTCGAGAAGCCCATCACGCAGGCGGTGGTCACCGCGCTGCAGACGAGCAAGGACCGCGGCCTCGTGGCCCTCGACCTCATGCTCGCGCAGTCGGAGGGCGCCTCGTTCGGAGCCTTCACCCTCGCCAAGGGCGACGCCGGCAAGGACGCGCGTGCCGCGGCCGAGCGCATCGCCCTGGCCTCGGAGCCGTTCGTCGCGCGCCTGGTGCACCACCCCGAGATCGGCGTCGAGACCCGCGCGGTGCGCTGGCTCGGCCGGCGCGATGGAAAGGTGGTCCGCGAGGCTCTCGGCGACGCGCTCGAGAGCCCCAACGCCGAGGTGCAGCGCCTCGCGATCGCCGAGCTCGCGCAGCGCGGCGACGCGACCAACGTGGCGGGCCTCGCCGCCGTGCTCGCGACCCACAAGGAGTGGTCGGTGCGGGCCGACGCGGCGCGCGCTCTCGGTCTCATCGGCAAGCGCGACGCGACGGCCGCCGTCGAGGGCCCGCTCACCAAGGCCGCGAAGGGCGACAAGTTCGCCTTCGTGCGCGAGGCGGCGCTGCGGGGCCTCGCGGCTTCGGGGCGCTCCTCCGCCAAGGCGGTCCTCGTCGAGGCCCAGACCAGCGACCCCGAGCCGCGCGTACGCGAGATCGCGAAGACCCTGCTCACGCCGGTGAACCCTTGAGGCGAGGGCTCGCGCTCGGCGCCTTCGCCGCCGCGGCCCTCGGCTGCGCCGACACGGCGCGGTTCTCCAACGAGCCGGGCGAGAGCTGGTGCGGCACCGTCGCCTCCGCGAGCTTCGTGCGCGCCGGGATCCCCGAGGGCACCAAGCTGCGACTGGTCCTCGACGCCGACCGCTTGCAGACCGCGCCCGGCCAGCTCTGGACCGGCGCGTTCACCAACGGCGAGAAGTTCACCGCCGCGCGGCTGGAGGTGATCCCGCAGCTCCTCCACGATCCGCTCTCCACGCTCTCCTTCGGCGAGGGCCGCGTGAAGAACGCGCTCGCGGTCGCCGAGCTCGGCGCCACGCAGGTGTTCGTCGTGCTCTCGCTGCTCCAGTCCGGCGAGGTCGAGGTGCGCATCCTGCGCGGCGCGGGCACGAGCTCGACGCCGATCCAGCCCCCGCAGCTGTTCGGGGTCTTCCGGCTCACGCGCGAGAAGGGTGACTGCGGCCTGCCCTGATCTGCTTTGGATCTGCTTTGTTCGCCCTACGTGCCGCCGCTACGGCGCTGCGCCCCTTCGCGACGTCACTTCCGGGCTCACCCGAGCTGGCACTGGCCTTCGAACTGGACACCCTTCTCGATGCTGATCTGGGGGGCCTGCAGGTTGCCGACGACCTGCGCCGGCGCGCGGACCTCGATCGCCCGGTGCGCCCGGATGTTCCCGAACACCGCGCCGCCCTGCACGATGCAGGTGCCCACCTCGATCTCGGCGTGCACCTGCGCGCCGTCAGCCACGACCAGCGTGTCGTCGCTCTTCACCTCGCCCCGGAGCTCGCCCTCGATGCGGACCACCCCTTCGAAGACGAGGCGGCCCTCGAAGCGACTCCCGGGGCCGATCAGGGTCGTGATCTCGGTGCTGCTCATGCGATCACCCAGGCTAGTGGAAAGTTCCGACCACGCGGAGTCCGGCGGGCGGCCGGCGTCACGAAGCGCACAAGGGGCTTGGTCTCCCGCTGTCAGCAGGGTAACGAATGCGGCTCCCGGGGGCCCGAGCCCCGATTTCCTGCAGTTCTGCTGCCGGAACGCTTCTTGCTGTGGTGTGCCGTCCGCGTGAGCCCCAGGGAGGGGATTCGCGCCCGCAGGAGTCGATGATGCGCAAGGGTTCTCTTCTCGGTCTCGGATTCGTCGGACTCGCCGCTGGTTTCGGCGCGCTCCTGCTCACGCCCGCCGCGCGCGCCCAAGGTGACGGCGCGGCCCCGGCCGCCACGGGCGCCGCGTCGGTGGCGCCGTCCGCCACGGGCGAGACCCCGCCCGCGCCGAGCACCGAGGACCCGAACAAGAAGAAGGCCGCCGCCACGGGCGAAACGGCGCCTGCCCCCGCCCCGGCCGGTGGCGGCGTCACCGTCACCGTGGGCACCGGTGGTGGCACGACCGACCCGAGCAAGAAGGACGAGGGCGCCAAGGCGGCCCCCGCGAAGGAGGAGGCGCCCGCCGCCCCGAACCCGTTCCGCGGCTCGATCCTGATCCTCGACCAGTCGATGACGGCGGTCAGCTTCAGCAAGGGCGCCCAGCTCACCCCGCAGTCGCTCTACGAGTGGTGGATCAGCCCGCGCGTGAACTACAACTTCGAGTCGGTGAAGGGCCTCCGCGTCACGCTCCGTCAGGACGTGTTCAAGGAGTGGACCAACACGCAGGACGACTTCCAGTACAAGAACGAGTGGCGCTACACGGACACCTGGATGTCGGCCGGCTACGGCATGCCGCTCAAGATGATCAGCGACAGGACCCGGCTCGGCCTCGGTGTCACCTTCCGCCCCGGCATCTCGAAGTCGTCCCGCGTGGCGGGGCAGTACTTCACCCTCGGCCCGAGCGCGAACATCAGCCACTCGTTCGAGCTCGCTGGCGAGAAGGCCCGGTTCTTCAAGTCGTTGAACGTCTCGGCATCGGGCCTCTACCAGCACGCCTTCACCAAGTGCAACACGGCGTGCAACCTCGGGGACGACAACCTGCAAGGGCGCATGAACGCCAACGGGCAGGTGGTCCAGGACAGCCAGGTCCGCTTCGGGACGCTCACCGGCAACACGCTCCTGAGCGCCCTGAACTTCGGCGTCGAGATCATGGATCACCTCGAGTTCGACTTCTCGGCGATCTACATCTCGAGCTTCTCTTACGCGCCGAGCCAGGCCACCCTGGCCGACGGCACTGTCGTGCCCCGCAGCGAGGCGGACACGCGCCTGCGCCAGTCGAGCTGGTACCTCCTGATGCTGAACTACGGCGTCACGAAGGAGCTCGATCTCACGCTCGGCTACTACAACTTCTCGAACGTGCTCCAGCCGAACGGCAACTACCGCAACCCGTTCTACAGCCCTGACGGCGCGCGCTTCTTCTTCGACGTCATCATCCACCTCGACGCCGTCTGGGACGACATCACCGGCGCCGACAAGAAGAAGGGTGGCAAGGGGACGGGCTCGGGCCGCGTCTTCTGAGGCATGAGCGACGATTCGCGCGACGGCACGATCCAGCTCGGGATCGAGGCGCCGGATTTCGAGCTGCCTTCGAGCTTGCCCGCAGACAATGGCAAGCCGGGGCGGCTCGTGCGCCTGTCCTCGTATCGTGGGGAGCGTGCGGTCGTCCTCGCCTTCTATCCGCTCGACTTCTCGCCGGTCTGCTCCGGCGAGAACGCCTGTTTCCAGAAGTCCCTCCGCAAGTACGAGGAGGCAGGCGCCCAGGTGCTGGGCATCAGCGTCGACAGCGAGTGGTGCCACGCCGCGTTCGCCAAGGAGCTCGGCCTCGCCTACCCGTTGCTCGCCGACTTCCACCCCAAGGGCGAGGTCGCCAAGAAGTACGGCCTCTACCTCGAGGAGTGGGGCATCTCGGCGCGCGCCACGGTCGTGGTCGACCGCGCCGGCGTCGTGCGGATGCTCAAGGTCCAGCAGATCCCCGAACCCCGGGAGAACGAGCGCATCCTCGCGTTCGTCGCTTCGTTGCAGACCACCTGACCTCGGTCGTTCTCGGGAAGGCCCCCGCGCCGTTCGGGCGTTCTGTACTGCATCGCGTGCCGATGCTAATCCGCCCGTCTTCCGTGAACGAGAGCGACACCACCCTCGAGGTCCGCGGGCTCCCGAGCCACATCGGCATCATCATGGACGGCAACGGCCGCTGGGCCCAGCTGCGTGGCCTCGACCGCAGCGTGGGGCACCGCGAAGGGTCCGCCGCCGTCCGCCGCATCGTGCGGGCCACCCGCCGCCTCGGCATCAAGGCCCTCACCGTCTACGCCTTCTCCGAGCAGAACTGGGAGCGCCCCGAGCTCGAGGTGTCGGCCCTCATGCGGCTCCTCGAGGACTACCTGCTCAGCGAGCGCGAGGAGCTGCTCGACACCGGCATCCGCCTGCAGGCCATCGGCAACCTGGGCCGTCTGCCGCGCTTCGTGCGCGCCGTGCTCGATCCGCTGCGCAGCGACACCGCGCGCAACGACGAGATGACCCTGACCCTCGCCCTCTCGTACGGCGGCCGCGAGGAGATCGCCACCGCCGCGCAAGACCTCGCGCGCGACGTGCTGTCGGGCCGCATCCGCGCCGACGAGATCACCACCGACGCGCTGCGCGTCCGCATGCCTTCGCTCGCGGTCGGCGACCCCGACCTCGTGATCCGCACCGGCGGCGAGCAGCGCATCAGCAACTTCTTGCTCTACGGCCTCGCCTACGCCGAGCTCGTCTTCTCCGACAAGCTCTGGCCCGACTTCTCCGCCCACGATCTCTACACCGCGATCGCGGCCTATCAGCGGCGCGAGCGGCGCTACGGCAAGGTCGGCCGGCCCGCCACCTTCGCGCCGCCACCCAACGACGCGCCGAGCTCGTAGCGGGGTGAGGGCCCCATCGCGGGGCCCGTCGCCGCTACACCTCGAACTCGCCCTTCTCGAGCAGATCGCGGATCCGCCAGAGGAACGCGTTGGCCGCGACGCCGTCGACCACGCGGTGGTCGTAGCTGAGGGCCATGTACATCACGGGGTGGACGACGATCGCGTCGACCCCGCCGGCCTCGACCACCACTGGCCGCTTCTTGAGCTCGCCGATGCGGAGGATGCCGACGTTGGGCTGCGAGATGATCGCGCCGCCGAACAGGTTGCCCTTGAGCCCGGGGTTGCTCACCGAGAAGCTCGCGCCGGCGAGGTCGTCGGGGGTGAGCTTGCCGTCGCGCGCCTTGGCCGCGGCGTCGTCGATCGCGAGCGCCATGCCGCGCACGTTGAGGCCGTCGGCGCGCTTGATCACGGGGACGACCAGGCCGTCCTTGGTGTCGACGGCGATGCCGACGTTGATGTCGCGCAGCAGCACGTAGGCGTCGTCGAGCACCCGCGCGTTGAGCGACGGGTTCTCCTTGAGCGCCAGCGTGGTCGCGTGGGCGATGAAGGCGAGGTAGGTGAGGCCGACGCCCTCCTTCTTGTAGCGATCCTTGTGGGCGTCGCGCAGCTTGGAGGTCGCGTGCATGTCCACCTCGGCGACCGTCACCACCTGCGGCGCGACGTTCTTCGAGTAGACCATGTGCGCGGCGGTGATCCGGCGACGGCGCGAGAACGGGACGACCTTGTCACCCGGCTTCTCGACGTAAGGCGGCACCTTGAAGGCGCCGTAGCCGACGCCCGGGATCGGCGGCACGTA
>JAEUKC010000246.1:0-47898 GCA_016794445.1 Myxococcales bacterium
CGATTCGCGCTCCTCTGGCGGCGCGCAACGCAAATGACCATGGATCGCCACCGGCCACGGGTTGTACCTCGCCGCCTGAGCGCCGCGACATCCACACTGACCGACGACAGTCTTGACGCTCACCGGTACCTTCTTCGGATGATCGGGCTCCACCGTGGCTGAGTCGCGGCGCTTCGCCGGTGCGCTCGACGCGTTCGGCGTCGGACGCCTCCGCGTCGTCGTCCTGTCCGGGGAGTTCCTCGACGGGCTCACGGCGGCCGAGCGCGCTGTGGTCGGGCTTGCGGCCGTCGGGCTCTCGAATCGAGCGATCGCGGAGCGCCGGAATGCGTCCGTGCGTACGGTCGCCAATCAGCTCGCGGGAGCCTACCGGAAGCTCGGCGTGGGCTCGCGGTTCGAGCTGATGGCGCGCCTGCAGCCGCCGGACGAGGGCTGAGGGAAGCGTTCACCAGAGGCGGTTCGGTGGCGTGAGCCTCCAGGAGCGTCAGACGGAGGATCGAGCGAGCAGGGGGCTTTCCTCGTGCGAAGGGGTTCGCCGGGTCAGGAGGCCTCGCGCGCGAGCAACACCTGGAGGGCGGTCGCCGTGAGGCTCGCCAGCGAGAACGGCTTGGCCAGCACGGGGACGCCGAGGAAGTCCGCGGCGCGTCGCACGTCGCGGTCCGGGAACGCGGTCATGAGGATCGCGGGCGTGGTCCAGCGGCCGGTGCGCAGCACCGAGAGCACCTCGAGCCCCGAGCGCTTCGGCAGACACAGCTCGACCACCAGGAGGTCGACGTCGCCCTCCGGCCAGCGGCTCGGCCGGAAGGTGTCGTTCTCGACGAAGATCTCGGTCGCGTCGGCCGCCTCGATCACCTCGTAGCCCACGCGTTCCAGCGAGCGACGCACGAGGGCCCGCGTGGATGGGTCGTCGTCGACCACCAGCACCCGCGCGGGGCGCGTCGGCGGATCCGGGGCGGTGCGCTCTTCGTGCTCGTCCCAGTCGAAATCAGCTCCCAGCATGGCCATGGGCGAAGGGCGCTGCAGTCGGCGTGCCTGCGGCCGAGGTCCGTCCCATGGCCGATTTTCCGGCGAAATTGGCGCGAAAGGGGCGGGGAGGGTGCGCACCGCTGCCCCACGCGGTGCACGTTCGCCACAGACCGCAGGGGATCGGCGTCGACGGAAGAGGGCCGCTGCTGGCGCGCGTTCGACGACGCGCCGGATCAGAGCAGGTAGGCGCGAATCGCGAGCCGGCCGCCGTCGGGCGCGGTCGCGCGCCACTCGATCGGTCCGGAGAGCGGGACGCTGGCCAGCGAGTGCACGCGGGGCAACGCCGCGTCGGCGGCGTCGACGGAGGTCTGCGTCAGGCCTGGGGGGCAGGGGCCGAGCGCGCAGAGCGACAGCTGCCGCTCCTTCATCTTCAGCTGGAACACCGCGTGCAGCGTCGCGTCGTCGTCGAGGCGCGTGACCACGGTGTGCACCCACAGGCGCTCGCCGCGGCGCTCGGCGCGGAACTCGACGTAGAGCGGCTTGCTCCCGACCGGCGCCGGCAGGAGGAGCCCGAACGGCCGCGTGAGCGTCTCCAGCGGATCCGTGGCCGACAGTCCGCGGATCAGGAGCCGCGCGGCGCCGGTGTCCGCGTCGCGGATCTCGATGCGCAGCGAAGCTTCCTGCGCGACGGCGGTGGGTGGGCGCGTGCGTCCGCAGGCGCAGAGGAGGACGAGCAGCAGGAGCGACCAGGCGCGCGACATGCGGCGTGACCGAGCAAGCTGCGTTCCAGCGCGAACTTTCGCGAAAGGAGCGCGGGTGACCGACAGACTGCCGCGATCCGACCCCCGACCGGTGCCGGATTGGCAGGCTATCGAACGAGGGTCCCCGCGCGCGCGCCCGCGACGACCGTGCGCACCGCGGCGGCGCGCCACGCCGAGGACGCCGAGGCCGGCCGGGCGTCGACGATCGCCCGGATGAAGTGCAGCACGAGCTCTGGATCCGTTCCTTCGGGCAGCTCGCCCCGCTCGATGCCGCGCGTGATCATCGCGCGCCACTCCTTGCGGCGCCCAGCGACCGCCGCCTCCACGATGGGCGCGAGCTCGGGCGTGTGACGTTCGTCGAGCAGGCGCGCCCACGCCTTGCCCTCGGTGGCGCCCGCGATCGTGGCTCGCAGCGCGAACGCGGCGAGCAGGTCGTCCTCGAGGCGACCGGTGTCCGGCAGCGGGCGATCGCGCTGCGGCCCGCGCAGACGCTCGACGACCGCGGCGATCAACGCACCGCGGCTCGGCCAGCGACGGTAGAGGGTGGTCTTGTGGACGTCGGCGAGGGCGGCGACCGCCTCCATGTGCAGGCCGGCGTAGCCGACGCGCGCGACCTCCGCGATCGCCGCGTCGAGGACCCGGCGCACGACCTCGTCGCTGCGGCCCCCGAGGACGCCCTGGGTGCGCCGCGGACCCGCTCGTCGCATGCGGCGACGCTACCACCGGGGCGGCGCTGAAGGCAACGCGACGTTGCCATCTCCGCGGGTCGGCGATACGGTCCGGTGGAAGGCTACACACCGTTGCCATCTCGAGGAGGCCCCGTGTCCATCTCCGAAGCGCTGCCGACCTTCTTGGGTGGGGTGTTCCTCGCCAACTCCGTCCCCCACTACGTCGAGGGCATGGCGGGGCGGCCCTTCCACAGCCCGTTCGCGCGGCCACGGTTTCGCGGGCTGTCGTCGCCGACGGTGAACGTGCTCTGGGGCCTCGCCAACCTTTGCGTCGCCTACCTGCTCGCGTTCGTGGTCGGCCACCTCGAGCTCGGGCGGCTCGGCTCCGGGGCGCCCGCTCTCGCCGGCTTCGCGCTCGCGTCCGTCGCGGTCAACCGCAGCCTCGGGCGGATGCGCGCGGGCGCCTGATGCTCGGCCCTGCGCGAGCCGTCGAGGTCACGGTGACACCCTGCACGCGCGTGGTAGCGTTGCGCGCCCATGGAGCTTCCGATCTCGTGCCGCTGCGGCAAGGTCACCGGCGAGGTGCGCGGGGCGGTACCCGCCACCGTCAATCGCGTCGTCTGCTACTGCGACGACTGTCAGGCGTTCGCGCGTCACCTCGGTCGAGACGACCTCCTCGACGAGAGCGGCGGGTCCGACATCGTCCAGGTCGCCCCGGCGACCCTCCAGGTTCGAGCGACCGAGGCGCTGCGTTGCCTGCGGCTCGGACCGAAGGGCCTCTACCGCTGGTACTCCGACTGCTGCCGGACCCCGATGGGCAACACCCTGAAGGGCGTGCCCTTCGTGGGCCTCCACGCGAGCCTGTTCGGGCTCGACGCTCGAGCGCTCGATGAGGCGCTCGGCCCGCCGCGCGCGCGCATCCAGGGCAAGTTCGCGCGAGGCACCCCGCCGCAGGGCTCGACGAGCCTGCAGCTCGGCCCTCTCGCCAAGATGGTCGGACTCTTCCTCGGGTGGAAGCTGCGCGGCCAGGGGCGGCCACACCCGTTCTTCGACCCGAGCAGCGGTGAGCCGATCCGCACGCCCATCGTGCTGACGAGGCCCGAGCGCGACGCGCTGCGCCCGGCCTGAAGAGCACGGCCGCCTTCTGCTTGCAGGGCCCGCGAGAATGCGGCGCGAGGCGGGCGACTTGCGCGAGCGCAAGATCGACGATGTCGTTGACGACACGATCGTCGGAGGTGGAGGATGCCGCCCGCGCGGACGTCTCGCGCCCTGTGAGGTGGATCATGTCGCGACGAGACCTGTCCCTGACCCTCGCCCTGCTCGCGCCGGTGGCGGGCTGCGTCTCCAATACCAGCGGCACCGCGCAGCAGAGCACCGACACGGTGACCATCAACGGTTACACCAATGCGCCAAATCAAACGTTGCAGTTTGCGCTGCGCAACCGGCGCGCAGCCGCGGTGGGCGCCACGCCGAGCGAGTCGCAGCTCGGGAGCCTCAGCTTCTCCGGAGGCTTCATCCACTGGGTGCCGCTCACCGCGGTGACCTCCGCGACTCCGGTCACCACCGGGTCGAACCTCTTCGCTTTCAGCGTCACGGTGCCGAGCTCGATGCTGCCGGCCCCGGCGTGGGCGTCGCAGGCCAACGACGGTCGCCTCTTCGGCGGCCTCCGCGCGAGCCTCGGGCGCCTGGAGATCGTCGCTCGCCCGCTCGGCAGCTCCGATCCGCTCCTGACCTACACCGCGCCCGCGCAGACCTGCGCTGGCAACGCGAGCACCCAGGCCGCGGCCCGCGCGTGCGCCGACGGCGACTCGCTGCTGCTGTTCGACAACGATGGCGTGGGCGTCGCGGCGGCGAGCTCGACCTTCACGACCGTGACCGCCACCCCGTCGTTCCTCATCCCCGCCACCGGCGGCGTCACGATGGAGATCGGCCGCTACAACGTGCCGGGCGTGCCCTCCCTCGTGGGCGGCATCGTATGCAAGCCCGGGACGGCGATGCCGGCCGCGGGCTTCAAGACCGTGGTCCTCAACCACGGCGGGTTCGAGCTCGATCGCGGCGCCCTCGACGCCTGCGTCAACTGGGCGCGCGCGGGGTACCTCGCCGCGCTCACCACCTACCGTTTCGAGCGCGCGACGGCGCTCCCGTTGCCGACGACCCCCCACTACACGTATCCCGCGGAGGTCGAGCTCTTGACCGCTTCGGGCGATCCAGTCGAGCTCTGCCTCGGCGAGGTCACCGACACCCTTCGCTGGCTCGATCTGGTGCGCGCGCGCCCGGACACCGACGACGCCAACATCCTGTTCTGGGGCTACTCGCACGGTGCCTGCGTCACGCTGCGCGCGCTCGAGCAGGGGGCGAAGGTGAAGGCCGCGGTGTCCGTCGCCGCGCCGACCGACTTCCCGAGCTGGGACACGTTCCTCGCGAGCGTGCAGAGCCCGGCCGATCACGACGCGTTCCACGCGCTCCTCGGGGGCGACCCGACCACGCTGCCCGACGCGTACACCGCGCGATCCTCGGCGCGCACGGCGGTCGACCTCGAGCGGCGCAGCGACGTGAAGACCTTGCTGATCGCGGTGCTGAAGGACGCGACGGTGCACGTCTCGCAGAGCTGTCTCCTCGCCAACGCGATCCGCGCCGAGAACCACCTGCTCGTCGCCGGGGGCGGCTGGTCGTACTCCACGAGCCCGGGGGGGATCGACTACGCGGGCTGCTCGTCGGGCTCCCTCACCTGGACCGGCGGCGCGCCCGCGAGCTTCGACAAGCGCGCGATGTTCTACCTCTACGACAACACGAGCGGCATCACCGGCCACGCCTGGTTCGGATACGCGACGCCGCCCCCTGGTGGTGGCGCGTGGACCTACCCGGGCTCGACGCCGATCCAGCAGTGGCTCGCCGTGGCGATGCCGTAGGCGACCGACGTCCTTGCCGGCGCAGCTGCCCGCGGGCGAGGGCCGACGATGGACCCTCAGCAGGGCAGGTCCGGTGGCGGAAGCGGCCCGGGCACCGGCTTCGGCGTGCACACCTGACCCTTGCTGTTGGTCCCCGAGAACCCGTGGCCGTCGCAGTACGGAAGGCTCTTCACGTCGTCGTCGTAGCGCTGGAACTCGCACCGGCAGCCCGACGGCGAGCTCGACGACGCAGCCGCGGTGGTCTGGGCGGTGGTGGTCGTGGGCCCACCCGCCGTGGGCTCCTTGGCGCAGGCCGCCACCCCGCCGACGAGCGCGAGGGAGCGAAGGAAAGAGAGGGCGCTGCGCATGGAGACGGGTTTGTTCGCGATTCGTCCGCGCGGCAAGAAGGCCGCCGCTCGTTCGACCTCCTGCCGTGGAAATTAAGCGGCACGACGACCGGGGTCGAGGGACAACCCCCTGATGCCGACGCTTCGTGTGACGCGGCTCGGGCTTCGCGTGCGACCCGGCCGCCGGCAACCGTCTCGATCGCCGCCTCGCGTCGCAGCAGTGTCTGCCGTGGTCTCCTTTGCGTCTCTCCTGCTGCCCGTCGGCGCCCACGCCTCGCCCGTCGAGGGGCACGTGACCACGCCGGAGCCGGCTTCGCGGCGACCCGAGTCGCCGGCGCGGTGGTACGGCTGGAAGATCCTCGTGGCCGACGCGGTGACCGCGAGCCTGTTCGGTGTGGCGGGCGTGCTGCACGAGAGCCGACGCAACGGCGCGAGCGACACCTTCGTCGGGATCGGGGTCGGGAGCTACGTGGTCGGGCCGGCGGTGGTGCACTTCTACGAGGGCAACTGGGGCCGCGGCCTCGGGGCCGTGGGCCTACGCGGCGGGATCCCACTGGTCACGGGCGGGCTCGGGTTCCTGATCGCAGGGTCGGGGTGCAACGGGGGTGGGCTCTGCGGGATGACGGGGGCGGTCGCCGGGGGTGTGGTCGGCATTGTGGGCGCCATCGCGCTGGACGCCGCGGCGCTCGCCTGGGGCCCGTCATCCGTGAAGGTGACACCCGTGGTCGGGGGCGGACGGATGGGACTCGGACTGTCCGGCGTCTTCTGACCGCTGCTCCCGCGAGGTGGGCATGGTCGGTCGCTCGGCGCGGAAAAGCCCGCGGGCGCGGTCCCAGCCAGGGGTATCCTGGTCGGCAGGAACGAGGCGTAGGATCTCGTTCGTTGGAGGGACATGTCGGCGGTCCGCATCTGCTTGCTGGTCTCTGCCGTGCTCTTCGGCGCCTGTCGTGATCGGCCCGCACCGCCGGCGCCGACGCCGCCCGCCGCCTCCACCCCAGCGTCGACCACGGTCGCGCGGCCGGCGCTCCCGCCGAAGGGCGGGGAGGTCACCGTCGTCACCGACCCCGAGGCGCTCGTCGCGCTCGAGGCGCGCGGGTTCTCGTTCGGCGCGCGGTTCGCGCGGGTGCTGGGCGAGTCGGGCGCCGTGCTCGCGACGAGCCAGCGCTATGCCTCGCTGGTCGAATGGATCCGCGCGGACCTCGACGGGCTGCTGGCGGGCTACGCCGAGGGGCGCCCTTCGATCGGGACCAGCAAGAAGACGGCGCGCGAGATCGACCCGCACCAGGGAGCCTGCGTCGCCGGGTACGTCCTCGCGCAGCTCGAGATCGACGCCCACAAGATTCCCTAGAGCTCTCTCCAAGCAAGCCGACGCGGCATGGCACCACCGAGCCTCTGAAACTCGAGTACGGCGTCTACCGCGTCCTCCCAGGAGACGATGGCATCCCCATCGACTTCAACCATCTCCCCTGGGGAGCCGGCAGCAAACAGCTCCCCATCACCGCCTCGCCCCCACGACCTGTACCCGGGGTGGCCATCGGCGGGGAAGTAGTGCGCACATGCGGCCGTGTGATTCACCAGGATCGTCATGTACGGATAGGCATCGTCCGCCGAGACAACGAATTCATTCAGGCCGCTTGCGTCTCGTTCATCGAGAGTCTCGACCAGTATATCCGGCGAATCAGTTCTGCAAGTTCCGCCAAAGTGCTCGACGATGACGTTCATCGCGACCTTGCCTCTGGTTGCTCGTCGTCGCCCAAGTGCGTCTCAAGAGGGACGGTCTTCGTAGGGGCCATGACCTCGATGGGGCGTGTAAAGTCGGGCGTCTGGAGTGGCAAGCGGCGTGTTGCGACGGGTCTGACCGGCGGGGCCTAACCCACCACCGTCGGCCACATGCGCCCGACGAAGTCGCGGAACGCCGCGCCCGCCAGCCAGCGGGGGTCGTTCTTCTCGATGGGCCGCGAGGGCAGGAACCACCGCTCGAGCTCCGCGGCCACCCGGGCCACCTCGGGGTCGTCCTCGATCACCACCAGCGCCTCGCTCTCCCAGTACCCGGCCGTCACGTCGAGGTTCGCGCTGCCGAGGGCCAGCACGCGCCGATCCATCAGGACCAGCTTGGCGTGCACGTGCGGGTAGACCACCTCGAGCGCCGGGTCCCAGCCCGGGAGCGGCGCGATGGCGAGCTCGCGCACGTCGGCCCCGGCCTCGACCAGCGCCGCGAGCCGCGCGCGCACCAGCGTGTCCGCGAGCCCAGCGACGCGTCGCCCGCTGAACGGCGTGCCCGCGACGCCATGCGCCGGCCGCGCCCGGCCGACGAGCACCGAGAGCTTCACCCCGCGCGCGACGGCGCCGAGCAGCGCGCGCTGGACCTCGAGCTGGAGGGGGAAGCTGTTGACGACGAGCAGCTCCCGCTCCGCCGATTCGACGAGCGCGAGGTAGGCCTCGAGCGTGTACGCGTCCTCGAGGCCGTGGTGCTCGACGACCCGGACCGCCGTCGCTCCCGCCATCGTCGACGCCGCGAGATCGAAGGGGGCGCCGCCCGCCTCGCACCACGCCGCGCAGAACGCCGTGTCCAGCACCGCCGCCGCCGGGCCCTCGACCGTGATGCTGGCGTCGAGCCAGGGCACGACGGTCGCGTCCGAAGCCGGGGTGAGCGCGACCTCCCCGAACGAGCGGTAGTACGCCTGGCCGAGGTTGCGCCCGCTGACGCGCGCGCGCTGGCCGTCGATCACCATCACCTTGCGGTGGTCGCGCTGCTTGAGGTCCGAGAGCGCGGGGAGGTGGTCGATCGGGCGCGAGGCCACGAGCTCCACGCCGGCCGCGGCGAGCCGACCGAGCAGCCCGTTCTGGGCGCCGAGGGAGCCGTGCAGCGAGTAGAGCGAGTCCACGAGCACGCGCACCTCGAGGCCACGCTGCGCGGCCTGCACGAGCGCCGCCTCCACCTCGCGCGAGGCCGGGTCGTCCTCGACGATGTACCACTGCGCGTGCACGCGACGACGCGCGCCGGCGATCGTGGCGAGCACGTCGCGCAGGGCCGCGCCGTTGTCGACCTCCACGTGCACGCGGTGACCGGGGAGGACCGTCGAGGCGGTGCGGCAGTCGAGCCGCGCGCCCAGCGTGCGCTCCTTCGGCGGGGCGGGTGCGGCGATCGCGGGGAGGGCCGTCGCGGCCGCCTCGGCGCCGAGCACCACGAAGCCGTGCCCCTTCGCGCGCCCGGGTTCGTCGGTCACGACCGCGTCCACGGGCACCCCCACCGAACGCAGCCGCGCCGCCGCGCGACAGAGGCGCACCGCGGTCACCTCGGCGGGCACGTCGCGCGCTTCGCCCTCGTCGAGGAGCTCCCGTAGATCGACGAGCAAGGCGCGCCCGTGGCCCGCCGCGTGGAGGTGGGCGCGAAGCGTTCGCGGCGGACCGTGGCTCGGGTCGAGGCGCACGAACACGAGCGTGCGGTCGTCCGCCGCGAGGCCGACGGCCGCGAGGCGCGCGTCCACCAGGGCGACCTTCGCGGTGACCAGGCGGGCCACCACGAACACGGTGCTCACGCTCGCGAGCGGGTCGGTGTTCGCGCGCGGGCGCCCGACCGCGATCGCGCCCTCGAGCTCGGGAGGGAGCGGGACCAGCCCGCCCTTGCAAGGAACGGAGACGGCCTCGCCGGCCACGAGCAGCGACAGCGGCCCGTCGACGACGACCGAGCGAATGGGCTCGACGCGCAGCACGCGGGGCGCGACCTCGGCGAGGACGTCGAAGGCGTCGAGGGTGGGCTCTCCGACGGCGCCGCCCGGGGGCAGGAACAGCTGCGCGCGCCCCGCGCGGCCGGCCGCCAGGGAGAGGCGAGCGAGCACCTCGCCCGACAGCCCGGCGAACGCCTCCTCCGAGTGCACGATCAGATCGCCGTCGAGGGCGGGGAGGGGCTCGTCGACGCCCAGCGCGGCGCCGAGGAGCCCCTTCTCGAGCGCGACGACCGTGGTGGTCGCGCGGATGCCCACCGCGAAGGCGAGCTCGGCCGAGCCGGTCGACAGGCGGTCGTCGAGGGCTCCGACGGCGAGCGCCGTCGCGACGTGGCGCGCGTCGCAGCGGTCGCGCAGGAACGCCGCGAACGACGCGAGCCCCTCGGCGCGACCGTCGAAGGGGTGGACCAGCGTGCGGAGCGGCCCCGCGCCGACCGCCCCGCAGGCGACGGCCACTCCGGTGTCGCGACAGAGCGCGCGCGCGTCGGCGTCGGGGAGGCCCGCGACGACGACCACGTCGGGTTCGAGGGCCGCGAGGGCCGTGTCGATCACGGCGCGGAGGGGCGCGACCTCGATCGTCCCGACGACCTCCGGCGGGCCTCGACGGAGCAGGGAGGCGAGGTGGGCCTCCGCCTCGGCGAGGGCCTGCTCGACGGCGACGAGGTCGGGCTCGGTCCACACGGGCGCGGCGACGGGCGGCAGCGCGACGCGGACGTGGATGGCGGTCGCCTCGGGAGCCAGCGCCTCGGCCAGCGCGAGCGCCGTGCGGCCGTCTTCACCGGCGGGCAGGACGAGCAGCGGCCGCGAGAACATGGAGGAAGCCTAGTGATTCCGGGCAGGGCGCGTCACAGTTCGATCGCCGACCGCGACGACAGAGGTCATGCGTGCTCGGCTCGCCCTCTTCCTGTTCGTCGGTTGCGCACGGTCTGCCGCTCCATCGCTGTCACCACCGGTCACGCCGGTCGCGCCCGTCGCCACGCCAGCCCTCCCGAGCACGCCCCCGCCGCCTCCGGAAGAACCCGTTCCCGTGCGACCGACGGAGCCGTTCACCCTCGACGACGATCTGGGCCGCCCGGTCGAGGTCTATCCACCGCTCGCCTCGAGCCTCGCGCCGACCGCTCCCGCGCCCCTCGTCGTGTTCCTGCACGCGACCTGCATGCAGCCGGGGTGGGTCTGCGATGCCTTCGGATCGGCGGGGCGGGACGGCGCGTGGCTCGTCTGCCCTTCGGGCAACTCGACCTGCGCCGGCGAGCCGGACTGGTACGGCCCCCCGAAGGAGAAGGCGGCGTTCCTGTCGCACGCCATCGATTTGACCGAGTCGGCCGTGCCCGCGTTCGTGGCGCCGCGCCCGGGCGTGCTCGTCGGCTGGTCGCGTGGTGCGTTCGCGGCGAAGGACGTCTTGCAGACCCGCGCGCTGCCAGGGCGCTTCCGCGGGCTCGTGCTCGTCGCGGCCGCGGTCGGCCTCGACCTGAAGCTGCTGCGGGAGCTCGGCATCCGACGCCTCGTGATGGCGGCCGGCGACTGGGACGGCGCCCGTGGCAGCATGGTCGCCACCGTCGCCGCGGCCAAGGCCGCCGGCCTCGAGGCGCGCTGGGTCTCGCTCGGCAAGATCGGCCACACCTGGCCGCCCGACTTCGAGGCGCGCATGCGCGAGCCCATCGCCTGGGCGCTGGAGTGACGCACGGCGGCGGAGAGGGTTCTGCGCGTCGCGCGCAAGAATCGCGGACGGCGCCTTCGCGCGAGCGATACTTCGTGCACCACTGAACTGGCATGCGAGGTGCTGAGGGGTTCCCCATGATGACGGACACCCACCGCCTCAAGGAGACCCTGCACGACGGCCTCAGCGAGCTCCAGCGCCTTCGAGACGAGGTTCGTCTCGAAATCCATCTGGCGGGCATGGAAGCGAAGGAACGGTGGTGGACGCTCGAACCCAAGATCCTCGACGCCGAGCAGCGCTTCGCGCGCGAGGTCAACGAGGTGTCGAGAGCGGCGCTCGAGCGCCTCATCGGGCAGGTTCGCACGCTGCGCGACACGATGCGGGAGCCCCCTTCCAAGCGGTAGCTCGACGTCAACGGGGCAGCGTTCTCGCGCGCTCCTCTGCGACCACCTCTTCGGGCAGCACCTTCGCCGCCGAGTCCCACAGCGCTCGATGGATCGCGGCGACCTCACCGGCGAGGCGCTCGATCTGCTCGAACGAGTGCTCGTTGCGGGAGGAGAGTTCGGCGTCGAGGACGCGCGCCTCGACGACCTCGAGGCGACGCTGCACGTCGACGAGCACGGCGAGGTGGCCGAGGAACTCGCGGCACGTCGCGGCCCGGTCGGTCGTGCGGGTTCGACACAGGCGAAGCGCCTTGCTGACGTCGAAGCCGCGCAGGGCGATCTCGAGCCGTACGTTCGCGGCGTGGGCCGCGAGCGCGGGGAACCCGGGGGGCGTTCGCGCGAGGCGCGCGGAGAACCCGCGCACCGACGCGAGGTAGCGCTCGACGTCGGTCTCGTACAGCCCGAGCCGGACGAAGATCGCGCGGTAGAGATCCTTGCCCGCCGCCCTCCACGCGCGGCGGATGTCCCCGAGGTGATACTCGTGGAACCCGAGCATGTACGTGCACAGATCGCGCACGTCTGCGCGCGCTGCATACGCCGGGTGCTCGCGCGCGCGGGCGGGGAGCTCTGCGCGGCACAGCGCGTCGAACACGGTCCGCGCGGTCTCGCGGTCGTCGACGCCGATCGCCCGCAGCGCCGCGTGGAACGTGAGCTTCGGGACGTGGCGGGCGAGGGGAGGGTGCTCGTCGAACAGCGTGTAGAACGAGAAGAACGTGGCCTCGTCCTCGGCGGCCTCGAGGGCCCGCGCGAACGCCTCGAAGGCCGGGCCCTCGGGCGGCGCGGGCTCCCTCTCTTCGTCGGACACGTAGGCCGCGACGAAGTCCTCGAGCGACACCGCCGGGGTGTAGTTGCCGAGCGCGAAGTGGAAGGCGTCGTGCGACCAGTGCAGCCCCTGCAACGCTCGATCGCCGCCGCGGTCGTCGGCCATGAACACGCGGAAGGCGGCCTTGAAGAAGCCGCGATCCTCGGGGCGCTCGGGGTAGACGATGCGCACGCCGTGGCGCGCCTGCAGGTGGGTCATCAGCCGCGCGTAGGTGGGGGCCTCGAGCTGCTCGGCCTCGATCGACGAGTACGCGCGCAGGCGACGCAGCACGGTGGAGCCGCGGGTCATCGCGTCGACGAACGCGCGGCGGGTCGCCGGGGCGCCCGCGCGGACCTCGGCGAACGGATCGAGGCCGAGATCGACGAGGCCGGCGACCACCACGGGATCGCGGACGACCCCCGCGGCGACCGCACGCCGGAGCTCCTCCCCGCGCACCAGGATCGCGCCGTCGGGCAGGCGGAGCCCGGCGGGATCGAGCGCGCAGGCGAGGCGGGTGCGGACCTCGCTGCTGCACGCGGGGGCCGACTCAGCGCGCCCGAGCAAGCGGCAGGACAGGACCGACACGCGCGGCGAGACCGCTCCGAGCACGTGGGTCGCGGCGCGGGTGCGCCCCTCTTCTCCGGCGCACGCCAGCGCGAGCTCGCGCGGGACGAAGCGCGCCGTCGCGTTGACGAACCACGCACCGATCGGCAGGTCGTGGATCGGGAGGAGCCGCGCGCGCTCGGCCGCCGCTGGTCGCAGCTCACGCCACAGGACGAACCAGGGCTCGCCGTCGACGGTCACCCACGGGAGCACCGCGACGCTCTCCCCCGTGGAAGGCGTCACGACCTCGATGCCCTCGTGCTCCACGGCCCGCAAGAACCGGAGCGCGCGGCCCTCGATCGCCGTGCCCGCGGGCGTGTCGTCGGCTTCGTGCGCCGCGCCCACGAGCCGCTCGGCGTCCCAGATCCGGCTCGCGTGCTCGGCGAGGAAGGCGCGCGCCTCTGGACGTTCCTCGCCGAAGCTGGCCGGCGCGACGGGCTCCACGAGCCCGAGGAGAATCGTCAACACCTCGTCGTGGCGCGCGGTCTCGAGACGGGCCCGCAGCTCGCTCAGCGGCGCGAAGTCGACGTGGTGCGTGGCGCCGTCCCACTCGACCACGAGGCTGCGAGCGGACGGCGGGTGGATGGGCACCGCGAGCGGCAGCGCGAGCTCCGTCAGGTAGCCGATGGACCGCGCGACGCTCGGCGCGGGCAGCACGAGCGCCTCGGGATCCAGGGTGACGGAGGCGTGCCGCGTGAAGATCGCGCGGCCGTACTCGAGGATGTCCCCCGTCTCGTCGACGCCCGAGAAGTCGATGCCGATCGGCTCGAGGCCCTCGATCTCGTCGCCGCGGACGTGGCGAGAGGTTCGCGCCCGCCGCAGGACACCTACATGGCGGACGCCCTCTTTGTCGAAGAAGGGCAGCACCTGCCTGGTGTCGAGGCGTGCGCGGCTGACCACTTCGGTCGGGCCGACCGTGGCGAACCGCAGAAAACTGGGACGACCGTCGATCCGCTCCACGCGTCCGATGCTACCCCTGCCGGGCATTGGCATCCCAGGCCCGACCGCGCATGCGCCCGCAACCCTTCTCCACCCGCTCTTTCGTCCCGGTGCTCCTCTTCCTCCTCGGCGCAGGGTGCCGTCCCAAGGTGGTCGACGAGGCGCCCCCGCCCGCATTGCCCGCGGTCTCCGTCACCACGACCACCGTCGTCGACCGGGCGATGCCGCGCTTCCTCGTGCTCACGGGCTCGCTCACGCCCAACGAGTCCTCCGACGTCGCGGCCAACGCGAGCGGCGCGGTGCTCGACACCTTCGTCGAGCGCGGCTCGATGGTCGACAAGGGGTTCGTCCTCGCCCGGCTCGACGCGCGCAACGCGGCGCTCGGCGCCGCAGAGGCGAGCGCGGTCCTCGGTCAGGCCAAGGCCCAGCTCGAGGTCGCCCAGACCGAGTGCGCCCGCGTGGAGAAGCTATACCAGGCAGGCGCCCTCAGCGGCCTCGAGTACGACAAGCAACACGGCGCGTGCACCACCGCGCTCTGGGCGGCCAAGACCGCCGAGGCGCGCGTGGCGACGGCGAGCAAGGGCCTCGTGGACGCCAGTGTACGCGCGCCGTTCGCTGGCATGATCGCCGAGCGCTACGTCACCGCGGGCGAATACGTGCAGCCGAGCTCCAAGGTCGCCCGCGTGGTCGCGATCGACCCCCTGCGCCTCGAGATCATCGTGCCCGAGGCCTCCGTCTCGCTGGTGAAGGTGGGGCTCGCCGTCGAGTTCACCGTGGCGACCTTCCCCAAGGAGGTGTTCAAGGGCTCGATCCGCTACATCGGCCCGTCGCTCCAGGTCGGCTCGCGATCGCTGATGGTCGAGGCCGTGGCGCCCAACGCCGACAAGCGGCTGCGCCCGGGCATGTTCGCGAGGGCGCGCCTCGCGCTCGGCGACGTCGAGGCGCCCGTCGTCCCCACCAACGCCATCGTGGTCGACGGCAACCTGCGGCGCGCGTTCTTCGTGGTGGAGGGCCGCATCGAGGAGCGCCTCCTGCGCCTCGGCGCCGAGCGCGACGGCTTCTTCGCCGTCGACGAGGGCGCCAAGAAGGGCGACAAGGTCGTCGCGCCCGTGACCCCCGACGTGCGCGACGGCGCGAAGGTGAAGTAGCCGTGCACTGGCTGGCAGCGATCTGCATCAAGCGGCCGGTCTTCGCGACCGTGCTCATCCTCGCGCTCTGCGTCGTCGGCGCGGTGGCCTACGGCCGCCTGGGCGTCGACCGGTTCCCCAAGGTCGACTTCCCCGTCGTCACCATCACCACGCGCTTGCCGGGCGCGGCGCCGACCGAGGTCGAGACCCAGATCACCGACAAGATCGAGGAGGCCGTCAACACCATCAGCGGCATCGACGAGCTGCGCTCCTCCTCCTCCGAGGGCGTCTCGCAGGTCTTCGTCACCTTCGTGCTCGAGAAGGACCCGGACGTGGCCGCCCAGGAGGTCCGCGACCGCATCAACGGCGTGGTCACCTCGCTGCCCAAGGACATCGAGCTCCCGACCGTCACCCGCATCGACCCCGACGCCACGCCGGTCGTCACCATCACGCTCGCCGCCCCCAAGCCGGTGCGCGAGGTCACGGAGGTCGCCGACCGCTTCGTGCGGCGGCGCCTCGAGGGCACGACCGGCGTCGGCCAGGTGCTGCTGGTCGGCGGCCGCAAGCGTCAGGTGAACATCTGGCTCGACCCGATCAAGCTCCGCGGCGCGGGCCTCACCGCCGCCGACGTGCAGCGCGCGCTGAATACCCAGAACGTGCAGATCCCCGGCGGCTCGATCGAGACCGGCCCCAAGACGCTGACCCTGCGCATCCAGGGCCGCGTCGAGAGCGTCACGGAGCTCGCCGCCATCGTCCTCAAGCAGGTGGGCAACACGCCAGTCCGGGTGTCCGACGTGGCGCGCGTCGAGGACGGCGAGGCGGAGCTGGAGAGCATCGCCAAGGAGAACGGCGACGCGACCGTCGCGCTCATCATCCGCAAGCAATCGGGCGAGAACATCGTCGCCGTGGCCGACGCCGTGAAGGAACGCGTCCGCGACGTGCAGAAGCAGCTGCCGCCCGGCTACCGCCTCAAGGTGGTGCGCGACAACAGCGAGGTCATCCGCACCGCGGCCGACGCGGTCAAGGAGCACCTCGTGCTCGGCGCGATCTTCGCCGCGCTCGTCGTGCTCGCGTTCCTCGGCAGCGTGCGCAGCACCGTCATCGCCGCCGTGTCGATCCCGGCCTCGATCATCGGCACCTTCGGCGCCATGTGGGTGTACGGCTTCACCCTCAACTCGATCACGCTGCTGGCGCTCGCGCTGGCGGTCGGCATCGTCATCGACGACGCCATCGTCGTCCTCGAGAACATCTACAAGCAGATCGAGGAGAAGAACCTCCCGCCGGCCGAGGCCGCCGACCACGGCACCAAGGAGATCGGCCTCGCCGTCATGGCGACCACGCTGTCGCTGATCGCGGTGTTCGTGCCGGTCGCGTTCATGGCCGGCATCGTCGGCCGGTTCCTCAAGTCGTTCGGCCTCACGATGTCGTTCGCCATCGGCATCTCGCTGCTCGTGAGCTTCACGCTCACGCCGATGATGAGCGCGCGCATGCTCCGGGCGAAGATCCCCGGGCAGGTGCACAAGAAGCCCGTGTTGGAGCGCGTGGTCGACGTGTTCTACCGCCCCATCGAGCGCGCCTACATGGCCATCCTAGGGTTCGTGATGCGGCAGCGGTGGATCGTGGTGCTGGCCTCGCTCGGCGCGCTGGCCTCGCTCGGGCCGCTGATGAAGAAGGTGCCCAAGAACTTCCTGCCCGACAACGACGAGTCGCAGTTCGAGGTGAACGTGCGTGCCCCCGAGGGCACGAGCCTCGCCGCCATGGAGCTCATCGCCGAGCGCATCGCCCGCGACGTGCGCCAGATGCCGGGCGTCGAGACCACGCTGGTCACCATCGGCGCCGACGACCGCAAGACCCCGAACCAGGCGAGCGTCTTCGTACGCCTGGTCGACCCGGAGAAGCGTCGCCTCGACCAGACGCAGCTCATGGTCAAGGCGCGCCAGGAGATCCTCACCAAGCTCCCCAAGGAGCTCCGCGCGAACGTCTCCCTCGTCGCCGCGTTCGGCGGCGGCGGCAACTCGCAGGCCGCCGTGCAGTACGTGATCGCCGGCCCCGACCTCGACCGCCTCACGGTGTCGGCCACCAAGGCGCTCGAGGCGCTCAAGAAGATCCCGGGCGCCGTCGACGTCGACTCGTCGCTGGTGCTCGGCAAGCCCGAGATCACCGTCGCGATCGACCGGCCGCGCGCCGCGGAGCTCGGCGTCAGCGTGGCAGACGTGGCCTCGGCCCTCCGGCTCCTGGTCGGCGGCGTGAAGGTCTCGGACTACGAGGAGCACGGCGAGCAATACGAGGTGCGCGCCCGCGCCGAGGCCATGTACCGCGCCGACCTCGCCGGCCTCGGCACCATGACCGTGCCCTCGTTGCGGCTCGGCTCGGTGCCGCTGCTCGACGTCGTCAGCACCAGCGAGAACACCGGCCCCGCGCAGATCAACCGGCTCAACCGCCGTCGCCAGGTCACGCTGACGGCCAACGTGGCGCCCGGCTTCGGCGAGTCGGCGGTCACCGACGGGCTCGCCAAGGCGGTCAAGGAGCTGAAGCTCCCGACCGAGTACTCGGCGGCGCCCATCGGTCGCTCCCGCGAGCTCGCGCGCGCCGGCCAGAACTTCCTCATCGCGTTCGGGCTCTCGCTCGTCTTCATGTACCTGATCCTCGCGGCGCAGTTCGAGTCGTGGCTGCACCCCATCACCATCCTGCTCGCGCTGCCGCTCACGGTGCCGTTCGCGCTGCTGTCGCTGCTGCTCTTCAAGCAGTCGCTGAACATCTTCTCGGCGCTCGGCCTCCTCGTGCTGTTCGGCGTGGTGAAGAAGAACTCCATCCTGCAGATCGACCACACGAACCAGCTCCGCGAGCAGGGCATGGCGCTGTACCCGGCCATCCTGCAGGCCAACAAGGACCGTCTGCGGCCGATCCTCATGACCACGATGGCATTCGTCGCGGGCATGATCCCGCTGATGAACAGCCACGGCGCGGGCGCGGGCACCAACCGGGCGACGGCCGGCGTGGTGGTCGGCGGGCAGGTGCTCTCGCTCCTGCTCACCCTGCTCGCGACCCCGGTCGCCTATTCGCTGTTCGACGACGTCGGGCGGTTCTTTCGGTGGGTCTTCTCGCGCAAGGCGAAGGCGGAGCCGGCGGCCCCGCCGCTCGAATCACCCGGCGAGTGAGCGAACGTCTGACCCAACCCCCGGGCTGAAGCCCGGGGCACCGACAACACTGCAAGCCCGGGGCCTTTCACCCCGGGCTTCACGTCCCAAGTCACTGGCTGGACGTCGCGCTGCAACGGACCGCAGAAGGGAGTTCAGCCAATCCAGCGTGGCGTCGAGCCCGGGGTCGATGCCCCGGGCTTCAGCGGCCGTCGGTGCCCCGGGCTTCAGCCCGGGGGGCATTCTTGGACGGGCCTCGAGAGCCGGGTCAGCGCACCTTCTCGAAGCGCGGGCCCTCGCCGGCCTCGACCTTCTTCCACGCGCGCGCGAAGAGGGCGTGCAGGGGCTCGGTCGGCAGGTTGCGCGGGAGGAACCCGGGGTAGAACTGCTTCTTCCACTCCTCCATCGGGAGGTTCTTGCCCTCGCCCTTGCCGAACCCACCCGGCAGGAACACCTCGCGCTGGGCGCGCTCGCGCTTGCCCTCGACGACGAGCTTCTTCTTCACGAGCTCGGCGACGGCGGCCGCGTACTGCTTCGGCGTCCACCCGTTCCACTTCTGCACCGCCTTCTGCGTCGGCTCGGCGAGGGCGAGGAGCTGCAGGTAGAGCGTGGCCGCCTCGGTCGAGATTCCGTTCGCCTTCTCGACCGCGGTGACCGTCTTCTTCGTCGAGAGCAGCGGGTTGGCCTCGTAGCCCCCCGCGGCGACCGGCGAGTCGGCGATGCGGGCCGCGAGGGCGGCGAGGTCCTTGCCGAGGATCAGGCTCGCGACGCCGATGGGCTGGCTCCCGTCGTCGTCGTCGTCGTCCCCGTCGTGGAGGCCCTTGTGCAGGCCCACGAGGACCGGGTCGTCCCAGCGCTGGACGAGGCCCGGGCGGAACGCGCCGCGCAGGCTCTCGCCGTACTTGCCGAGCAGGATCACGCCGGTGTCGCGCCCATCGTCGCAGACGTCGTCGTCGTCTTTCTCGTGGATGACCTGCTTGCCCTTCACGAGGTCGAGCAGGACCTTGAGATCCTTCTGGTCCTTCTTGTCGGAGTACTTGTTGCCGAGCCCCCACACGAGCTTCGGGTCCGAGACCGTGGCGCGCAGCTTCTCGTAGAGGGCGGGGATGCCCGCGCGGATGGCCTCGCCGACCGGCGTCGAGAACGAGACCCACGCCATGATCAACACGAGGTCGCGGGCGAGCTGCGGGTCGAAGCCCTCCTCGCCGGGGTCGCTGATCCACGAGTTGGCCTGCGCGAGGGTGGTCCACTTGCCGAGCTCGAACAGCGGCGCCGCCGCCTTGGGCGAGGCCACGGCCGTGAGGAGCCGGCCGAGGCTGCCCTCGACGACCAGGTCCTTCTGCGCCTCGAGCACGAGGCCCTCGGGCAACTGCACCTTCTCGCCGACCACGGCGTGCCACGCCTCACCGAGGCGCTCGGCCCACGCGGCGCCCGAGAGCGCCTTCTCGTCGGCCGCGGCGCGCTCGAAGACCTCGTCGAGCAGGCCGTCCTTCAGGTCCTTGAAGGTCCCGCGCGCGGCCTCGGCCTCGGCGAGCTTGAGGCCCAGCGCCTCGCGCCGCTCCTTGCCGAGGAAGTCGCGCTGGTAGCCGTTCACGGGTGCGCCGAGCAAGAGGAGGCCGGCCTCCGCCTTGCTGAGCCCCGTGCGCGTGGCGATCGCCTCGGCGTGGGCCGGGTCGAACGGCGTCGGCTCGGTGCCGAGCGCGAGGTACGCCTCGACGAAGGCCTTGCCGAGGCCCTTGGGCCGCTTCTCGTCCTTCACGTCGAAGCCGGGCGGCGCGCGGAACTTGCCGTCCTCGGTGCGCTCGATCGCCCAGTCGTCGCTGGCGTGGATCGCGAACGTGCTGCCTTCGACCTTGACGACGCGCAGCGCGTTGTACTCGGTGTCGTCGTCCTGGTCCTCCTGCTCGGAGATGCGCAGGGTGCGCACGTGCGCGAGGTCCTCGGCGAACGAGGTCTGCGCGAGGGCGGTGAGGATCTCCCGGGCCTCGGTGCGCTCGCTCGCGTCGGCGAAGGGCACCACCGCGCGCATGGCCTTGCCGCGCCCGCCGTTCAGCCACTCGGGGAGGTTCACCTCGAAGTCCTCGACGAGCGCCTTGCCCTTCTTCATCGCCGCGTCGGCCTTGAGCACCAGGCCGCCGTTGCTGCCCGCCTCGTCGGCGCCGCTGTCGACGGCGTCCTTTCCGCGGCCCTCGATGACCTCGCGCAGCTCTGCCTCGAGCTCCGCGGCCTTGGCGGCGATGCCCGCGACGCCGCGCTGCAGGCGCGCGTCCGTGATGCCGAGCGCCTTGGCGGCGGCCTCCGCCTTCGGCAGCGGCCGGTCGTCGTCGTCGTTCGCCGCGACGTCCTCGCGCGCGGCGGCGAGCAGGCGCTCGACCGCGGCCTCGTCGAGCTTGCGCAGGAGTGCGCTGCCCTTCGGGTCGCGCGGCGTGAGGTAGTGCCAGAACTGGCGCGGCGGCAGCTTGGTGCCGAACCCGCGCGAGGCCCAGTCGTGCTCGCTGAGGTCGGCGAGCGTCTCGCCGTCGTGGGTGCGCAGGTAGGCGGCCTCCCCGAGGTCGCCGCTCGTGTCCTCGATCGGCAGAGGCGTCTCGCGCGCGGGGATGCTCAGCAGGCCCTCGATGGTCACGCCCTTGGTCGAGAGCTTCACGCCGTCGATGCGCTCGGCCTCGATGAGGCCGTCGTCGCCCTCGGCGAAGCGCACGCGGAAGCCGGCGAAGCCGTCCTTGCACCCGAGCGGCGAGGTCTTCACCGCGACCGGGTGCAGCTCGAGCTGGTGGATGTTGAGCTTCTTGCCGGCCTCGATGAACTCCTCGAAGAACTTGGGCCGCGACGCGCGGCCGGTCTTGTCCTTGACCGGGTCGTACTCCCGCCAGCCCCACTCGCCGCCCTGGTAGCCGAGCGTGAACACCGTGGTGCCGTCGTAGGCGTGGCGCTCGTACCAGCCGAGCTCCGTGTCACCGGCGCGGAACGCGCGCTTGCCGAGGGTGACCGAGCCGTCGGGCAGGGTGGTCGCCACGCCCGTGTCGTTCCAGCCGGTGCCCTTGGCCTCGAAGCGCGTCTTCGGCGCCGAGCTCCAGTAGCCGCGGTCGTCGTAGCTCTTCTTGTCGCGCACCTCGACGAACAGCTGGCCGTCGACGTACAGCGTCTTCTCGATCGACTCCGTCTTCGCGTTGGAGACGAAGTCGTGCTCGAGCACCACGCCCTCGGGGCCGAGCACCGTCGCGTGGCGATCGTTGCGCACGACGAGCCAGGGGAAGCCACCCTCGAGCTCGATGTCCTTGCCGAGCTTCTCGAGCGCGGCCTCGTAGGCCGGCCACCCGAGCTCGTCGAAGATGCCCTCGCGGAGCAAGCGACCGAGCGCGGGCGAGAGCCGCGCTGCCGCGAGCCTCGCCTGCAGGTCCGGGTACGGCGCGAAGGTGGCCGCGCGGGTCTTCTCCTTGAGCTCGTCGAGGGCCCCCTCGGCCTTCACGAGCGCGCCCTTCTCGAGGTCTGCGATCTGCTCCTCGAGCCACGCGCGCCTCGCGGCGGCGAAGCCCTCCTTGCCGCGCATCTTCGGCTCGTGCTCCGCCTCGCCCATCATGCGGGCCACGACCTGCACGAGCTTCTTGGAGTAGCGCGGCTCGGCGGCGACCTTCACCGGGTCGCACGCGAGGCTGATGGAGTCCGGGTCGAAGTCGTCGTCGCCGGGGTCGGCGAGGGGGATGCCGAGGCGCAGCGCGCCCTCGGCGAGGTCGAGGTCGAGCCGCTCCCACCACCCGTGCTTGACCACGACGGCGATTGGCTCGCGCAGGCGCGGGGCGAGCTCGCCGAGCAGCGCCACCACGCGCGGCGCGCCGCCGGCCCAGCGGATCAGCTTCCCGAGCCACTCCGAGAGGCCGGCGTCGGGCAGGTCGGCGAAGGCGCCGATCTCGTCGAGCAGCGCGAGCCAGTCCTCGACGAGCTTCTTGCGCTTGTCGTCGTCGTCGTTCTTCGGCGTCGGGAAGATCCCGCGGATCAGGTGGCGCGCGGCGGCGTCCGCCTTGCCGATGCGCACGAGCGAGGGCCGGAACGTGGTCCAGAGCTCCTGCGGCGCGCGGCCGATCGCGGGCGTGCCCACGAGCTCGCGCATCAGCGAGTCGTCCTCGGCGTCGACGTCGAGCTTGGCCGCCTTCGCGAGACCGCGCAGGTCCTTGCCCATGCCCGACCACGGCGGCAGACCGCCGAGCGCGCGCTTGATGGTGATGCCGCGGAAGCGCCGGTAGGCGTCCTTCGCGCCCTCGCTGCGCTCGAGGTCCTTGGCGTAGGCCGAGAGGGTCTTGGCCGAGAGCGCGCCGAGCAGCGCGAACTCGAGGAACACCGCGTCGCGCTCGTCGGCGTCGACCTTCAGCTTGTGCGCGCGCTCGGCCTCGCGGGCCTTCTCGAAGCACTGCGCGGCCATCGCCGCCGAGCCCTCGTCGGCGAGCACGCGGCCGGCCTCCTCCCAGAACGACGGCAAGAAGTGCGGCACCGTGCGCTGCAGGCGCTTGCCGATCTCCTCGAACGCCTCGCGGGCGTGGCCGGGCTTGCTGGCCGCGCGTTTCCTCGCCTTGCGGAAGTCCTGGGTCACCTCGAGCGCGAAGCGCGCCTTCTTCGGGTCGTGCACGAGCGCCCACGCGGGGAAGCCGAGCGTGCGGTAGCGGACGAGGCCGAGGTCCTCGACGGCGGCGTCCTTCGTGAACCCGAGCGCCTCCATCTCGGCGTCGGTGCCCGCGGCCACCGCGGCGGGCGAGAGGCGCACCACGACGCGGCCCGCGAGGGCGGGGTGCACGTAGGCGTGGGCGCCGAGCGGGCTCGCCCGCTCGTCCTCCGGGAACTTGGTCGCGAGCGGAGCGACGCCGCCGGCGCGCAGGGTGACGCGGGCGTCGTGGGGGGTGATCTCAGACATCCTCGTCCTCCTTCTTCTCGACCTCACGCTTGGCGTAGATGGCGGCGGCCATGCGCATGCCCTCCGAGAAGGCGATGGCCGGCACGTCCTCGATGGCGAGGGTCTTCTGCTTGTCGTCGACCCAGCCGAGCCCGCCGGTCTCGGTCTCGTCCATCGGGTCGTAGTCGCCGAGGAAGTAGCGCGCCTCCACGACGCGGCCGCCCTCCCACACGCGCACCACCGCGGCGCCGCCGCTCACCTTGTAGCCGAGCTTCTTCGCGACCCCGAACGCCTGCTGGAGCATCTCGAACTTGCCGTTCTCGAACTCCTCGACCTCGGTCGCGCCCTTGTCGAACGTGCGCCCCTTCCTGGTGAACACCTCGCGGAACAGCTGCGCGATCCCCTGGCGCACGCCGAGCTCGCTCGCGAGGCCGCGGAGGTCGTCGAGCTCGGAGAGCAGCACCGGGTGCGGGATCATCACGCGCGGCGCGTCGATCCACTTGGTCTCGCCGTCGAGGTCGACCACGCCGAGGCCGCGCTTCGGATCGACGCCGCGCAGCAGGCCCACGACGTCGGCGGCCTTGCCCTTGCCGTCCACGGGGATCACCACCGCGTGCTCGAGCGCCGCGCGCCAGGCCTCGTCGCGGAACACCGCCTCGAGCACGCCGCGCGGCGTGGCGAGGGAGCGCAGCATCCACGACTCCACCGTCTCCACGCAGGACCTCGCGTGCGCGTCGAGCATCTCGATCGCCGCGAGCAGGCGCTCGGCGGCCTCGCCCTCCTTGATCGGCTTCGGCACCGAGGCGAGCGGGCGGCCGTCCTTGTAGCAGACGAGCTTTCCACCCTCGATCGCGAGGCCGTAGCCCTTGCCGGCGTCGACGAGCTCCTTCGCGGACTTCTTCGCGACCTCGACCTTCGGAGCCTTGGGCGCGGCGGCCGCCTTCGGGGCCTCCTTCGCGTCGCCCTTCTTCGGCGCCTTCGCCGGCGCCTCGGCCTCGGCGTCTTCGCCGCCGACCTCGACGTAGCCCTTGCCCGTCTTCTCGCGGATCAACTTGTCGAGCGCGGTCTCGGCCGCGGCCTCGGAGCCGTGACTCTTCTCCTGCATCTGGCCGCTCGTGCCGATGCGACCGAAGTGGACGACGAGCGTCGACCCCTTGCGGTCCACTTGCCAGAACTTCGACGACGAACCCTCGACGAACTCGAAGCGACGCATGCGTGCCTCCGTGGTCGGGCGAGGCTATCCCTCTCCGGGCTCGTCGCGCCACCGATGCGTCTTGCGGGCGCGACGAATCTCGGTTCGTCTTCGCCCATGCGACGGTTCGAGCTGGTGGAGGGGACCTCGTCGAAGTTCTGGGAGGTCTCCGTCGACGAAAAGGAACTCGTGGTCCGTTTCGGCCGGATCGGGACGCAGGGCCAGACCCAGCTGAAGGCCTTCCCCACCGCGGAGAAGGCCGCGGCCGAGCGCGACAAGCTCGTGAAGGAGAAGACCAAGAAGGGCTACTCGGAGGTGACCGCTCCCGAGGCCGAGGCGGGCGGCAAGACGCCCCTCGCCGAAGTGGCCTCACCGAAGGTCGCCGCACCGCGCGCGGAGAAGAAGGTCACGCCGGCCCCGTCCGTCGAGGGCTTCGTCGACGCGGGCAACGGCTACGCGCTCGCGCTCCGCGACGGCAAGATCCTTTGTCGCAACGGCAAGGGCGCGCTCCTGTCCTCGGTCCCGAAGGACGTGAAGGAGACCGAGGCGTTCCAGCAGCTCGACGACGTGCGCGCGCTGCTCGAACAGCAGGACAGGCAGGCCGTCGAGACCGTGGAGACGTGGATGCTGCGGACGCTCCCGGTCCCGCGCGACGTGCTCGCGGCGGTGTGGGAGGACCCCTCGTGGCGCAAGGCGCTCGAGAACGCGGTGGTGGTGGCGGGCGAGGTGACCGGCTTCTTCCGCGGCGTCGACGGGAAGCGTCTCGGCGTGGTCGATCTCGAGGGCGAGACGCGGTGGCTCGAGGCCGAGACGTTGTCCGTCCCGCACCCGATCCTGCTCGGCGAGCTCGACGAGCTGCGCGGCCTCGCGACCGAGCTCTCGCTCACCCAGGGCATCGGCCAGCTGTTCCGCGAGGTGCACGCAAAGCCCCTGGTCGACGCCACGGCGCACGGCGTGACCGACTACCGCGACGGCCAGTTCCAGCAGCTGAACCACGCGCTCTCGCGGTGCCGCAAGCTCGGCTACCGGGTGCGCGGGGGCTCGGCGATCGCCCGGGTCTTCGAGGCCGATCCCGCGTCGGGCGCCATCTCGGTGCAGGAGGCGCGGTTCTGGATCGGCTCCGACGACCCGACGAGCCCCACCGTGACCGAGGACCTCACGTGGGTCGACGAGCGCGAGCGCGCGCTGCCCCTCGCGCGCGTGGGGCCCATCGCGTGGTCGGAGGGCGTGCGCATGGCGGCGGCGATCTTCGCCGGCCGTCACGTCGAGAAGGAGGCGCAGAATGGCTGACCTCGCCTCGCTCGTCCGCGCCGGCGCCATCGTGCCGCTCGGCGCTGCGCTCCCCGAGGGCGAGCGCACCGGCTCGGTCTCGGCGCGCCGCTACGAGCACCCCGCGCTGCCCGGGCGACCGCTGGTGCGCCTCGTGCCCGACCCGATCGCCGCCGGCATCGACGCCGAGATGGACGTGCTCGGGTTCGCGCCGCCGACCGTCTCGGCGCCGCTCGGCAACCAGCGCTACCGGGCCCTCGGCTTCCCTGGCTGGGCGCTCGTGAACGACCCGAAGCACGCCCGCTTCGCGCTCGACGTCATGAAGGACTTCAAGAAGGCCGCGGCCCGCGCCAAGAGCAAACCGGGCCACGCGCGCGACGCCTTCGTCGAGATCGGCGACCGCCTCGCGCGCTCGGTCCCCCACTTCTTGCCGTCGTTCTGGGAGGAGGCCGGGCGGGCGTTCCTCGCCGAGGACGCGTCGAGCTTCGCCGCGCAGTGCTTCGAGAAGGCGCGCACGGCCGAGAGGGAGCACGCGCTCGGTGTCGACGAGGACCTGCGCAGCAGCGTCTACCTCGAGTTCGCGCTCGCCGGCGCCGTCGCGGCCAAGTCGTTCTCCGGCTACGCGAAGGAGCTCGAGAAGAGCTACGGCGCGCCGGCCGCCTACGCGCGCTTCCGCGAGCTCGCGGTGCGCCGCACGCTGGGAGGCCTGCCCCCGTGGGCGGGCATGGCCAAGGATCTGCGCGCGCTCGCCAAGGCGGCCAAGCTCGACCTCGCCGCCGAGGACGCGCGGGTCGTCGCCGAGCTGCTCGAGGCCCCGACGATCGCCCGCGCGCCCGGCGACTTCTGGTCCACCTACCGCGCGGCGATCGTGGAGCTCGCGCGGCGCGACGCGAAGGTCCGGCAGCGGGTGCGCCACCTGTTCCCCAAGCCGTCGTCGGGGGCCCAGGGCTTCGTCGACGAGTGGCTCGCGGTGCTCGAGGAGTGCGGGGCGCTCGCCGCGCTCGAGAAGGACACCGGCGAGGAGCCGAGCGGCGCGGCCGCCGGCTTCGTGAAGGCCCTGATCGAGTTCGTCGGGGGCGCGCGCAGGAGCCTGCCCTACCTCGACCGCCTCGCCGAGCGGATCCGCGCCGACGGGGTGCCGGTGGTCCTCGACCGCAAGCACCGCTGGAACACGACCCTCGATCTGCACGTCGTCGAGCACGCGCTCGCGCTGGAGCTGCCCATCGCCGACCCGAAGAGCGCGTTCGTGCTCGAGAAGGACCTCGTCGATCCGGTGCGGATCGCGGCCGATCCTCGCTTCGCGCCGCTGTTGATCACCGCCGTGGCCGGCGTGGTGGGCCAGGCCACCTTCGAGGAAGAGGCCGCCGGCAAGGGCGGCTTCGCGACCGCCCGCAGCGCCTGGCTGCGGCAGCGGATCGAGACCCTGGAGCGCGCCGCGCTCCCCGAGCTCGGGTGGGCGCTCGCCGAGCTCGAGCAGCGCACGGGACCGCGCATCTGGAGGGAGAACCCCGAGGACTACGCGCGGCTCGGGGCGGTCTCGGCGGCGCGCGCGCTCGCGACCTCGCTGCGGGGCGGTCTGCTCGCCGAGTACACCTGGCCGGTGTTCGAGGCCGCGACCAAGGAGATGGGCACGTACGTCGTGACGGGGGCCTTCCCGTACCCCGTGCTGTTCGACAACCGCCTGCGTGCCGTCGTGCTCACCGCGGATCGAAGGGTGCTCGATCACTCGCTCCACCTCCCCAAGAACGTCGCCGCCCAGCAGGCGGTGTTCGTCGACGGCCAGCTCTGCGTGTTCCACTGGGATCCCGACGCGGGGGGCTCGCGTTGCTACTGGAGCGGCAACCCGAGCGCCGGCCAGAGCGCGGAGTCGATGCCCTACCACCACGGCACCGATCTGATGGCGCAGGCCCCGGTGGCCGGCGGTGGCGTCACGCTCGGTGGGCGCGTCGTCCACGCCGGCGATCCGGGCGTGCCCGCGACCTCCCGCGTCGTCTACGACGGCACCACCTACTGGACGTTCCAGTGGCACGAAGGCGCGCAGCGGCTCGTCGAGCTCGATCCGCAGACCGGCAAGCTCGGGCGCCCCTCGTGGCCCACGTTCGCGCGCGCGGCGAGCGAGCGGTCCGACGGCAAGCGGCTCACCGACGTGGCGCTCTCGGAGCTGCCCGCGGTGCTCGACGACACGCCCCTCGGCCACAAGGACGGGTTCGTGGGCCACCACGTGCGCAGCGACGGCAAGACGCACGAGTTCACGGGCATCGACGGCCGCACGCGCACGGGGAGCTACCCGATCGAGGGCCTCGTCGTCTTCCCCGGCGGCGATCCCCGTCCGCGCGCGCTCGCCGGGGCGCGCCGCTACCAGCCGAGCGGCTACCACGCCGGCATCGACCTGCGCGATCCCGACGGCGTGCTGCTCGGGGCGCTGGGTTCGGAGCCGTGGGACCACCACCCGTTCCGATCGGTGCCGCCGCTCTCGTGCTGGCACTTCCTGCGTCCGCGCGACGCGGCCGGCAGCGTCGCGCTGCGCGCCGTGGATCTCGCGACGGCGCAGCGTCTGCTCGAGGCGCGCGCGACCCACCAGGGCGAGCACGGCGCGGTCGAGGCCGTCGGTGCCGTGCTGCCCGCGGTGACCGACCCCGCGCTGATCGCGGCCATCGGCCTGCAGGTCGACGTCACCGTGAAGCTCGGCGAGGCCCTCGCGAAGCTGCACGCCGCCCGTGGCGCGGAGGCGCTCGTCCACGAGCAGGGGGCGCTGAACGCGCAGGAGATCGCCGCGGCGCTCGGCCCGCTGCTGGGCGTCACCTGGGCCGGAGGCGTGTTCTCGCCGGAGCTCACCGCGGCCGGCGAGGCGCTGTCGTTCCACCCGCCGGGGGCCTTCGTGGGCGGTCGTCTGCCCTGGCCCTACCTGATCGGTCGCCTCGGCGGCCTCGCGGTCTGGGCGCAGTCGGTGGGGCTCTCGGGGGAGCAGCGCGCGACGGTGATCCGGCTCCTGCGCGCGTTCCGCGCCCAGCCATCGCTGACCACCGATCTCGACCACCTGCGCGTCTACAAAGTGCGCCTCACGGCCGAGGCGTCGCTCCTCGGCGCCGCGGGCTCGGCGGCAGCGGTCCACGTCGGCCCGGCCAACGCCTACTTCGCGACGACCGTCGAGGACGGGGTCCGCCTCGTGGTGGAGCGGGCGAAGGGCGCGTTCCAGTTGCCCCCGCACGCCACGCTCGTGGAGGAGGAGCCACCGCTCGCCGGCGACGACACGGCGTTCCTCGACGCCGTCCTCGCCGCCGAGATCCCGGTCCGGGTCACCGGCGAGGCCATCGCGCGCCTCGCCGCGGAGACGGGCCTCACGCGCGCGGAGGCGGCGATCGTCTTCGGCGGGGCCTGCCGCCTCGGCACGTACGAGGCCGATTTCCTAGGAAAAGAGACCCGCGAGGCGCTGGGCCTCAAGGTCGCCGAGGCCAAGGTCGCGCGCGAGTCGCTCAAGGGGATCTCCGCGATCCAGTGGCTGCGCGTGTTCGGGGCCGCGGGCCGCGGGACCGACGTCGCGGAGCTCGGCGACCCGGACGCCCGCGCGCGCCGCCTCGCCGCGGCGTGGAACGAGGTCGTCGGTCGGCGCGTCGCCCTCCGCGAGGAGCTCGTGCTCGCCTGCGAGAAGGAGCTCGACCCGCCCTCGCGCACCACGGACCTGCTCGCCGCGCTGCTCGCCCCCGAGGGCGCGCGCCTGCTCACCGTGAAGGAGGTGCCCTTCGAGGAGCACTTCGCCTGGCAGGCCCCGGACGATCGGGTCAGCCCCCAGCTCCTCACGAGTTGCTGCCTCTTGCTGCCATGGCTGTTCGCGACGCTGCCGGTCGGCGACCCGTACCGCGACGCGGTACCAGCGTTCTTCGCCGCGTTGCATCGTCGGCTCGACGACCCGGCGCTGCTCCTGCCGCTCGCGGCCATCTACGTCGACGAGAAGCTCGCCGGCCAGAACCGCGCGCTCTTCGAGTCGGTCGCGGGTGTGGAGTCGACGCGGGCGATCGACCGCAACAAGAACACCGCGCCGTCCCGCGAGAGCGACGCGCTGATCGCCGCGCTCCACCGCAAGGACACCTATCTGCAAGCGCTCTTCCGACCGGCGCGCCTCTCGGTCGACGATCCGGTGGCGTGGCGGTTCTCGGCCGCGAGCTACGCGAGCCAGGCGCTACCGACCGTGCGTCTGCTCCGCTCGGCAGGGTTCGCGGCCATGGTCGCGCGCATCCGGGAGACCCCGGTGCCGAAGGGCCGCTACGAGGCCGACCCGAGCGTCTCGGCCCCCGAGCTCGTCGCCGCGGTGGCGAGCGAGCGAGGTCTCTCCGCCCCGGCGGCCACCCTCTACCTGCAGGTCCTCACGCTCGCCGAGCCCACGCAGCGCAACGTGATCCTCTGGAACGACTGGAAGCCACCCGTCTACAAGCAGGCCGCCGCCGAGCTGGTCGCGAAGAAGCTCGTGGTCGAGGGCAAGCGCGAGCGCGCGGGCCGCGAGATCTTCCTGCCGGGCGCCTGGGACAAGGGGCTCGGGAAGTCGTTGCCGATGGAGCGCTGGAAGCAGCCGTTGTACGCCCTCGACAAGGGGCAGCTGCCGCGCACGGTGCCGCTCCGTCCGTTGCACGCGTCGTTCGCCGTCGCGCTCGAGCGCATCCGTTCTGGTGACGTTCCCAAGTTGGAGGAGGTCTAGATGTCCAAACCGGTAGAGGTCGCGGTCCAGGCTCCCCCGCCCGAGCTCCTCCACGCGACGGAGCTCGCCTTCCTGCGCGCGTGGGATCCCGGGCCGCGCCCGCCCGGCTTCGCGCTCACGCCGCGCGCCGTCGTCACCTTCGTCATGGGCACCAAGGGCGAGTCCCTGGAGCTGCCCAAGAAGGCCACGGTGCCCGACGGCGTCCCCAAGAAGCTCGCCATCGTCGAGAAGTTCGTCGGCGACCGCGCGATCGTCGAGCGCGCGGTGGTCACCCTCGCCGGCGAGCGCGGTCTCTTGCTGGTCGGCGAGCCCGGCACCGCCAAGTCGATGGTCTCCGAGCTGCTCGCCGCGGCCATCTCCGACACGAGCGGCCTCACCGTGCAGGGCACCGCGGGCACCACGGAGGACCAGCTGCGGTACGGCTGGAACTACGCGCTGCTCCTCGCCAAGGGCCCGTCGATCGAGGCCCTCGTGCCGTCGCCGGTGCTCTCCGCGATGCGGCGCGGCGCGCTGGCCCGCGTGGAGGAGGTCACGCGCTGCCTGCCCGAGGTGCAGGACGCGCTCGTCTCCATCCTGTCCGACCGTCGCATGGCGGTGCCCGAGCTCTCGGGCGACGGTCACCTCGAGCTCGCCAGGCCGGGCTTCAACGTCATCGCCACCGCCAACCTCCGCGACCGCGGCGTGAGCGAGATGTCCGCCGCGCTCAAGCGTCGCTTCAACTTCGAGACCATCCCGCCCATCGCCGACCCGGCGCGCGAGATCGCGCTCGTCAAGCGGCAGGCCGAGGCCGTGCTCGCGCGCGTCGCCGAGCCGATGAAGGTGGACGACGCGGTGATCGAGGCGCTCGTGACGGCCTTCCGCGATCTGCGCGCGGGCCGCACGGTCGAGGGCTGGGCGGTCGAGAAGCCGGGCACCGTGATGAGCACCGCGGAGGCGGTCGGCGTCGCCTCGTCGATCGCGCTGCAAACGGCCTATTTCTCGGGCGATCGCGACCCGCTCGGGTTGCTCCCGGGCTACCTCCTCGGCGTCGTCCTCAAGGACGATCCCAAGGACCGTGGCCGCCTGCTGGCCTACTGGGACGCCACCGTCAAGCGCCGCGCCGACCAGAAGGTGCGGCTCTGGCAGCAGCTCTACGAGCTCCGCGGGACGCTGGAGGAGCATTGACCCCGACCGAGGCGCTGGCCAGGCTCGCCGGCTCGACGGCGCCGTTCCTGATCGGCGTGCGGCACCACTCGCCCGCCTGCGCGGCGGCGGTGCCGGCGCTGCTCGACGCGTTCGCGCCCACGCGCGTGCTCGTGGAGCTGCCGGCGGAGCTCGGCAAGTACCTCCCCTGGCTCGGTCACCCCGAGCTCGAGGCGCCGGTCGCGCTCGCGGCGGTGCGGGCGAGCGGCGAGTCGCTGTTCTTCTATCCGTTCGCCGATTTCTCGCCGGAGCTCGCCGCGATCCGCTGGGCCGTCCAGCGCGGCGTGCCCGTCGAGGCGTGCGACCGCCCGTACCTCGCCGATCGCAGCGCCAAGGAAGAGGAGCGTGAGGAGCGTGAGGAGCGCGAAGGGCAGGAGCCCCGGCTCCTCGCCGCGCTGCTCGCCGAGGTCGGGGTCGCCGACACCGAGGAGCTGTGGGACGTGCTCGTCGAGGCGCGCGCCCGGGCGAGCGAGCCCGAGGCCACGCGTCGCGCGGCGCTCGCCTTCGGCTGGGCCCTGCGCGCCGACGCGCACGCCTCGACCGGCGTGCCCGCCGAGGACCGCGCGCGCGAGGCGACCATGCGGGCCTTCGTCGCCCGCGCGAGCCAGGACCGCGTGGCGGCGGTGATCGGGTCGTTCCACGCCGCCGCGCTGCTCGCGCCGCCGCTGTTCCCCGAGGACGTGGGCGAGGCCGCGCTCCCGGCCGCGTTCTCCGAGGCGGGGATGGTCGCCTCGCTCGTGCCGTACGCCTTCGACCTCCTCGACTCGCGCTCGGGCTACCCCGCGGGCATCCGCGACCCGGAGTGGCAGGCCCGCGCGCACGCCGCCCTCGCGAAGGGATCCGATCTCGAGGACGCCATCGCCACCTCGATCGTCGGCATCGTGCGCGAGGTGCGCGCGCTCGGCCACGTCGCGGGCGTGCCCGACGCGCAGGAGGCGGTGCGCATGGCGAGCGACCTCGCGCGCCTGCGCGGTCTCCCTTCGCCCGGTCGTCGCGAGATGGTCGAGTCGATCGAGACGTGCCTCGCGCAGGGCGAGCGCCTCGGGCGCGGTCGGATCCTCGCGCGCGCGATGGAGCGCGTGCTCGTCGGGACCCGTCGCGGCAAGCTCCCCGCCGACGCGCCGCGCAGCGGCCTCCTGCCCCACGTCGAGACCCTGCTGCGCGAGCTCGGTCTGCCAGGAGCGTCCAGCGCGGGCGCGAAGAAGGACGAGCCCACGCGTGTCACGCTCGATCCGCTGCGCTCCGACCTCGATCGCCGCCGCCACGTCGCGCTGCAGCGGCTCGCGGCCTGCGCGGTGCCGTACGCCACGCTCGAGGATCGCTCGTCGCCGACCACCGCCGAGATCCTCACCCGCCGCTGGTCGATCCAGTGGGTGCCCGCGACCGACGCCTTGCTCGAGCTCGTGGGCCTGCGCGGGGTCACGCTGTCGCAGGCGGCCGAAGGGGCCCTGCGCGCCGACCAGAAGCGCCTCGCCGACGAGGACGCGCTCACCCCGGCGGCCCGCATCGAGGGCGCGCTGAGCGCGGCCGAGTGTGGCCTCGCGGCGCTGCTGGAGGAGCGCCTGGCCGCGCTCGGCCCGGCGCTGCGCGAGGGCGGGGGGCTCGCCGACATCGTCAGCGCGCTCGCCGTGATCGAGCGGCTCGAGCACGGGCACGTGCCCGGCATCCCCGAGGGTACGTTCGCCCTGCCGGACACCCTGCGCCGGAGCGATCTCCTGTCGGTGGCCGTCGCCGCGCTCGAGGGCCTGCGCGGCGGAGAGCGGGTCGAGGACGCCCTCGCGTTGCGCGAGCTCGTCGACCTCGCCCTCCGCGCGCGCACCGACCTCGACGCGCTGGGCGAAGGCCGCCTCGGCTGGGCGATCGATCGGCTCGCCACCGACGGCTCCCCGCTCATGCAGGGCGCGGGCGAGGCCGCGCGCGTGCTGCTCGGTCGCGCCGAGGGCGAGGCGCTCGGCGTCTCGCTCGCCTCCTGGATCGACGGCGCCGTCGACGGGGAGAGCCACGGCGCGCTCGCCGCGCGCCTCCGGGGCACGCTGGTGCTCGCGACGCCGCTGTTCGTCGGTCACCCGCGCGTGTTCGAGGCGCTGGTCGACCGCGTCGATGCCCTCGACGATCCGGCGTTCCTCGCGCGCCTGCCCGCGCTGCGCGACGGCTGCGACGTGCTCTCCCCCGCCGAGCGGGAGCGGCTGCTCGAGGTGGTGGCGGCGCGCTTCGGCGAGGGCCCTCTGTCCCTCGAGCTCGACCTCGATCCGGTGACGCTGGCCCACCACGCCGCGGCGGATCTCGAGGCCGGCGCCGCGCTCGCAACGCTGCGGCTCGACGTCCCGAAGCTCCCGCCGGCCGTCGGCCAGGCGCCGGTCTCGCCGCGTCGCGAAGGCCAGGTCGTCGCCACCCACGACCGCTTCCGGCTGCTCCTCGGCCGCGAGCGCAGCCAGCTCAAGCCGACCGCGCTGCGCTACGCCGGCGCGCTCGACGAGCTCTACGGGCACGGCCGCGGTGAGGGGTCGCGCGGCGGCGACGCCGGCGGGCAGGGCGCGCCGTTCCCGACCGTGCGCGAGTGGGGCGAGGAGCTCGCCGATCTCTTCGGGGAGCGGGTGCGCGAGGAGGTGCTCGGCCGCGCCGCCACCGGGGGCCGCGCCGCCGCCGCCCTCGAGCTCGACCCCGACACGGTGAGCCCCTCGATCGAGCTGCTCGAGCAGGTGCTCTCGCTCAAGGGCGGGCTCCCCGAGCGCGACCTCGCCCGGCTCCGTCGCCTCGTGCAGCGTATCGTCGACCAGCTCGTCGAGGCGCTCGCCCGACGCGTGAAGCCCGCGCTCGCCGGGCTCGTCACGCCCACCTCCACCCGCCGTCGGGTCGGCCCCCTCGACCTGCGCCGCACCGTCGGCGACAACCTGCGCACGGCCCGCAAGGACCGCGACGGCGAGACCACGCTCGCCCCCGATCGCCTGTATTTCAAGCGTCGCGCGCGTCGCTCGCTCGACTGGCACGTCATCCTGGTGGTCGACGTCTCGGGCTCCATGGAGGCGAGCGTGATCTACAGCGCGATGATGGCCGCCATCCTCTCCGGCCTGCCCGCGGTGACCGTGCGCTTCGTCGCGTTCAACACCGAGGTGCTCGATCTCTCCGAGCGCGTCGACGACCCGCTCGGCCTGCTGCTCGAGATCAGCGTCGGCGGCGGCACCTCGATCGGCAAGGGCGTGCGCTACGCGCGGAGCCTCGTGAGGGTGCCCGCGCGCACCCTGCTGCTCGTCGTGAGCGACTTCGAGGAAGGAGGCCCCGTGCACACGCTCTTGACCGAGGTGCGGGCCCTGGTGGAGAGCGGCGTGAAGGCCCTCGGCCTCGCGGCGCTCGACGATCGGGGCGCGCCGCGCTTCCACCGCGGCATCGCCGAGCAGCTCGTGGACGCGGGCATGCCAGTCGCCGCGCTCACGCCCCTCGAGCTCGCCCGGTGGGTGGGGGAGCAGATCCGATGAGCGCCAAGGCCTCGCCCGCGCTGATGGCGACCCTCACCGGCCTCGTGCCGGCGCGCCTCGTCAAGAAGCTCGACCAGAACCCGAGCGCCGCCAAGGCGTGGACCTGGGAGGGGCTCACGGTCCGCACCGACACCGACGAGACGGTGACCCTCGCCCCCGAGGGCGGCGTGGTCTCCGCGATCGAGCACGTGCGCTGCACCTGCCTGCTCTCACCGCGCTGCTTCCACGTGCTCGCGGTCGCCGCGGCGCTCGAGCTCGACGGCGGCGAGGCGCTGGCCCAGACCCCGACCGACGAGCCCGCGCCGGTCGTCGTGGAGACGCTCACCCCGACCGCGGGGCAGCGCGCGGTGGGCGTCCTCGCCCTGCGCGTCGCCGAGGATCTCCTGCGCGCGGGCGCGGCGGGCGCGGGCGCGGTGCTGCAGAGCGAGCTCCTGCGCCTGGTCCACGAGGCGCGCGTGGAGGGGGCCTACCGGCTCTCCGCCGCCGCCCTCCGGGCCGTGCGTGGCGTGCGCGCGCTCCGCGCCGAGGAGCCTTCGTTCTCCACCGCGGAGCTCGTCGCCGATCTCGAGGATCTCTTGCTCTCCGCGCACCTCCTCGAGGGTGGCGGCGCGGTGCCAGCGTCGGCGGGCGGCGTCGCGCGCCGCACCTACCTGCCGCGCGGTCACCTGCGCCTCACGGGCCTCCTCTGCGAGCCGGTCATCGCGCGCGGCGGCTACGCGGGGGTCACGAGCTGGGTGGTCGACGAGAAGGGCAACCTGTTCACGATCTCCGACATCCTGCCCGCCGGTCCGAGCCGCGCGCGCGGCGCGTACGACGTGGCCATCGCCCTCGGCGACACGAGCATCCCCCACCGCGCGCTCTGCCGCGAGGGCCTGTTCGTGCAGGACGCGACCGCCTCGGACGACCTCCGCCTCGGCGCGGGCAAGGCCGTCAAGGCGGTGCGCGCCTCGGGGGCGACCTCCTGGTCGGACGCCGGCCCCGACACGCGCTTCCGCGAGCCGTTCGCGGCGCAGCTCGCCCGCGCGTTCGGCGCCCTCGGCGTGCCCGAGGAGCAGCGCGCGCGGACCGCGACCGCCCTGTTCTTCGAGGGCACGGTGATCGGTCACGATGGTCGCGCGCTCTTCGTCGAGGTCGCGGGCGTGGGCCCCTTGCGGCTGGTCTCGCCCGACGACCACGAGGAGCTGCGCTACCACGAGAACCTGCGCCAGCTCGCGCGCGCGGCGGGCAAGTCGATCAAGGTCATCGGCCGCCTGGTCCCCGACGCGCGCGCCACGGTGGCCGCGCTCGCGGTCTCGGCCAGCGCCGAGATCCTCCCTGTGCCCGACGCCCTCGCGCAGCGGGTGAACCTCGGCCTCGACGTGTTGCAGGCCGCCGACGTCGGGGGCGGGCGGGCCGTCGATCTGGTCACGACCTTCGAGGCCCGCGCGCTCGATCCGCTCCACCCCCTGCGGCGCCGCGTCGAGCGGCTCGCGATCCACGGCGTGCGCTCGCTGCCGACCGAGGCGGGGCCGGTCGTCGACAGCGAACGGGCCGCGCTCGAGCGCGCGATGCTGGAGCGCGGAAGCCACGTGCTCGGCGCCCTCCACGGCGCCGCCCTCGCCTCGACCCGGGGCGACCCGCGCCTCGCGCGCGCGTTCCTGACGGGGGTCGTCTACGAGCGGACGGCGACGCGCTCGCTGCGCCACGCCACGTTCGTGGCCCGGCCCTGAGCGACTGGGGTACGATGGGCGACATGTTCCGGCGAACCCTGGTCGCGATGGTCGTGGTGGCGAGCGCCACCGCGGGTACGACCGGGGCGCAGGCCGAGCCGAGCCCCTCCGACAAGGAGACGGCGCGGGCCCTGTTCAAGGACGGCGAGCAGAAGCGCAAGGCCGGCGATCTGCCTGGCGCGCTGGAGGCGTTCCGCGCCGCCCACGCCATCATGAACGTCCCGACGACCGGCCTCGAGCTCGGCAAGACCCAGGCGCAGCTGGGCCAGATCGTCGAGGCGCGCGACACGCTGCTCTCGGTGGTGCGCATCCCCGTGCAGGCCGGCGAACCCGAGAAGTACGGGCAAGCGCGCGAGGAGGCGAAGAAGCTCGCCGAGCAGCTCGAGCCCCGGCTCGCCTCGCTCAAGATCGTCCTGACCCACGCGCCGTCGGGCGCAACGCCCAAGGTCACCATCGACGGGGTCGAGATCCACGCCGCCACCATCGGCATGGTCCGCAAGAACAACCCCGGCAAGCACGAGATCGTCGTGGTGGTCGGCAAGGTCGAGAAGAAGGAGTCGGTCGACCTCGCCGAGGGCGAGAGCAAGGAGATCACGTTCGACCTCGCGCCGAGCGAGGCGCCGCCGAAGCCCGTCGAGGACCCGCACGACAAGCCCCCCGAGCCCGTCGAGCCCGCACCTCCCGAGCCCACGAAGACGAGCCCACTCGTGTGGGCCGGCTACGGGGCAGGGGCGGTGTTCCTCGTGGGCGGCGTCGTCACGGGCGCCCTCGCGTTCTCGAAGGCGGGCGAGGCCAAGGAGGGCTGCGTCGACGGTCGCTGTCCGCCGGTCACCCACGACGCACTCGACGTCTCGCGCACGTGGGGCACGGTCTCGACGATCTCGTTCGGCCTGGCGCTGGTGGGCGGCGTGGTCGGGACGATCGGTCTCTTCACGCACAAGAGCCCGGACCAGCCGGCAACGGTGTCGCTGCGGCTCGGTCCAGGCTCGCTCGTGGTGGCCGGCTCGTTCTAGCCCGAAGAGGGCGCGGTCACTGCCAGCGGCCGTTGACCCAGACCCAGCGACCGTGGCTGTGCTTGCGCCAGTGGCCAGCGATCCAGACCTTCTTGTGGGGGTTCTTGTGCCAGTGGCCGCCGACCCAGACCCACTTGTTGTAGCGCCACGCCCAGTGGCCGGAGATCCAGACGTGGTGGGGGCTCGGGGCGGTGCTGACCACCTCCTGCTGGGGAGGCGGCGGCTCCGCGGCGGCTTCGGCCTCGCCGGGCTGCTCCTCGTTCTCGGCATAGGCGGAGCCAGCCGGGTAGGTGTGGACCACACAAGCCGACGCAGCGAAGGACAAGAGGACGCTGAGGAAGACGGGGGTGATGATGCGCATCTGCCGTAGGACGGGCGTCTCCGGACCAGATTCACCCGAGCCCTTCGACACAGGAATAGATGCCGAACCCGCAGTAGGTGGGGTTCGCGAGGCACTTGATGGCCTCGCTCCGCCCGGCGGCGTTCAGCCCCGTCATCCAGGTGCGGCACTCGTGCAGCTTGACCTTCTTGCAGGTGCTCATGGCCTGCTGACACGCCGCGTCGACCGTGGCGTCGGGACACGCGGAGCGCAGCGCCGCCTTGCGGCAGTCGTAGGTGCTCGAGCAGTTGCTGCCGATCTGGTTGATGCACGACGTGGCGCGCTCCGCGATCTTCGGCTTGAAGTACTTGCCCGCGCCCTTGCACGAGTCGACCGCCCAGCTGCAATCGGGGCCCTTGGCCACGCACTTGATCGCGCCGCTGGTGTCGTCGCCCCCGGCGCCGCACTTCCAGGTGCCGACGGGCACGCCGAGCTTCTTGAGGCTCGGATCCGGGCTCGGGTAGCCCTCGCCCGCGGGGTAGCCTTCTTTCGCGGGATAACCCTCGCCCATGGGCACGTACCCCTCGCCGGAGGGCCCGTAGCCCTCACCTGTCGGCGGTGGCGGGGCGACGGGAGGACCCGGGTCCGCGGACGCTGACGCCAGCGGTGTCGTCGTCGAACCCTCGGGGACTGGCGGTGCGTTGCCGCCGCTGGTCGAGTTGGCGAGCGGGGCGTTCGACACGCACCCCGCGAGCGAAGCGGACAGCACCAGGAACTTCGCGCGATCGATCTGCATCAGGGCTCCTCGGCGACGTCACTCGGCGACGGCGGCTTCTTCGTTGGACGTGGGAATCATCCACAGCACGTAATCGGCCCACACGTCTGGCACGCGGGGGCCGAAATCAAGGTGCGTCGTGAGCGGGAGGCTCTTCGGCTTGCTCGGGATCGAGAGCAGGGCCATGCCGGCCATCTCGGGCGTGCGGTTCTTCTTGCGCGAGTTGCACGGGTAGCAGGAGCTCACGATGTTCTCCCACGTGGTGCGGCCGCCGAGGTGGCGCGGGATCACGTGGTCGTAGTTGAGCTCCTTCATCCGCTTCTTGGTGCCGCAGTACTGACACATGAAGCGATCGCGGGTGAACACGTTGATGCGCGAGAACTTGATCGCCCGCTTGATGCCCCGGACCACGCGCACGAGCCGCACCACCGCGGGCATGCGGATCACGAGGGTGGGCGAGCGGTAGAGGATCTCGTCGTACTCCTCGAGCACCTCGACCTTGCCGAGGAAGAACATCTGGATGGCCTTCTGCCAAGGAACGATCCGGTGGGGCTCCATCCCCGCGCTGAGGACGAGCACCCGACCGTGGCTCGAGGAAGCTCCCCGTCCCGGTTCGCCCGAGGAGCTGCGCGCCTCGGTTTGTCCTTGTGGCCCGCTCCCCTTCGTCATCCCGGGGCGCAAGTCTCCCCTGGCTCGGGGCTCCCTGCAACCGGGTAGTACCTTCACCTACCCGTCACAATCCCCCGCACGACGCACCGCGATGTGCGATCATGCCCGCCGTCGTTCGGACCCCGAGCTCCGGAGCCTCTCGTGACCACGAAGAACACCCTCTCGATCACCGACAACCGCACGGGCAAAGCTTACGAGCTGCCCATCACCGACGGCACCATTCGCGCACTGGACCTGCGCAACATCAAGGTGGACGAAGAAGATTTCGGGTTGATGACCTACGACCCGGCGTTCATGAACACCGCGTCGTGTCGCTCTGCGATCACCTTCATCGACGGAGACAAAGGCATCCTGCGCTACCGTGGGTACGACATCGCGGAGCTGGCGGAGAAGTCCACGCACCTCGAGGTGTCGTACCTCCTCATGAACGGCGAGCTGCCCACCAAGGAAGCGCTCGCCAAGTTCGAGAACGAGGTCACGCACCACACGTTCCTGCACGAGAACGTCAAGGACTTCATCGACGGCTTCCGCTACGACGCGCACCCCATGGGCATGCTCGTCGCCACGGTCGGCGCGCTGTCCACGTTCTACCCCGAGGCCAAGGACATCCGGAACCGCGACAACCGTCGCCTCCAGATCGTGCGCCTCATCGCCAAGATGCCGACCATCGCGGCGTGGTCGTACCGGCACGAGGTGGGCCTGCCCTACGTCTACCCGGACAACGACCTCGGCTACACCGCCAACTTCCTCTCGATGATGAAGCGCATGGCGGAGTCGAAGTACCAGGCCAACCCGGTGCTCGCCCGCGCACTCGACGTGCTGTTCATCCTGCACGCCGACCACGAGCAGAACTGTTCCACCTCCGCGATGCGCGGCGTCGGCTCCTCCGAGGTCGACCCGTACAGCGCGGTCGCCGCGGCCGCCGCCGCCCTCTACGGCCCGCTCCACGGCGGCGCCAACGAGGCCGTGCTCCGCATGCTCAACGAGATCGGCAGCCTCGACAAGGTCCCCGACTTCATCTCCCGCGTGAAGAGCGGCGAGGGCTCGCGCCTCATGGGCTTCGGCCACCGCGTCTACAAGAACTACGATCCGCGCGCCAAGGTCATCAAGAAGCTCGCCTACGACGTGTTCGAGGTGACCGGCAAGAACCCGCTCCTCGACATCGCGCTCGAGCTCGAGCGGATCGCCCTCGAGGACGAGTACTTCGTCAAGCGCAAGCTCTACCCGAACGTCGACTTCTACTCGGGTCTCATCTACCAGGCCATGGGCTTCCCGGTCGACCTGTTCCCGGTGCTGTTCGCCATCCCGCGCGTCGCCGGCTGGCTCGCGCAGTGGGAGGAGATGCTCGCCGACAAGGAGCAGAAGATCTCGCGTCCGCGCCAGATCTACACTGGTCACGACGTGCGCCCGTACGTCACGATCGACAAGCGCGGCTGAGTTGCTGCGGCAACCTACGACCTCGCCGGCGACCCGAGTGGGCTCGTCGTCGAGGTCGAGGTGTTTCTTGCACCCTCCTCACCAGAGCAGGCATCTCGGAGACAGCATGAAGCCCCCTCACGCCCGCTTCCTCGTGCAGGACGAGGCGCGCGTCCGCGAGATCGTCGCGAGCATGCGGCGCGTCGCGGTGCTGGGCATCAAGACCGAAGCGGAGACGGGCCAGCCGGCCTACGACGTCGCGCGCTACCTCGCCACCCACGGCGTCGAGATCGTGCCCGTGCCGGTGTACTTCCCCGACGTCACCGAGATCCTCGGGCGGCCGGTCTACCGCAAGGTGGCCGACGTCCCGGGCGAGATCGACGTGGTGGACGTGTTCCGCCGCCCGCGTGATCTGCCGCCCCACCTCGACGACTTGCTGGCCAAGCGGCCGCGCGTGGTGTGGCTGCAGAGCGGCATCTGGCACGCCGAGTTCGCCGAGGCGCTGGCCCGGGCGGAGATCGAGGTCGTGCAGAACCGCTGCCTGATGGTCGACCTGATGCGGCTCTGATTCGAGCCACCGGTGACTACCGCACCAGGTAGAAGAGCGTGCGCAGGTCGTCGTCGGGGTGCGCCGGCGAGAGGATCGCGGCCGTGCCCGCGTCGTTGGTCGAGGGCCCGGTCGGGTCGCGGTCGGGCGTGACGATCAGCTGCCCGTTCTCGGCCTTGATGCGGACCCGGATGCCGACGGCGAGCGGCAGCGGGGACGGCTCGAGCGTGGTGCGCGGGGGCTCCGACGTCGCGATCGAGATGGGGACCGAGGGCTCGGGCTCCGCTGCCGCCGGCTCGACGACCGGCTCGACCTTCGACACGCCGCGCAGGTAGGCCATGTCTACGACCTGGTGGGTCGCCGTCGATTCGAAGTCGCTCTCCGGTCGCGCGGGGGACAGCTGGATCTGGTGCGTGGCCTCGTCGTCGTGGTCGTCGAAGTCCGCGGTGACGGGCTCGATCGTCGCGCGCTCTTCGGCCGGCGGACGGGAAGAGGGAGGCGGCGGCGCCTTGGCTTCGGGCTTCTTCGGCGGGAACTGGTTCGTGGCCGCGACGATGGCCGCGGGGGTGGAAGGCAGCGTGGCCGGGCGGCTCGCGGTGCCCTTCGCCGGTGCGTTCGGCGGCGCCTGCCCGAGCGGGCGCAGCGGCGGGAGCGCCCCCAGCTTGGCCATGGGGATCGCCGCCTTCGGGGGCTGGGTCTGCGCCTTGACGGGGGCAGCGGCCGGCGCGGCCGGCTTCACGGCGGCGGGCTTCACCGCGGCCGGTCTCACCGCGGCGTTGCCGGGCTGGGGGGGCGCGGTCTGCATGGCGACGAGCGGGGCCAGCGCCGAGGCCGCCTTCGCGAGCTCGAGCGCCCGCATATCCACGTCGGCGTCGGACGCCGCCTCCGCCGCGCGACGCAGCCAGCTCAGCGCGTCACCGCGCTCGCCACGCGCCCACATCGCCTGCGCGATGCCGAGCTTGTCGGCCACGTCCTCGGGGTCGTCGTCCCGGGCCTCGGGGATCCCATCGACACTCATCGCCCGGAACGATACCCAGTCGGCCGCCCCGCGGAGAAGAACCCTGCAGGGCCGACCCTGTCCGAGGACAAAAAAAACGCACCGCGGAGGGCCCAGGGGGGGGGCAGGCCTCGTCCGCGGTGCGCATCCTACCAAGCACCAGGTGTGCCTGACGCAATTTCAGATACTTGTGGGCACGCACAGCACTTCTTCTTTCAAGATTGAAACGAACGACCGTTGCGCCCGTGCAGGGATGCATGGGGTGGGCATGGATACAGTCGAGGTCGCGCGCGATCGCCACGAGCCGCGCGGACGAGCTACCTTCGCGCGCCATGAAAGAGACCGTGGTCCGCCCGCTCTGGCGTTCGTTCGAGCCCTCGCAGCTGCGCTCCGCCGTGCGCCACGCGAAGGCGGGGGGCATCTCGGTGGTCAAGGAGCGGCAGTGGCAGATGCTCGGCGACGCGGGGCCTCCCGGCGAGCCGCTGCCCCTGATGGTCGACTGGGCGATCCGCGCGATCGAGACGGCGCGCTGGGCCGAGATCACCGACGGCGTCGCCAAGGGCCTCGTGCAGGCGGCGGTCACGCGCGACTGGCGCGAGCGCGTCACCGAGTGGATCGCGCGCGACGCCGCCTTCGAGGGGCCGACCGCGCCGTTCGTCCTCGACTGCGAGACGTGCGGTGCGTGCTGCGTCGACAACGCGGTGGTGCTCGACGCCGAGGACCTGCAGCGCTTCCGCGACGGGGGCCGCGCGGATCTGCTGAAGCGCACGAGCCGCAAGAACGGAGTGCGGCTCCTGCCGCTCGCGCGCGAGAAGCCGCGCCCCTGCATCCACCTGAAGGACCTCCGCTGCACCATCTACCCGGTGCGCCCCAACATGTGCCGCGACTTCCCCGCGGGCACGGAGCAGTGCCTCACCTCGCGCGAGGACCTCTACGGGCACCACGATCTGCCGAAGGCCTGACGCGGATCATTTGGCGGGCACGCTCGCGATCGACAAGAGGTTCAGGCCGCCCGGATACTGGAAGCTCGTGTAGAGCCCGTAGCCGAGCACCTGGATCCCCACCGGCTTGTCGGCGGTGAGCGTGTGGGCGCCGACGTCGAACGGTCCCTTGTCGAGCTTGATGCGGTGCACCTCGTAGCCCGACGAGCCCACGCTCGCCGGGAACGATCCGGCGTCCTTGCCGTCGAGGAGGATCTTCACGCCCTCGGGCCCGACGACGTCGACGTAGGCGACGAGGTAGTCGTCGGGCGCGAGGAACACGTACTTCTTGCGGAACTGCTCGACCGACGGGAACAGCGACGCGGAGGGATCGCCCTTCTGCGCGCCCTCGAACGCGCTCGGATCGGCGAGCTCGCCGCCGAGCTGCACGCTCACCACCACGAACTCGTGATCGCCGGTGACGACGAAGTCGTCGGAGACCACGCCGAGATCGACCACCTGACCCGCGTCGAGCGTGGTGGGCGCCTTGCCCGGCGGCGCCGGGTCGTAGGTGAGCTTGGTGCCGTCGACGTTGCCGACGAGGCGCACCTGGTGGCCCGGACGCCCGCCGTCGGGCCCGGTGGGGCCGGTGACGACGTACTTCTTGCCGAGCGTCTCGGCGGGGAAGACCGACTCCTCGACGTGATCGCAGGCCGGCGTGCCGATCGGCGAGGTGATGCACGGCACGCCCATCACGACCTGCACGGGCTTGTTCGCCTTCACGAGCGCGCCCGCGAGATCGTTGCCGCCACCGAGGAGCTGGATGACGTCGCCCGCGTTCAGCTTGAAGGTGGCGGTGCCGTTGGCGCCCACGAACGGCAGGCCGCCGCCCGCGAAGATGCGGTTCTTCACGCCGAGGGTGACGGTGACGTCGGTGCCGTCCTTGGTGCCGGTGATGGCCGCGTACCCGCCGGAGCCCGCGATGCCCTTCACGCCCGCGAGCCGGTAGTTGCCGGTCATCGCGGTGGTGGGCAGCAGGAGCGACGCGTCGTTGGTGAACGAGTAGCACCCGATGGGGGAGGGGAAGCCGTCTCCCGTGTCGCACGGGGTGTTGCCCTTGCAAGCGGCCCACGACTTGCCGGGCGGGCCACCCTTGCCCTCGTACTCGAGCGCGCTGAACTGGTAGACGGTGACCGGCTTGCTCGCGACGAGGTGGTAGGCGCCCTTGTCGACGCGGACGGTGGCGTCGAGCGAGGTGGCCGAGCCGCAGGCGTCGCCCTCGGGCCCCTTGAGCTCCTTCACCCACGGGAGGAACACCTTCACGAGGCGCCCGGCGCCCACGATCATCTCCTTGCTGAAGCCGGCGGGTCCGGTGACCGTGATGCGCGCGTCCTCGTCGCCGGCGTTGGCGACGACGGCCGTGAAGTCGAACGTCTCCCACACGATGTTGGCGGTGACGGTGGGCCAGAACTCGCAGCCCACGTAGGAGTGGGAGAGCGCGGCCTCCTCGCAGGTCTTCGGGTCGGCGATGGGCGGCGGGCCGGTGTCGATCGGCGTCGCGTCCTCGGGGACGTCGAAGGAGATCGCGGTATCGGTCGCCGTGTCGGCGCCGTCGGTGGCTGCGTCGAGGACGGGCAGAGCCGACTCGTCCTTCGGGCTGCACGACGTGAAGAGCACCCAGGCGGGCAACGCGAGGAGCGCGAGGCCGAAGAAAGAAGCGCGGCGCATCGACGGATGGTAGCGCTCTTTGGGTAGGCGGGCCCTTTCGTCGTCGCAGTGGCAGCGGCAGGGGTCAGTTCAAGGACGGCGCCGGGGCGAGGCGATCGAGCACCTGCCGCACCGTGGCGACGTCGCCCGCGTCGGGGGCGAGGGTGAGGTAGCGCTCGAGGTCTTCGCGCGCGCCCGCGGCGGCGCCGAGCTGGGCCTGCAGCATGCCGCGCTCGCGGAGGGGAGAGGGCTCGCGCGGCATGAGCGCGACGATGCGCGAGACGGCGACGAGCGCGTGGGCCCAGGCGCCGCGCGCCAGGTGGGCCGCCTTGAGGTTCTGCAGCACGCGCACGAGGATCGCGCGCACCGACGCGGGCTCCAGGTGCTTGGGCTCGAGGCGCGCGCTCGGGCCCGTGGCGCGGCGGAGCAGGCGCACGAGATCGGCGTGCTCCATGGGGCGGCCGCCGTGGAACGGGTCGAGGACGAGCGGCGGGCCACCGTCGTCGCGCTCGACGCGCACCAGGAAATGCCCGGGGAACGAGACGCCGCGCGCGGTCACCCCGCGGCGCTTGGCGAGCCCGAGGAACACGATGGCGAGCGTGATGGGGATGCCGCGGCGGCGCGCGATGACCTCGTCGATGCGGCTGTTGCGCGGGTCGCCGTAGGTCTGGTCGTCGCCGCGGAAGCCGAGCACGCGGTAGAGGTGGTCGGCGAGGATGGCGACGCCCTTCTCGATGGGCAGGTGGCCCACCTCGGGGCAGCCCTCGGCCACGTCGTCGAGGGCGGCGGCGACGTCGGCCACGGTGAGGCTCGGGTTGTCGTCCCGGGCGACGAGGGCGGCGCCCGCCTCGAGGTCCAGCTCGGGGCTTTCGGCGAAGGCGTCGAAGGGCTCCACACGCATAGGGATAGCACCCCGACGGGAGGGCTGGTTGCGGCTTCTGGCCGCCGTTCCGTCCCTGCCTTGCTTTGTTCGCCCGACGTGCCGTCGCTCCGGCGCCCCCTCCCTTGCATCCGTGGTGGGCGTCGTTAGGCTGCCCGTCCCATATGGCCTCCCCCACAGTCGACGCGATCAAGGAGCAGTTGGACGAGATCTCGGGCAGCTACGCCGCCCGATTTGCCGGGCATTCGCGGGTCACCCGCGACGTTGCCGAGATGGACGACCTCGTGCGTCGCACCGAGGCCGTCGTCCGCCAGCTCGCCGATCTGCCCAAGACCGCCCTCGACTCGACCGTCGCCGAGCTCGCGACGCAGGCCAAGGAGAGCCTCGAGCTCTACCGGAACGAGCGGATCGCCATCGCCGAGGCCAAGAAGGGTGGCGGCGACGTGGAGGAGTTCGCGGCCCTCGGGGTCTCGGCCAACGCGGTGTTCGCCCGCTGGCGCCGGCACTTCGCCGGCCAGTCGCGCGCCACCCGCGATCTCGGGCTGCTGTCCGAGATGATCGACGACCTCACCAAGATCAACACCCGCATGGTCGCCATCTCCTCGAAGCGCAAGGCCGAGGGCATGCAGGACGACCTCGACCTCGTGTCGAACAACATCAAGCTCTACGTGGGCGAGCGCCAGGAGATCACCAAGGCCCGCGAGGACGCCACCAAGGAGGAGCTGGCCGACATCCTCGCCGAGGTCGCCAACAGCCAGTTCAAGGTCTACCAGGACCACTTCGCCGGCATGTCGCGCCTCACGCGCCGGCCCCAGCTGCTGCAGCGCCTCGTGAGCAACCTCGAGCAGGCGCGCGAGAAGATGAAGCAGCTGCGCAGCAACGGCCTCAAGACCGAGACCAACGACAACAACATCCAGATCGTGGAGGACAACCTCCGCATGTATTCGACCGAGCTCACCGAGATCAAGAAGGCGCGGGCCACGGTGAAGCTGGTCGACCTGATGAACAACCTCGGCGGCGCGGCGAACGACGTGATGACCGAGTACCGCGAGAACTACGCGGGCAAGGCGCGCAAGGGTCGCGACCTCGACCGCCTCTCCAAGCTCTGTGACCAGATGGGCGAGATCGTGCGCCAGATGCGCGACCTCGGCCGCGCCGAGGTGCAGGAGTTCAACGTGCGCAACGCGCAGATCTGCAGCGACAACCTCTCGATGCTCGACAACGAGTGGGCGGAGATCCAGAAGGCCAACGAGCCTTCCTGAGGCGCGCCCCCAGATCTTTCAACGCAGCGCAAGCGAGGGCCGGGGTGACAAGTGGTCGTGCCAGGTCTATTTTTGGCGTGTGGCGTACGAATACGACGGAAGTTACATTGAGCGCGAGCGCGTACTGAGGGGGCATTGCCACTGCAAGACCGTAGCTCCTGCGGTTCGCAGTCTGGCTGCTGCGGTCGTGGATGGTCAGGTTCTCGATGAGCACGGCCAACCACTGTCGACGGGGCCAATCGGCCGGAACGGTAACCAGAAGTACATCTTCGCGGTCAAGAACCAAGAGCTGCGGTTTGGACCTGATGGAACACGCGGAGACGTTGCTACCGTCAAGCACGAGACGCTATTTCACAACCAGGCAGTTGATGCTGCGGGCGAGATCCAATTTCGAGACGGTAGGGTTGTCGACATCAACGATCACTCAATGACTTATCAGACAGCTGGGCACCTTCTGTCCGGGTCAGCGTTCGCCATGGCTGTGATGCGGGCGCTTACATCAGTAGGTGTGCAGCTGGCTCCAGGCGTTCTCGCAGTCTTGGAGGCTACGACATGCTAAGAGAGTCGACCGACATGGCCATGGATGTCGAGTTCCAATTGTCGAAGGCCGAGTCGCTATCGGCTCTGCGGCTCTACTACATTCAGTTTCTGCGGCGACGCGACGGTGACGCCACGATGCGAGCGAAGGCGATCGTTGGCCTCCAACAGATATTCGCCTATCGGCAGCCCGAGGGCGATGTTGCTGAGGGCGCTCTGGAAGACATTAGGCAGATCGTGTCAACGGCACTTCACGAACAGACACCGGCGATGACGCTTGTTGCGATTAGGGCTTTGATTCCCATGCTGCACCAAGTGAAGACAATGACGGACAGTCTGCACCGGACCGCGACGTGCTTGGCTGAACTGGCGAACGGTGCTGTTAATGAGGCGTTTCGGGAG
>JAEUKC010000259.1:0-6609 GCA_016794445.1 Myxococcales bacterium
CTCGCGTCCGACCCGCCGTTGGCGCTCGCGCTCGGGTGCTCGCCGGCCGTGGTCGGCGCCGCGCCGCACCATCACGAACCGCGGTAGTCGGGGGTCTTCGCGCGTGGCGATCCAGACGACCCGCCGCTCCTGGACGCGCACGCGCGCGTTGCCCGCGAGCGTGACCGAGATCTCGGTCTCGAACGGCGCGGTCGGCGACGGGAAGAAGCGTCCCGACGAGAGGAAGGCCGTCTCCACCCCTGGGCCAACGGCCGGCGCGCGGTGCTCGATAAGGGGGACGCTCGAAGCGGGGCGCAAGCGGAGGCCCGACGCGGACGCTCCGGGACCTGTCTCAGACGGGCGGCGCGAGGACCCGTGGGACCAGGGGCTGGCGGCCCATGCTCTGCTTGGTCCGGTTCGGGCTCTCGCTGTCGGGCCCGGTGACGAGGAGGTTGCCCGTCCGATCCTCGAGCTCGAGGGTGGCCTCCAGGACGACCTTGGCCTTGCCGTTGATGCGCATGGAGAGATCGAAGCCCGTGATGCCGTCGATGGCCGACGGCAGATAGGGCTTCACGAGCGGGCTCTCCTTGAGGTTGGTCTGCGGATCGACGAGGTGGAAATCGTTGGGGCGCAGCGGGTCGATCATGATCGCGAGCGCCATGGCCGCGCGCTCGAAGTCGTCGAACGAGACGCTGCCGACGACCCTCGACTTGGCGGGGACGCGGATGAGGCGATCGATGGTGGAGCGATCGGCGGAGAGGCCCTCCTCTTCGCTGATCGTGACGGTCGGCGCGTAGTACACGAACTCGTTCCAGGTATCGAGCATCAGCTCGACGAGGACGTCGGCGCCGGCGAGGTTCGAGATCACGTAGGTCAACTGGAGGCGCAGCTCGGCGGGCGTGAACCACAGGCCGCGCGCGTAGGGCTTGACCCTCGGACCCAGCAGGTCGGAGGAGGGCCGCGCGGTGAGCGGCACGGCGACGGGTCGGGTGACCTGGTATACAGCGTCACCTTCCTCGGTGGTGACCGCCGGCGCCGTGGTCTCGGTGACCGCAAGGATCGCGGTCGGCTGGGTGCGACGCTCGGTGGGGCTGGCGCAGCCCACCACGGAGGGGGCCACCACACACGTCGTACCGAGGGCCAGCGCCTGCAGGAACGTCCGACGCTCGAGCTGCGGCTGGGGGCTCGAGCCCACGGGATGGGGGCGCGCGCCCTCTTTCTTGGAGTGGTCCATGGTCGGTCCCGATCGGTCAGGGTGGCGTGAACTGGAAGCCCCAGGAAGCGTCGGCCTCCACAGCGTCGGGGTTCTTGAAGGTCCACCCCTTGACGACGCGGGTGATGCAGCCCTCCACGCGCCCGTTGCCGAGCGTGGAAGAGGCCACGGAAGAGCGCGAGACGGTACCACCGCCGGTGATGTGCCACGAGACGGTGACCGACCCCTTGAGGCCGGGGCTCGCGTCGAGCGCGGACTCGTAGCACGCACGGATCTGGCCCATGTGGCTCATGACCACGCGGCGGATCTCGTCGGCCGAGAAGCCCTTGCTGCCGCCGCCACCGGCCGAGACCACGCTGATCTTCTTCTCGCCGGGCGTGCCGCCGCCACCGGGACCGCCGCTGCCCTTGCCGCCGGGGCCACCGCCGCCCTTGCCACCACCGCCACCCGTGCCAGGGCCGACGCCGGTGTTGAACCCGCCGCCGCCGTACGGCACGCCGCCGGGGCCCGTGCCGCCGCCGCCGCCGCCCCCACCCTTGAGGCCGAAGCCGGAGCCCGAGCCCCAGTTGAGGTCCTTGGCGTTGAGGCCGCCCGCGACGGTGGCGATGTTGTGCATGCTCGCGAGCGTGTCGGTGAGCTGCTGCCCGGCGCCCGAGCCGATGACGTCGGTGATCGAGCCGATGGGCACGCCGGGCACCTGGCCCGGGAGGTGGGTCTCGCCCTTGCCGTCGGTCTTGCCTGTCTTGCCCTCGGCGCCGGCCATCTTCTTGCCGCCGCCCTGGTCCTTCTTGTCCTTGATGCCGGGGTCGGGCACGCCGCTGCCCCCGGATTTGTCGCCGGAGGTGGGCTTCTCCTTCTCTTCTTCGTCGAGCGCCTTGACCCCGAGCTCCTCGCGCAGGCGTCGCTCGCTGAGCAACTCGAGCGGCTCCGGGACGGGGATGGGCGTGGAGAACTTGAAGATCGAGTAGAGCAGGCCGACGTGGCCGATGCCCGAGAGGAACGCGGCGATGACCACCCATGGCTCGGGGCGGAAGCCGCTCGGCAAGAGCGGCGCGGGCGACACCGGCTGCGCGAAGAACGCGAAGGCGCCGTACTGGAACAGCGCGACGTCGCCCGGCAGGAGGGCGACCGGAGCACCCGCGCGCGCGAAGGCGCCCACGTCCTCCTCGCGGCCACGCATGCGCAGGTATCCGGCGACCGCGCCGCGGGGATCGAGCTCCCAGTTGCCGCCCATGCTGCGCACGGGCTCGGCGGGGATCTGGCCCTGCGCCGCGAGCTCGGGGGGACTCACCCCGATCGTCGACTTCCAGTCGAAGACCTCGCCGGGCTTCAGCACGGCGGAGCCCAGCACGGTCTCGCCCCACACCGCGGCCACCCTGAGACACCTCGCGTCGTTCATGAACCCCCGCTTGGCTTTGTCGCTCCCGGACCATCCCAGTCCGGTCCTCCGCTCCGAGTTCGCATGGTCATCCGGCAGAAGGACAAGCACGCTGCGGGCCAGTTCCCGACGTGATGCAGGACACGCCCCGTCACGAGGGATCGACCTTGGCGAGCACACCCTCCCACACCGTGCGGCACACGTCGGTCTCGGTGCCCGCGAGACAGCCGCGCGTGAGGATCATGCCGTGTTGCAGGCAAGCGACGACGACCTCGCGCTCGCCGACCTTGCACTTGGCAGAGAACGAGTGGTCGTCGTTCTCCTTCACGTCGCAGCCAGCGCGGCGCGCGCCCATCACGAAGCGGGGCACCTGGTTCGCGGTGGTGTGGAGATCGTCCTCGAACGTGGGCAACGCGCGGCCGTCGGCGCCCGGGCGCGGGCGCGGCACCGTCCCGCACGCGAGCAAGGCCACGCCCAGCACCGCGAGCGCGAGCGCAGCGGACGGGTCGCGGCTCACTTGACCGCCGGGTCGCCCTTCGTTGCGCCGAGCTCCGGCAAGAACGGGCGATGCGGGAGCTTCTGCGCCTCGAACTCGGCGCGCATGCGGCGCGTGAAGTAGGTGATCGCGGGCCAGCGGCTGCGGCCCTCGATCTCGGTGGTGCCGAACTCGAAGACCTTCACGGAGGCGTCGCCCTCCTTCTTCTCGGTCTCCTTCACGAGCTCGCCGCCCGTGCCACCGCTCGCGCCAGCGTCCTTGATCGGCGTGGCCTCCTTGGGCGCCTTCGCGTCGCCCGCGGCGTCACCCCCCGCGTCGGCCTTGGGCGGCGGCGGCTTCTTCGGCACGAACACGGGCGGCTTGGGCGGCGGCTTGGCGGGCGCCGGCGGAGCCTTGGGCGCCGCGAGCAGCACCCCGGCGAGCAGCAGCGGCGGCGCGGCGAGCGCGAGGCCGCGCAGCGCGGGGCCCCAGCGGAAGCGAGAGAAGAAGGGATCGCGCATCGTCATTTCTTCGCCGGAGTCTTGCTGGGCGGTGGGGTGGGCGGTGGCGGGGCCGGCTTCGGGGGACCGTTGGCGTCGCCGAGATCCTTGAGCCAGCGCTCGGCGTCCGCGCGCAGCTGGCTGCCCTTGGGCGCGTCCTCGGCGACCTGCTTGAACAGGCCGCGCGCCTTGCCCGGATCCTTGAGGTGGTCGGCGTAGAGCACGCCGAGCCCGTAGGTGGCCGCGAGGTGGCGTGGCGCGAGCGCGAGCAGCTTCTCGTAGGTGACGCGCGCCTCGTCGTGCTTCTTGAGACCGCGCAGCGAGATGGCGAGGCCGAGCATCGCGCCCTCGTCGGTGGGCGTGGTCGCGAGCACCTGGCGGAAGGCCTTCTCGGCCTCGGCGAACGCGCCCGCGCGCAGGAGCACGTTGCCCATGTTGACGCGCGCGGTGGTGTCGCCCGGGTCGTACTCGGCGGCCTTCTCGAAGCTGCGGAACGCCTCCGCGTCGTCGCCCTTCTGCAGCGCGACGAGGCCTTGGGCGCGCCACGCCGCGGCGCTCTTCGGATTCTGCTTGAGGGCCTGCGAGACGAGGAGCTCGGCGACGTCGCGCTCGCCCTTGGCGAGGTGCGCGAGGGCGAGCTCGGCGCGCGTGGCGTCGTCGAGCGGGCGCTTGGCGAGGATGAACCGCGCGTGCACGATCGCCTCGTCGTTGCGGCCGGCCTCGCGGAGCACGACGACGAGGCGTGCGCGCGCCTCGAGCGCGTTGGGGTGCGACTTGCAGAACGCCTCGAGGCCCTCGGCGGCGCTCTTCATCGCGCCGCGACGGCGCCGCACCTCGCAGAGCGCGACGGCGACCTGCTCGGACTCGGGCTCGGCCGCGGCCGCCGCCTCGAGGTGCTCCTCGGCCTTGGCGAGCTCCCCCGAGCGGGTGAACACGAGGCCGAGATCGTAGTGCGCCTCCCAGAGGCGACCGTCCAGCTTGAGCGCCTCCTCGAGCTTCGCGACGGCCTTGCCCTTGGCGCCGGTGCCGTCACCGTCCTTGAGGTAGATCTTGGCGAACGCGGCGCCCTCGACGAGGGCCTTGATCGCCGGGGGTGCGACGTCGGTGCGGGCAGGCGATTTCGCTGCGCCTCCGGTCTTGACCGCGGCGGGTTTGCTGCCGCCGCAAGCCGGCAGAGCGAGCGTGGCGAGGACGAGGAGGAGGGCGCGCAACCCTGGGAGGATCCCCGATGCGGGTGGTCATGTCGAGCACCTCGATGTAGGTGGCGACGATTTCGGGGCAGTCCAGTGTCGCCGAGGCGACGCGCGCGTGGCATCCTGGGGGCGATGCGTCCGGGTCTCCTCGCGCCCCTCGTCCTCTCTCTTCTCGGCGCATGCAGCGGGGCCACCGGCGCCACCAGCGACGTGACCGATACGGGCCGGCCGGCCGACACCGGGACGGACACGGCCGACGACGTCGCGGACGAGGGTGTCGACAGCGGCATGCCGACGGACACGAGCGTGGCGGACACTCCCACGGAGACTCCCCCCACCGAGTGCGCGCTGCGCCCCACGTGCGATGGCGCGCCACCCGCCCCCGGCGCCAAGCGCTCGTGGCGCCACACCACGTCGTCCGTCACGGCGGCGCTCGGGTCGGCGCGGCATCGCGGCCGCGACCTGTTCCTGCTCGAGGGCGCGCAGACCTGGCTCCTCGCGAAGTTCGCCTATGGCACCGCGGACAAGGACATCAAGGACGAGGACGTGGACGTCTGGCTGCAGCGTGGGTGCAGCGGCCCGTGGAAGAAGATCGGCACGTTCGCCACGACCAACGACGGCGCTCACGCCACGGTGGAGGGCGTCGTCGACACGGGGGGCCGCCTGTTCGTCGACCTCGCCAAGACCGGCGAGGCTCCGCTCGGCGTCGGCAAGCACCGGGTGCACTTCGTGGTGGGCGGCGATCTCAGCACCACCGACGCCTTCCTCGAGGTGGTCCCCAAGACCGCGCGCATCGCGGTCACCGACATGGACGGCACGCTGACCACGAGCGAGTACGCGGCGTGGACGGACTACGTGGGCCTCGCCCCGCCCGACGCGCACCCGGGCGCGGCCGACGCGCTCACCACGCTCGCCAAGCGCGGGTACTACCTGTTCTACCTCACGGCGCGCCCCGAGTGGCTCATGGACCGCACGCGCGAGTGGATCCCCCTGCGCAAGTTCCCGCCCGGGCTCGTGCACACCACCCTCACGGGCCTCGGCGCCACCGGCGCCTCGGCCACCACGTTCAAGACGGACGAGCTCGCGCTGCTGAAGACGGCCACCGGCATCACGCCGAGCTTCGCCTTCGGAAACAAGGACACCGACGTGGCCGCGTTCGTAAACGGCAAGGTTCCCGCGAGTGGCTGCTACTATTACGACATGGCCGCCGATGCGAAGGGGGGAACGATCCACAAGGACTACGCGAAGCTCGTGCCGGTGTTCGCGGCGCTGCCGGCGGTGTGTCCGTGAGGCGCCTCGGCTGGGCCAGCGTGCTCTCTGCGATCCTCGCGGGTTGTGGGGGCGACGGGGGCGGCGAGGCGCTCGTGCTCACGCCCGACGCTGACGACGCCGCGGGCGACTCGGCGAACGAGGCCGCGAACGACACGGCGCCGACCGACACCGGCAGCTCCACGGGCACCGACGCCGACGCCGACACCGGCCCGCCGCCAGGGCCCACCTACGATCTGCACGAGAAGGACCGCACGGCCTGCGGGTTCGCGGTCGGCAGCAAGACCACCGAGACCGTCGGGCCGGCGGTGCCCCACGGCGACGCGCTGCCGTTCGACCACGTCATCGTGCTGATGCTCGAGAACCGGAGCTTCGACCACCACTTCTCGAAGCTCCCCGAGTACGGCGTGAAGGACGTCGACGTGGCGGCGGAGACGGACAGCAACCCCGACCCGATCACGAAGACCAACATCCAGCGCTACCACGAGACGCGCTACTGCACCGAGGACACCGCCCACAACTGGGGACCGGTGCACGACCAGTACGACGACGGCCTGATGGACGGCTTCGTGGCCAGCAGCAACCCCGGCGGCGCGCGCGCC
>JAEUKC010000272.1:0-26467 GCA_016794445.1 Myxococcales bacterium
CCGAGGAGGCCGATCATCCCGAACTCGCCGGCCTCGGCGAGGGCCGCGGCCTTGGCCACCTTCGCGCTCACACCCGCGTCACCACCGTCGGCGAGCTTCGCGTTGCCCGGCTCGCCGCTCGCGTACTCGACGACCGCGCCCGCGATCGACGACGGCTTGTCGGAGGCGAACAGGAGCCCTCCCCAGTCGCCCGCCGCGGGCTTGGCCTCGGCGGACGTCATCATCACCGGCGCCTCCTTCGTGCCCTCGACGAGCAGCGCGCCGTCTTGCACGAGCAAGTACGCGCCCTTCTTGAAGGCGATCCGCGACCCGCTGCCGATCCGCAGCGTGGCGCCCTTGGTCACGGTGTACGGCTCGGCGATCGTGACCTGACACGCGGCCTCGATGGCGGTGTCCTGCTGGATGCGGCCACCGGCGACGAGCTTGCACTCGTGGGTCTTGCCCTTGCCATCGTCGAGCGTGAGCGGCTTGGCCTCCGGCGCGCGCTTGCAAGCCGAGGCCCCTACGAGCGCGAGCACGAACAGACGGCCCATGGCCAGGGAGGATACTCTCAATCGAACGGGGCGCCGCGGGCGAGCCAGGCCTCGACCCGCGCGGTCTCCGTGGCGAGCAGCTTGCGGTTGCCGAGCTCCTTCACCGTGAACGGCATGAAGTAGCCGGTGTCCGCGTTCAGCGCGTGGTGCAGCGCCGAGCCCGGTCGCGAGTCCCCGCCGGGCACCACCTTCACGAGCAGCTTCGGCTCGATCCACGTCGCGAACGTGGTGATCTTGTCGTACATGCTCTTCGGGGTCCAACCCATGGCGAGGTCGCTCTGGCCCTTGTCGCCGCCGTGGCACCCGTAGGTCACGCACTTCGCGACGCCGGAGTGCGCGAACAGATCCCGGTAGAGCTCGCAGAAGCGCGTGCCGGGCGCCGCATCGGCGGGTGCGGGGATCCCGTCGCACGAGCCGGCGGCGTCCGTGGGGCCGGTCATCCACGCGTCGACGTCGGCGTCGGGCCAGGGCGACAGCTCGGCGAAGCGCGTGTCGAACTCGCCGGTGTCGGTCAGCGTCTCGTCGGCGTCGGTGGCGCCGTCCGGTGAGGTCTCCAAGGTCGAGTCGACCTTGGTGTCCTTCGACGTGTCCCCCGCGGTCTCGGCCACGACCCCCGAATCGGCCGTGCCGTCGCTCGGCGCAGGCGTGGCCTCCGTCGACGAGCACGCGAACACCACGACCGGGAACGAAGCCACGAGGAAGCGCCGCACCCCCACATTGTCGCACGATTCGCCGCTCCCTACGAACCAGGGCGCAGAGGCACTGGGGCCTTCGTTGTCGTACGCTGATCGAATGCGCCTCGCGGCCGCGATCGCGTGTGGGCTCGTCGGCTGTGTGCGACCGAGCGCCCCGGTCGCGCCCGCGCAACCCGGTCCGGCCATCCCCGCGTGCGCGGTGGCGCCGCTCGAGAAGGCGCACGCCCTCCGCGCGGAGGGGCGCCTGCTGCGGGCCGAGCGCCTCGTCCTCCGCAGCCTGCTCGCGTGCGAGGCCCCCGCGTTGCGCACGCTCGCCGCGACGCTCGCCACCACCCTCGGCCGCGCGGCGCCTGCGGCTCCCGACGCAGACGCGATCGGGCGCGCGCACGTGCGCTTCCTGCTCGCGGTCGCGGCGGGCGAGCGTGGCGACCATCTCCGCGCGCGCGCCCTCTTCCTCGAGGCCGCGGCCCTCGCGCCCCCCCACGGCGACGCCCTCTTCGGCGCCGGCCTCGCGGCGCGGGCCCTCGGCGACGAGCCCGCCGCGCGTGCGCTCATCGACCGCGCCCGAGTCGCCCTCGAGCGAGACGGTGGGGCCCGCGCGCGCCTCGATCACCACGACGGCCTCGACGCGCCGCTCGTGGCCGCGCGGTTCGTCGGCGACGCTTCGCTGCTCGCCCTCGCGAGCGGCGCAGAGGTCACGCTGTTCGCCGGTCCGCAGCGCCGCCGGGTGCGCCGCTTCACCGGCCCCGCCACCGTGCGCGCGCTCGCGGCCGACGCGCACGTGGTCGTCACCGCGGCGGCCGACGGGGTCGTCCGCGCGTTCGAAGTGAAGACCGGCCGCCCGAGCGTCGTCACGCACCACGCCGGCGACGCGCTCGCGGTCGATCTCTCCACCACCGGCGTCGTGGCGAGCGGCGGCACCGACCACGTCGTGCTCCTCACCCGGCTCGACGGCGCGAGCGTCGGTGCGCTCGTCGGGCACACGCAGGCCGTCACCGCCGTCGCGTTCTCGCCCGACGGCACCCAGCTCGCGACCGCGGGCCGCGATCGCACGGTGCGCCTGTGGGACGTGTCGAGCCAGAAGCTCCTGCGCGTGCTCACCAACCCGGGGGCGGTGCAAGCGCTCGCGTGGGCCCCGAAGGGTCACCTGCTCGCGACCGCGTCGAGCGAGCCCGTCGTCCGGGTGTGGGACGCGGGCACCGGCTGGCCCGTCGCGACCCTGACCGGCCACGCGGAGCGCGCCACCTCGCTCGCGTTCGCCCCCGACGGCCGCACGCTCGCGAGCGCCTCCGCCGACCACACCGTGCGTCTCTGGGACCCGGCCGCCGCGTTCGGGTTGCGCAAGACCCTCGAGGGCCACACGGGTCCGGTGCTCGCCGTCGCCTTCGATCCGGCGTCCAGCGCGCTCGTCAGCGCGTCGTCGGACCGCACGGCGGTCACCTGGAGCCCGTGGACCGGAGCCCACCTCGGCCTCGTCACCGACCACGTGGCGCCGATCCATGGACTCGCTCAAACATCGGACGGCACGCTCGCGGTCGCCTCGGCCGACGCGTCGGTGCGCGTCCTCTCGCCGGGCGGCGCGTCGCTCACGACGCTCGAGGGCCACGTGCTCGGGGTGCTCGCGGTCGCCTTCTCCGCCGACGGCAAGCGCCTGGTCTCGGGCGGCGAGGACGACGCGGTGCGCCTCTGGGATCCCGTCGCGGGCACCGCGCTCGGCAAGATCGGGCGACACAAGGGCGCCGTCACGGCGGTCGCGTTCACCGGGACCGGCGAGCCCCTCTCCGTCGGTCGCGACGGCTGGCTCGTGCGCTATCCGCCGGGCAAGAAGCCGATCGTGGTGCGCGCCGACAAGCACCCGCTGACGGCGCTCACGCTCGCGGGGGGCACCTACGTCACCGCGAGCGACGTCGGCGTCTCCGAGCCCTGGCCCGTCACGACGCCGACCCACGCCCTCGCACCCCTCCCCGGGGGTGGCCTCGCCGCCGGCCACGCGAGCGGCGCCATCACCCTGTTCGACGCGGGCTACGCGCACGCGCACGACCTCTTCGGCCACGGCGATGCGGTGCGCGCGCTCGCGGTCGATCCGATCAAGGGCTGGCTCGCGTCGGGCGGCGACGACGGCCTCGTGCGCCTCTGGAACCTCGTGGACCACACCGCGCTCGCCGCCGACAAGGTCCACCCCCGCGGCGTCCGCGCCCTCGCGTTCTCGCCCGAAGGCCGCCTCGCCTCCGCGGGTGACGACGGCGTGGTGCTCGTGCGCGCGGGCGCTCGACGGCTGTTCGCGCTGCACCCGATCGGCGGCGAGCCCGCGGGCTTCGCCGTCACCGACGACGGCCACGCGCAGCTCTACGGCGACGACGCGCGCCGCTTCCTCACCTGCGCGATCGGCCCGATCCACCACCCCCTCGCGCTGTGCGAGGAGGAGGTGGTCGTGCCCGACCTCGTGCGCCGCGTGCTCGCCGGCGATCTCTCGTACGCCGACTAACCCACGAACACGCGGGCGTTGCGGAAGAGACGCATCCACGGCCCGTCCTCGCCCTCGAGCCCTGCGGGCCGGTACGACAGCTGTACGGCGCGGAACACGCGCTCGGGGTGCGGCATCAGGATCGTGACGCGCCCATCGGGCGTGGTGACCGCCGTGATCGCCCCCGGCGACCCGTTCGGGTTCGCGGGGTACTTCTCCGCGGCCCGGCCGTGGTTGTCGACGTAGCGCGCCGCGACCAGCTTGTCCGCGGCGAGGGCGTCGAGGCTCTGCCCCGGCCGCGCCTCGACGCGCCCCTCGCCGTGCGCGACCGCGATCGGCAGGAGCGACCCGGCCATCCCCGCGAGCAGCACCGACGGCGACGGCAGGATCTCGACGCGCGAGAGGCGCGCCTCGAACTGCTCGCTGCGGTTGCGCGAGAACCGGGGGAAGCGCTCGCCGCCCGGCACGATCTCGCCGAGCACGCTCATCATCTGGCAGCCGTTGCACACCCCGAGGGTGAACGTGTCGGGTCGCGCGAAGAACGCCGCGAACACGTCGCGCGCGCGGGGGTGCAGGAGGATGCTCTTGGCCCACCCCTGCCCCGCGCCGAGCACGTCGCCATAGGAGAACCCGCCGCACGCCGCGAGCCCCTTGAAGTCGGTCAGATCGACGCGCCCTTCGATCACGTCGCTCGTGTGCACGTCGACGCAGGCGAACCCCGCGCGGTCGAACGCGGCGGCCATCTCGATCTGCCCGTTCACCCCCTGCTCGCGCAGGATCGCCATGCGGGGCCGCACCCCGCGCGCGACGAACGGCGCGGCCACGTCGGCGTCGACGTCGTAGGTCGCGAGCATCGTGAGACCCGGATCGGCGCCGTCGAGGCGCGCGGCCTGCTCCTCGTCGGCGCACGTCGGGTCGTCGCGCAGCGCCTGGAGCGCGTGCGTGGTCTCGGACCACGCGCCCCGGAGGAGCGTGCGCGTCTCGTCGATCAACACCTCGTCGCCCCGCCGCACGACGATGCGGTCGCCGACCGGCGCGCCGAGCCGGTGCACCGCGAGCCCCGCGAACGCCGCCCGCACCGCGGCCTCGTCCGCCGCGCGCACCTGCACCACCGCGCCGAGCTCCTCGTTGAACAGCGCGGCGAGCGCATCTGCACCGAGCTCGGCGACGTCGACGGAGATCCCCGTGCCGCCCGCGAAGGCCATCTCGACCAGGGTCACGAAGAGCCCGCCGTCGGAGCGGTCGTGGTAGGCGAGCAACCGATCGCCGGCGGCCTCGAGCCCCGCGAAGAACGCCAGCAGCCGCGCCGGGTCGTCGAGATCGGGCGCCCCTTCGCCGACCTGCCCGAGCACCTGCGCGAGCGCCGACCCGCCGAGGCGCTGCTGGCCGCCGACGTCGACGAGGAGCAGCGCGGTGTCGCCCATGTCCGTCCGGAGCGCGGGCGTCAGGGTGCGCCGCACGTCGGGCACCGGCGCGAACGCGGTCACGACCAGCGACAGGGGCGCGACCACCTTCTTGCCGTCCCACACCGTGCGCATGGACATCGAGTCCTTGCCGACCGGCACCGCGATCCCGAGCGCGGGGCACAGCTCCTCGCCGACCGCGCGCACCGCCGCGTAGAGCCGCGCGTCCTCGCCGGGCTGCCCGGCCGCGGCCATCCAGTTGCACGAGAGCCGCACGTCGGAGAGCCGCGCCGGCCGCGCCGCCGCGAGGTTGGTCAGCGACTCCGCGACGGCCATGCGGGCCGAGGCCGCCGCGTCCAGCAGCGCGAGCGGCGGCCGCTCGCCGATCGCCATCGCCTCACCCGTGGTCACGTCGAAGGCCGTCGTGGTCACCGCGCAGTCGGCGACCGGCACCTGCCAGGGGCCGACCATCTGATCCCGCGCGACGAGGCCGGTGACCGAGCGATCGCCGATGGTGATCAGGAACGTCTTGTCGGCGACGGTCGGCAAGCGCAGCACGCGCAGCGCCGCGTCGCGCACCGAGATCCCGCCGCGATCGAGCGGGGCGCCGAGCCCCGGCAGCGTGGTCGCGATGCGCTCCATGCGCGGCGGCTTGCCGAGCAAGGCCTCGAGCGGCATGTCGACCGGCGTGTCGCCGAGCCGCGGATCGACGACGACGAGGCGCCCGTCGGCGGTCGCGTGCCCGAGCACCGCGTAGGGGCACCGCTCGCGACGGCAGATCTCCTCGAACACCGCGAGGCGCGCGGGATCGAGGGCGAGCACGTAGCGCTCCTGCGCCTCGTTGCACCAGATCTCGCGCGGGGACATGCCCGGCTCGTCGCTCGGCACCTTGCGCAGGTCGAAGTGGGCGCCGCGCTTGCTCTCGTGGACCAGCTCGGGCAGCGCGTTGGAGAGACCGCCCGCGCCGACGTCGTGGATCGACACGATCGGGGTCTCGTCGCCGCGCGCCCAGCAGCGGTCGATGACCTCCTGGCAGCGGCGCTGCATCTCGGCGTTGTCGCGCTGCACCGAGGCGAAATCCAGGTCCTCGGCCGACGCGCCCGAGGCGACGCTGCTCGCCGCGCCGCCGCCGAGGCCGATCAGCATGGCCGGGCCGCCGAGCACCACGATGGGCGCGCCGACGGGGATCTCGCCCTTCGACACGTGGCACGCGCGGACGTTGCCGAGCCCGCCCGCGAGCATGATCGGCTTGTGGTAGCCGTAGATCGAGCCCGCGACGTCCAGCTCGAAGGTGCGGAAGTATCCGGTGAGGTTCGGGCGACCGAACTCGTTGTTGAACGCGGCGCCGCCGAGGGGCCCCTCGATCATGATCGAGAGCGCGGAGGCGATGCGGTTCGGCTTGCCGTGGTGCACCTCCCACGGTCGCACGGCGCCCGGGAGCTCGAGGTTCGAGACGGCGAACCCGGTGAGGCCGGCCTTGGGCTTGGCGCCCCGACCCGTCGCGCCCTCGTCGCGGATCTCGCCGCCCGCGCCGGTCGCCGCGCCGGGGAACGGCGAGATCGCGGTCGGGTGGTTGTGGGTCTCGACCTTCATGAGCAGGTGCACGGGCTCGCGCACCGCGCGGTACTCGTGGGTCTCCGGGTCCGGGAAGAAGCGCCCGCCCACGGCCCCCTCCACCACGGCCGCGTTGTCCTTGTAGGCGGAGAGCACGCCGCCCGGAGACCGCGCCGTCGTGACGCGGATCATCTGGAACAGCGACCGCTCCATGCGCACGCCGTCGAGGGTGACCGCCGCGTTGAAGATCTTGTGCCGGCAGTGCTCGCTGTTCGCCTGCGCGAACATCATCAGCTCGACGTCGCTCGGGTCGCGGCCGAGCGTCGCGAAGGTCTGCTCGAGGTAGGTGACCTCGTCGGGGTCGAGGGCCAGGCCGAGCGCCTGGTTCTCGGCGGCGATGCCACCCCGGCGCACGCGGCGGAGCGGCTTCGGGGCGTCGTGCGCGAAGAGCTTCTCGCCCTCGGCGAGCGCGTCGAGCACCGACTCGGTCATGCGGTCGTGCAGGTCGGCCGCGAGCCCCGGGGCGTCGTCGACCACGCCGCCCAGGACGTAGGCGGTGCCTCGCTCGATGCGCCGGACGACGTCGCCGAGGCCGCAGCTCCGCGCGATGTCGGTCGCCTTGGTCGACCACGGCGAGACGGTGCCGAGGCGCGGGGTCACGACGAAGAGGCGGCCCTCTGCATCGTCGGCCGGGTCGGGCGAGAGGAGCCGGTCGAGCGCGGCCCGCTCGCCTTCGGTCAGCGCCCGCGCCACGTCGACGAAATACACGTGGCGCGCGGTGCCGCCGGTGACCCGCGGGTTCTTCGCGGAGAGGGCACGGAGGCGGCGCGCGAGGCGCGCGGCGGTGAAGGCGGGGCCACCACGGAGGACGAGCATGCCGCACCCTCCCCCTTCGGCACCCATGCGACAAGGGGATGATTCCTGATAGGATCCATCGCGAACCACGATGGATGGTCAGCCCCCCGTTCTCGACGCCGAGGCGATCTTCGTCTTCGTGCAGGTCACCCGCGCGGGCGGGTTCTCGAGCGCGGCGCGGCGACTCGGGCGGGCCCAGTCCGCGGTGAGCCAGGCCATCCGCAAGCTCGAGCGCGCGCTCGGCCAGCCGCTGTTCGTCCGGGCCGGTCGCGCCAGCGTGCCCACCCACGCGGCGCGCACGCTGCTGCCCCACGCCGAGCGCGCCCTCGCCGCCCTCGCGCAGGCCCGCGACGCGGTCGCGGCCCTCGGTGCGCTGCGGGCCGGCACGCTCTCGCTCGGGGCCAGCGACACCCTGGCGTGCCACTTCCTCCCGCCGGCGCTCGCCGAGATGCGCCGCCGCCACCCTGGCGTCGAGCTCTCCCTCGACAACCGCCCGTCGCCTGCGGTCGCCGCGCGCGTGGCGGAGGGGGTCCTCGACCTCGGGGTCGTCACGCTGCCCCTCCCGCCCGGGCTGCGATTCGGGGGTCGTCCGCCCGAGGAGCGGCTCGCCTTCACGCCCCTCGCGCCGTTCGAGGAGGTCGTCGCGTGCCCCGTCGACCACCCGCTCGCCGAGCTCCAGCGCATCCCCCTCGGGCGCCTCGCGGAGCACCCGCTCCTCCTGCTCGACCGCGCCACCGGAGCCCGCGCCCACCTCGACGGCGCCTTCGCAGAGAGGGGCCTCTCCCCCACGGTGGCCATGGAGTCGACCAGCGTCGAGGTGCTCGGGCGCCTCGTCGCGCTGGGCTTCGGCGTCTCGGTGTTGCCGGCCATGGCGCTCGTCGCGGACGTGCGCGCTGGTCGGCTGGCGGTCCGCCCCCTGGTCGGGCTGCCGAGGCGTCCCCGTCGCGTCGTCGCGGCGGTCACCGCGCGCGACGTGCCGCCGTCGAGCGCGGCCGCGGCGCTGCTTTCCATCCTGCGTCGCCGCCCGTCTTGAGGTATCCCTCGGGGTTCGATGCCCGCGCGCCCCGCCGTCGCCGCCGCCGCCGCGCTCGTCGGGCTGTCGCTGGCTCTCGGCGGCGAGGCGCGCGCGGCCAACGTGAAGGACGCCCCCGACGAGGCCCCGCGGCCCCTGTTCTTCCGCGCCTTCACCGACGCCGGCGTCGGTATCGGGCTCCGCTTCAACAACCCCTACCGCCTCGCCACCATCCTCGGCAGCAACGCCGAATCGGTGTCGCGCACCGCGCCGTACTCCTCGCTCGGCGCGGGCATCCTGTTCGGTGACCCGTTCGGCTTCCAGCACGGCGCGCTCCTCCGGTGGGACGCGGCGCTCTCGGGCGTCGGCCAGCACGTGCTCACCCCGAGCTACGTGTTCGCCCGCCGCGGCACCACGTGGGGTGGGCACGCGCGCCTCGGCATCCCGCTCGTGCTGAACCCGGAGGCCACCGCGGGCTTCGAGCTCGGCCTCGCCGGCACGTTCTACGTGCGCGCCGGCGTGGGCGTCCGCGCAGAGCTCGTAGGCTCGGTGTTCGGCGGCGCGGCCATCGACGACAAGAACCGCACGATCTACCCGGTGCTGTCGGGCCAGCTCGGCGTGGTCTACGAGTGGGAGAGGTTGCCGTGATCGATCGCTCTCGCCTCGGTCTCGTCATGGTCCTCTCGGTGCTCGCCGCGGCGCCCACCGTCGGCGACGTCGGCGGTTGCAACGAGCAGGCCGACGCGCTCGGCCCCGAGAAGTTCTTCACCGCGCGTCTCGAGAGCGAGTGCATGCAGTGTCGCGCGTGCGGGCTCGAGACCCTCGCCGGCTGCCGCCGCGCGTGCGACCTGAAGACCAAGGTCCCGCAGACCTTCCCCGCCGGGTGCCGCCCGCTCGTCCACGACGGCGAGGTGTGCCTGCGCGCCATCGAGGCGCTCTCGTGCGATGTGTTCGCCGACGTCGTGGCCTCGAGCCCGATCGTGCCGCCCGAGTGCGATTTCTGCCCCGCCGAGGCCGCGCAATGAGGTCCCTGCATCTCGCGGTGGTGGCCGCCCTGGTCGTCGCCTGCGTGCCGACGCAGAACGCGCTCGCGCCCACCGCCGACTACGCCGCCTACCGCAAGTACAAGCTGGCCGACGCCTACGGCGCGCGCCTCTCCGCCGCCTCGGCCTACCTCGCCGCCCACCCGCTCGGCGAGTACCGCGCCGAGGTCGCCGCCTGGTTCGGCCCCGCCGAGCTCCGCTTCTTCGAGTCCGCGGGCCACACCATCGGCGGCGCGCGCGCCTACCTCGAGCTCCTGCCGCAGGGCCCCCACGCCGAGGAGGAGCGCCGGCTCGTCGCGGCCTGGGATAAAGAGCAGATCGAGGGCCCCGCCCGCGAGAAGAAGGCGCTCGAGGACGCGCGCAAGAAGGCCGACGCCGCGCGCAAGGCGCTCGGCGAGACGATCGAGGCGTGGACCCAGAAGGCCGTGAAGCTCAGCGCCTACCGGGTCGACCGCGCGACCCTCGAGAAGAACGACGGTCAGTTCGCCGAGCCGTTCTTCCACGACCCGCCCGAGGCCCAGTGCGACCCGGAGGGCTGCAGCAAGCGGTACACGTTCGGCTACGCGGTGCCCGAGGCGAACCCGCCGCTCGACCGCAAGGTCGGCCTCGAGGTGCGCATGGAGACGGCGGCCGGCCTCGTCGTCGCCATCTCGATGGTGCTGCCGCGGTACGGCTTCGTGTACTGGCTCGAGGGCGCGGAGGTGCGCGCCGTCGAGAAGACCGACCCCGCGGTGCAGACCGAGGCGCTGATGCGCGCCAAGAACCGCATCGAGAGCATCGTGCGCAAGCACGTCGGCGAGGACTGCACGACCGAGGAGGCCGACGATGCCCGCACGCTCACCTGTGGCAAGGTCCGCGTGGTGGTCAAGAAGGGCCCCGCCGGCGAGGACCTCGTGAGGATCCTCGCGCTGTGAGCGCGCTCGTCGGCTACGGCCGCGAGTGGACGCGGCTCTTGTTCGGCGAGGAGCGCGACCGCGAGGAGTCGCCCTGCCCTGGGTGCGGCGTCTACTTCTTCGACGAGCACGAGATCGGCTGCGAGATCGAGGAGTGCCCGCGGTGCGGCGGCCCCCTCGCGCAGTGCGGGTGCTTCGAGCTCGACGGCGGTCGCGCCGGCGCCTGAGCGGATCTATCCTCGAGGCCATGGCGGCGAAGAAGAGCGCAGCGAAGAAGAGCGCGAAGAAGAAGGCGACCAAGCGTCCCCCCAAGGAGACGTACAGCAAGGCCGAGCAGCTCCGGTTGCTCAAGGGCCGCGACGCCACCCGGGTACGGCAGCTCGCGCGCAACCCCAAGGTGCCCAAGTACGCGCTCGGCCAGGTGGTGCTCGAGCCCCGCTTCGGGTTCCTCGGCGCGATCGACGCCATCTACGCCGACCTCGACGCGGCGGTCGACGCGAAGGTGATCCCGAACGCCAAGGAGTTCCTCGACTTCTTCGAGCACCGGCCGCGCACGCCGAAGAACGGCATCTGGTACACGGTGGTCATCGGCGACGGCGCCGAGCTCTGCGGCGAGAAGGACATCGCGCCCGTGGAGGATTGATGCTCGACGAGGTCGAGCACGAGTCTTCGTGCGCTCCGTCAAGGAGCTCGCGTAGGAAACGAAACGTCTCCTCGGGCGTCCGATGGGTGGATGGACGCTCGCATCTGCCGCCTCGATCCCCAGCGCCTCGACCGGACCACCACCGAGGCGCTCTACGACTTCCACTCGGGCTTCGTGCAGCGGTCCCGCGACTCGTTCGAGTACGGCCTGCGCCGCAGCCACGAGCTCTGGCTGCTCGCCGCGGGCCAGCGCGACGTCCGGGGCTTCGCCGCCCTCGAGTACGTGCCGGTCCACCACGAGGGGCGCGAGCACCTCGCCATCTACACGCGGTGGGCGTTCGTCGAGGAGACGCATCGCCGGCAGGGCTTCGTCCAGCGCGTCGGCGTCTGGGCGTGGCTGCGGGCGCGCCTGCGGCGACCGACCCGCCCGGTGTACTGGGTGTTCACCGCGTCGACCCTCGACTCCTACCTGCACATGCTCAAGACGTCGCAGTCGGCGTACCCCAACCGGCGCGCCCCGACGCCCCCGCACGTCGAGGCGATCCTGCGCCGGACCCACGAGGTGCTCGGCACCGAGGGCTGGGACGCGGAGGCGGGTGTCGTGCGGCGCAGCGGCGAGGTGCGCTACCTCACCGGGATCGCGCGCGAAGAGCAGGACGACCCCGACGCCTCATTCTACCGCGCGCGCAACCCGCACCAGGCGCGCGGGGACTCGCTCGGCTGCATCGCGGTCGCCGATCTCACGAACCTCTCCGTGTACGCGCGGCGTGCGCTGCGGCGGGCGCGACCGTCGTGAGCCGTCGCCTCGCGCGGCTCTCCCTGGCGGCGTTCGTCGTCTACGGCTGCTGGGCCGCCTTCGCCAACCACGCGCACGGCACCTGGGTGGCGGGGCGCGCGCTGCTCGGCCAGGGCCTGTCGAGCGCGACGACGACCCTACTCATCGGTGGCCTCGTCGAGCTGCTCTCGCGGCGACTCGGCGCGACGAGCGCGGCCCTCCTCGCGGCGACCGCGACGGCCTGCTTCCACGCCGCGGTGAACCGGCTCCTCGGCACCCCGGAGTTGCTCCGCACCATCGCCCCCTCGGTGGTGGTGGGCTACGCGTTCGCGCTGGCCTACGCCGTCGGCGTCACGAGGGCGCGCGCCGCCGGATTGGCGAACGCCTGCCCGGAGCTCGGCGACGCGCGGTAAGCTCGCCTCGCCCCGTGTACCAGCTCAGCAAGCCCGCCGCCCACCTCGCGCCGTACATCGAGCACTACTGGTTCGTCTCCGCCACGGAGACCACGCCGTTCGACCTGCGGGTCGACGTGTACGTCGATGCGCGCGCGGACCTGGTCTTCAACTTCGGCGTCCCCTACACACGCACGGTCCTCGGCGAGCGCCCACGGCTGCAGCAGGCCTCGAACCTCGACGCCCAGCGCAGCCGCCCCATCCAGATCGCCCAGCAGGGTGCCGTCGACATCGTCGGCGTCCGCTTCCACACCGCGGGCCTGTCTCCGTTCGTGTCGCTCCCCATCGTGCACTGGACCGATCGGGTCGTCCCGATCGATCAGGTGTTCGGGGTGGACGTCCTCCCGGTCGAGGAGGCGCTCCGGCACGCGAACGGCACCGCCGAGAAGACCCAGATCCTCGACGCCTACCTCGGTCGTCGACTCCAGCTCACCCCGGCCAAGGAGACCGTGCAGCTCCTCAAGGCGCGGATCGAGGCCGAGGGAGGCCGCGTCCGCATGGACGAGCTCTGCGAAGCGGGTCGCATCAACATCCGCCAGCTCGATCGGCTGTTCCGCAGCCACGTGGGCTTCACGCCCAAGACGTTCGCCCGCATCGTGCGCTTCCAGCAGGCCCTCTCCCTGCTGCGGACCGACCCGGGGTGCACCCTCGCCGCCGTGGGCGCAGCCTGCGGCTACTACGATCAGCCGCACTTCGTCCGCGACTTCAAGACCTACGCGGGCGTCGCCCCGAAGGCCCAGGTCGGCTACTTCCCGGCCGACGGTCCGGCCGACTTCAGCCCCAACGTGGTCCAATTCGTACAAGACCCACGCCGCGGGTGAGGCGACGTTGCGAGTCCCATGAAAGCCACGACCACCAAGCGCATCTTCTCCCGGGAGACCGAGGTCTCGATCGACATCCGCGCCGACAGAGAGGCGATCTGGTCGTTGCTCACCGACGCCGCCGGCTACCCGTCGTGGAACACCACGGTCCTCTCGATCGAGGGCGACATCGCGCTCGGCAAGAAGATCGCGCTGCGGTCGACCATGGCCCCCGAGCGCACGTTCGAGCTGACCGTGCGCGAGTTCCAGGCACCCGAGCGCCTCGTGTGGGGCGACGCCATGGGGCGACGCACCTACGCGCTGGAGCAGAAAGAGCCCGGGGTCGTGACCTTCTCCATGCACGAGAAGATCGGCGGCCCGTTCTTCCCCCTCTTCGCGCGGATGATCCCGTCGTTCGACGCGTCGTTCGACCGCTTCGCCAGTGACCTGAAACTGCGGGCCGAGTCCCGAGAAGGAGACCCCTCGTGAAATACGACGTCGGCACCAAGGCCAAGCCGCGCGCCCTCAAGACCCCGCCGCTGAGCGCGGACTACACGATGCACCTCGAGGAGATCGGCGGCCGCGAGCTGCTCGTGTGCACCGTCGGCAAGACGGTGCTGCACTACGATCCCCGCTGCATCGCGGACCTGCACGCGATGCTGAAGGCCCACGGCGACTGGATGGAGCTCGGCAGCGCCGACGAGCAGAAGGACGCCAAGGCGGGCACCGTCGAGGCCTGGGGCCGCGCCGCGACCAACCCGATCGGCGGCTTCTATGGCCTCAAGAAGGGCCTCCGCGGCCGCTTCGGCATGTACCTTCCCCCGCTCCTCGAGGCCCTCGGGCTCGCCGAGGTGACCCACGAGGCGAAGAACAACAAGATGCGCGCGCGATAGCGGCTGGTTGCCTCGCGCCACGCGTGACAGCATGGCGCGATGCGTTCGGTCGCGTGGCTGCTCCTCCTCGGGGCCCTCGGGTGCAGCAGCGAGCCAGTGTCCACGCCGGTGGTCGTCGACGCGGGCGAAGACACGACCGAGCCCGAGGACGCGCCGATCGTGGTGCCGCCCCTCGATCCCGCGAAGTGCCCACCCGCCGTCGCCGACCTCGACACCGGGTTCGCGCGCGCCACCCTGCCCTCGCACGGCGTCCTCGCCGACAAGGTGTTCCCGCTCCTCGCCGACGTCGGCGATCGGAAGGTGCACGACGTCGCCGCGGTCGCCGCGCTCGCCACCGATCGCGACGCGCGCCTGCGGGCGGCGACCGCGTGCGCCGACGCGCCGTGCGTGGTCTCCAAGGTGGGCTTCACGGCCGACGAGGCCTCCGCGACCGCGGCGGCGATCGTCGACGCGCTCGGCGCGGAGGCGCCCACCGTGGCGACGGCGATCCGCAAGGCCGGTGTGGCAGCGCGCTTCGCGACCAAGCCCGACGCCGAGTTCCTCCGCGCCGCGTACGCCGACGCGCTCGTCGCGGCCACCGCGGCGCTCGGCGGCTACGCGACGCCCGCGGTCGCCAAGACCGCCGCGGATGCGCTGCCCGTCGGCAAGGCGCGCCTGCACGAGCCGCTGGTCGAGGTGCTCACGCGCGGCCTCGTCGCCGCCAAGCGCGACGAGGCGACCCGCTACGAGCCGCTCGTCACGGGCGAGAACCAGAAGGCCCTCGCCGCGCTCGCGACGATCGACTGGAAGGCCTTCCCGTTCGCGGCGATCCTCGTGCCTGGCCTCGGCCCCGTCACCCTCGACACGCCGCTCAGCGAGGGCGGTCGCCTGCGCTGCGACTACGCGCGCGCGCGGTTCGACAAGAAGCTCGCCCCGCTGATCGTCCTGTCCGGAGGGCACGTGCACCCCGACCGCACGCCGTACTCCGAGGCGATCGAGATGAAGAAGTACCTGCGCGCGCAGGGCGTCCCCGAGTCGGCCATCTTGGTGGATCCGCACGCACGGCACACCACCACCAACCTGCGCAACGTCGGCCGCATCCTACTGCGCGCTGGCGTGCCCGCGGACCGACCGCTGCTCGTCACGACCGACCTCGGGCAGACGCTGTACATGAGCGGGACCGGCTTCACCAAGCGCTGTCAGGACGAGCTCGGGTACGTGCCGTGGAGGGCGTTCGGCGGCCTCTCGTCGTTCGACACCTGCTTCGTGCCGTCCACGCTGGTGATGTACGCCGACGCGAGGGATCCGCTGGATCCGTGAGCGCTGCTGAGAGGCTGGATGAACCCCACGGTCCTCGTCGTCTACTGCCACCCCAACCCCAAGAGCTACACCCACGCCGTGCTCGAGGCCGTGCGCGCCGGGCTCGCCGAGGGCGGCTGCGAAGCACAGGTGCTCGACCTCTACGCCGAGGGCTTCGACCCGGTGCTGGTCGTCGACGAGGAGCGGCGGCGGCGCGACCTCGACAAGGTCGAGTACACCCGCCGGTACCGCGAGCAGATCGCCGCGTGCGACGCGATGGTGTTCGTCCACCCCGTCTGGTGGGGTGGCTTCCCCGCGATGCTCAAGGGGTACCTCGATCGCACGTTCGTCTCGGGTCTCACGTATTCGTTCCAGGATCGCCCGAAGACCGCCGTGTTCCCGCGCGGGCTCATGCGCGGCAAGGAGGCGCACTTCTTCTACACGCTCGACTCTCCCGCGCTGGTCGCGCTCCTCGATCCGGGCTGGTTTTCCAACTACTTCACGGTGTTCCGCTACTGCGGCTTCGCGCCCGTGCGGCGGCACTACCTCGCGCGCCTCAAGCTCACGACCCTCGAGGAGCGCCAGCGCTGGCTCGCCACCGCGCGAGAGCGCGCGATCTCCCTCGCCCGCCGCCTCGCCCGCGAGCGCTAGCGCACCATCGCGTCCAGGGCCTGGGCGGCGAGGGCGCTCTCGAACGCGGTGCGCTGCGAGATGCCGACGTCGCGACCGAGCCAGCCGAACGCGTGCACGTTCTCGAGCGACGGCGTGACCGTCGTCCCGACCTTGCTCGTGTCGGCCGAGGTCACGAAGGCGTCGACGTGCCCCGCCGCGGACAGGCCGAAGCGCGCCTCGCCGATGCGCCTGGCCACCTCGGCGACGTGGCAGCTCACGCAGTCCACCGTGTCGGGGGTGTGCTTCTTCGGGTTCTCCACGCGGAGCGCGGCGGCGAAGGCCTTCGCGCGATCGGCGGGCGAGGCGGCGTCGGCCGTCGACACGTTGGCGAGCAACATCGGGTCGTCCGCGGAGGTGGTCGCCGGCGTACGCGCCCCCATGGGCCCCTCGCCGACCATGGCGGTCAGCGTCACCTCGCTGGCCGACGTGCCGAAGACGGTGGCGCGGGTGAGGGCCGCGCCGTCGAACACCCCGAAATTCCAGGTCGAAGCGCGGGCCGCGGTGCGGACGAAGAACGTCATCCGCCGCAGCTTCTCGGGCCGCGTCACCGCGCGCAGGCGCGCGACGAACGCCTTGCCGAACGCCCCGTCGGCGCCCTGCTTCTCGAGGATCGGGTGCACGCCGAGCGGGCCCGGCGTGACGCCGCCGTTCAGCTTGCCGAGGGCGACGACGTCCTTCGCGAACGCGACGAGCTCCTCGCGCCCGAGGTCGAAGAACGCGTGCACCGCGCCGTCGTCGGCCACGACCTGGCCCGCCTCCACGCGCAGCTGCTGGAGGACCACGCGCACCTGCGGACGGCAGCCCTCGGTCGCACCCGCCAGCACGCCGAAGCAGGGGTCCAGGCGCACGGCCACGATGCGCAGCGCGGCGTACGGATCGCCGGGGATCTGCCGCGCATCGAGCGCCGCGGGCACCTTCGCGAACGCGTCCCGCGAGAGGATCCCGTCGGCCGTGGGGAGCGCCTCGAGGCGCGTGCCGAGCGGGAAGAGGATGGACACGTCCTGACTGCTCACGCGCGGCAGGGTCCCGACGTCGGGGATGTCGACGCCGCTGTCCGTCTCGGCGGCAGGGGTCGAGGACGAGCCACACGCGGTGAGGACGAGGGCGAGGGCGAAGGGGGCGAGGCAACGCATCGCGCCCGGCTCTAGCAAGCACCCGGCCAGCGTCCGACCCGTGGCACGAGGCTCCGCGCCGGAGAATTCTCGCGAAGGAACGGGCACACGCTGGCACAAGGCGGAGTCGAACGCCTTGGTGTCCCTGGCGATCGGATTCACCGACGCCCGTGAATGCGTTCACCAACGTCGGTGAACGGACCAGTGTCAGGGCTTCGCGGCGGCGGCCTTCTCGCTCGCGAGCTTGTCCTCGAGCTTCTTGACCGTCTTGCCCCAGCCGTCCTTCTGGAAGCCGCGCGCGAGGTCCTTCTTGCGGCCCTGCACCCACGACGCCTTGTCGACCGCGACGTCCACCACCACCCAGTCCGCGCCCTTCTTGCGGACCGTGTAGTCGATGGCGAACTCGATGGCCTTCTTGTCCTTGCCGTTCCTGGCCGTGGTCTGCACCACGACGTCGCTCCCCTCCGTGACCTCCGCGTCGTACGTGATCTGGTAGCTCGAGAGGTCGCTGAGGCGGTTCTTGAAGCTGAGCTGCAGGAGCTGCTTGAGGGTCGCGCTGAACCGCGCCACCTCGGTCGGGCTCTGCTTCTGGGCCTCCTCGCCGAGCACCGCCTTCGCCATGCCGTCGTAGTCGAGGAAGCCCACGAACTCGGCGTCGAGCTTCTTCTCTCGCTCGGGCGACGGCTTCTCGGCGAGCAGCTTGGTGACCGTCTCGCACTTCGTCTTCACGAAGGCGGTCGCGGGGCCGGCGGCCTGCGCGACGCTGGCCACGCACACGATCGCGGGGACGGACAGGGCGAGGGCGTAGGACTTCCAGTACATCGGATCCCGAGTGTATCTGCCAGCCTGCCGGCCGGGCGCGCCCCTCGCCGCCGGACGTCCAGCGTGCACTCGTCCACCACCTCGCGCGCTACCGCTTCGCGATCGCCTTGCCCTTGCCCACCAGGGCGAGCGCCCGGCACACCACCTCGTCGCTGCACGGCCCGACGTTGGCGACCGTGGCCCACGGCACCTCGGAGACGCGCTTGTGGTCGCGCACGTCCGGCCCGATCCAGGTGGGCGGCGACCGCGGCAGATCCGCCTCCCGCTCCTTGAGCGGGGACGGCAGCGCCCAGGTCACGCTCGGCTCGATGCCCACGCGCTGCACCGGCGTGCCGTCGGGCAGCGCGAAGAGCAGCGTGGTCATGCGGAGCACGCCGACCCCCGTGACGTCGTCCACGTATTCCTGCGCGCAGCCCTTGCCGTAGGTGCGCGCACCGACCACGAGGCCGCGGCGGTAGGCCTTCAGCGCCCCCGCGATCATCTCGGCCGCGCTCGCGGTGCCGCCGTCGACGAGCGCCACCACCGGGCCCGTCCAGCGGTCCTCCATCGGCGGCTCGGTCGCGCGCTCGGTCTCGATCGTGCCGTCGCGGTGCTTGAGGGGGAACAGCGGCGCCCCGGGCAGGAACACGCCGAGCGCGCCGCTCGCGCCGTCGATCGAGCCGCCGCCGTTGCCGCGCAGATCGAGCACGATGCCCGAGATCTCCGCCTCGCCGCGCGCCTTGCCGATGGCGCGCGCGAGCTCCTCACCGAGCGCGTCGGGCACGTCGTCGAGGCGGATCACGAGCGCGCTCGTGGCGCCGTACGGCACGAGCGCGGTGTGGAGCCCCGCGGGCGCGGCGGCCTCGTCGGCGAGCGCGCTCGCCACCGAGAGCTCGACGAGGCCGAGCCCACCGTCCTTGGTCTTGCGCAGCACCCGCACCGAACGCGGCTCGGCGGTGCCGTCGGGGCTCTCGGAGAGCTGGTCGATCGCCTCGGCCGACAGCCCGGCGAGCGGCAGCCCGTCGACCGAGACCACCACGTCCTTGTCGAGGAGCGGCTTGTGCGCGCCGGTCTCGATGCGCGTGCCGAGCGCGGTGCGCGTGGCCGTGGTCCACAGGCGACCGGGTGGCGCGATCTCGAGGTCGCGGTCGTAGAGCGACGACGACTCCTCGGCCGGCGCCCACGCGCCGTGCGGATCGAGCAGCGGGATGTACGCACGCACCGCCGCCGAGAGGACGACCTCGCCCCAGGCCTCCTTCGAGAGCACCGGCAACCAGCGGTCGCGGGCCGAGCTGACCACGCCCGCGAGCTCGGGGTGCCCCTTCTGCACCGCGGCGGCGCGCTGCGCGAGCACGCGCGCGAGCTTCTTGGCCGGGGTCTTCACGGGGCCGTCGTCGAACGCGGCGTCGCTCGCGGCGACGGGCACGTCGATCGCCGCAGCGTCCGCCGCGCCGGCCACCCACTCGGTGCGCAGCGTGGTCATCCAGCCCGCGAGGGACTCGCCGATCGGCGCGAGCTCCTTCTCGCAGTCGCCCTTGCCCTCGAGCACCGCGCGCAGCTTGGCGGTGTGCGCGCGCACGAGCGGAGCGACCGGCGTGTCGGGCGAAGCGGTCCAGAGGCCGTGCGGATCGGCCCAGTCGAGGATCGAATCGGCGAACGGACCGTCGACCTTCGCGTCCTGCTCGGCGCCGCCGAGGCTGACCTTGGCCGCGAGCTTCGCGTGCACGTCGGCGACGAGCGAGCGCGCGGCCGCGCACGACAGCCGCGGTGGCCCGCCGCTCGGCCTCTTGCGCAGCCGCTTGATCGGCGACTTCTCGGGGGGCGGGTGCGCCACCACCTCGTCGCCGCGCGCCTCGGCCGACGACGCCGTCGCGGCGGCCGCGTCGGGCGCCGACGACTTCGCCCGGCATCCTTCGATCCCGGAGAGGAGCGCCAGCACGCACAGGGACGGCGCGAGGAACGAACGACGCATGCCAGGTCGAACGCTAGCACCCCGCCCCCGGAGGGGCCGCATTTGCGGCACCACAAGCGTTCACGCCGCTAGCGCAGCACGTACCCCGCGCCGCGGATCGTCTCGAGCGGCAGCGCCTCGCCGAGCTTCGCGCGGAGGCGCCGCACGTGCACGTCGACGGTCTTCTGGCCGCCGTCGTAGTCCTCGCCCCACACCACGTCGAGCAGCGTCTCGCGCGACAGCACGCGGCCGCGGCGCGAGGCGAGCGCGTGCAGCAGCGAGAACTCGCGCGCCGTGAGCGCGATGGCCCCCGCGTCGCGGCCGATGCCGGCGATCGACACCGTGCGCGCCGCGACGTCGATGGTGAGGGGGCCGAGCTTCACGACCTCGTCCGTCGCATACGCGCTCGAGCGCCACTCCATCTGCCGGATGCGCGCGTAGAGCTCCGCCGAGGGCGCGGGCCACACGAGGAAGTCGTCGTGCCCCGCGGCAGGATCGAGCCGCGCGATCGAGCGCTCGCCGACCACCGCGAGGACCGAGGTGCCCTCGAAGTGAGGATCCTTGCGCAGCTGGTTCAGCGCGCGCGGCAGGAGGTCGGGCCGGTCGAGCACCTCGACGACGAGCAGGCGGGCGATGCCCTCCGGGGGGGGCCGCCCCCCACCGTCGAGCACCTCGCCGAACAGGTCGAGCACCCGCACCGCCGCACCGAGGTCCCGGACCACCCCTGCCACGCCGTCGGGCCGCAACGCGCCATCGTCCGCCCGACGGGCCTCGGCCGGCGGAAAACCCGCCACCCAGATGGGCCCGACCTCGCGCGCCATGGAGGGGAGGTGGCGCTTCTGCCGACGGGCGGCAAGCTCTGCCCCGAACCAGGCCATCCCACCCGCCGTGCCAAGTCTTTGGCCGGATCCACCACTCTCGTGACACGATCGGAGCGCGATGCCCCTCTCCTCGGTCGAGAAGTTCCGAAAGCTCGTGCTGGCCTACGAAGACGAGGTCCAGCGAAAGCAACACAAGATGGGCAAGCGCGTCGACCCGCGCGACGTCGTCGAGCCCAAGCCAGCCACGGGGTACTGCTCGTTCCTGCGGGGCCAGCAGGTCGTCTGGTCGCCCTCCTACGAGGTGATCGGCACGTTCACCCCGGCCACCGGTACCTGGATCTGGGGCTTCTCCGACCCGACCGTCGAGCCGCGCCTCGTGAGCCGGCTGGACGCGGTCCGCAAGCAGGGGCTCGAGTGGGGCATCGACGAGCTGTCGATCGATGCGCACACCCTCGGCACGGAGCAGGAGGCCTGGGAGTTCGCGACGGTGGCGGTGGCCATCGCGCGCGCCGACGCGATGGTGCGCATCGTCGGCCCGAACGACACGCGCTGGCTCGCGCTGTTCGACGGGCCGCCCGCGAGCCGCTCCTCGGCGAGCATGCGCGCGATCCGCGAGAGCCAGATGGGCATGCCCGCCCTCCGCACGTCGATCACCAGCGCCGTCCCCGTGCGCACTTCCTCGTCGCCGAGCGTGCGCCCCGCCCTCGGCCACGTGGCGACCAACCCGGACGAGACCGAGCCGACGGGCAGCACCCGCGCCGACCTCGGCCAGCGCCTCTTCGAGCTGATCCCCTACGCTCTGCAGCAACAGCTCGGGATCGTGCAGCTCCGCGCCACGGCCACGCCGCCGTCGGGGCCGGTGGGCACGGTGAGCATGCACAGCGAGCTCTCGCTCACACCTGCCCAGGGAGGCCCGCCCATCCCGCTGAACCCGAGCCGGGCCCTCGAGGACAGCCTCGTGGCCCTCTGGATCCGCTGCCGGGACCGGCAGGGCGCCTTCCGCTTCTGCACGGCTCGGCTGGAGAACGGCCCCCAGGGCTTCATCACGCAGGTCTTCCTGGAGTGATGATATAGAAGAGGCATGGGTCTCCTGGGAGGGAATGGGAGGGGTGTCCGCAAGGCGGTCGCCCTCGTGGGTCTCGGGCTGGTCGGCGTCGTCCTGGCCTCGTGCTCGGTGCGATCGCGGCGCGACAGCGCCGTCCCCGGCAAGGAGGTCACCTTCGACGACGCGTGCAACCTCCAGCCGTATTTCGACGAACGCCGGGCCGAGAACCTCGCCCCGCCCAAGGCCAACGACGAGACGCTGGCCACCAACGCCAAGGGCCAGACCATCGGCGAGGGCAACTACGTCCTCTCCGACAACCTCGCCCGCAAGCGCTTCGCGAAGCTGCTCCGCGACGAATACGCCGGCATCCCGCCCAAGATCATCGAGTCGGTCGAGGGCCACGACGGCCCGATCATCCTCCACGTCCGATGGTGGGATGCCGGGCGCATCCGCCGCATCCGGCCCGACGACGACGCGGTGGTGATCACCCCGCGCGGTGAGGTCGAGCTTCCGCCCAACATGTGCGTGAGCGACTTCCTCTTCGGCGCCGACGTCTACGCGATGCGCGCGCGCTACCTCAAGAACGAGGTCAACATGGCCACCGGCAAGCCGATGGTCGCGCCCGACGGCAGCGGCTCGGCGTCCGCCACGCCCTCGCAGGCGCCTCCTCCCCCGCCGCCCCCTGCCCCGTCCGGCTCCACGAACTGATCGGCCTGCGGCCCCTCGCGCCCCGCCCCATCCTGCCGGCTCTGCCAACCGGCGGAGTCGCGCGTCCCCACCCCTGCCACCCTGGTTGGCAGTCTCCTGGCGACCTGCAGGAAAATAGCTCGACGTAGGCCCCGGCCCGGATCATGCTGTTGGCAGGTGCACCCGTGGTCGATCGCCGTCGCGCTCTCCGCTCCTTCCTCGCCGTCTTCGCGGTCGGCGTCGCGGGCTGTCTCGCGCCCACGCTGCCCATCCCGCCGCCGAGCGCGCCCGACGTCAGCGCCGTCGACGCCGACGGCAACGTCCACCTGACCGGCGGTCGAGGCTCGGCGCAGCCCGGCGCCTACGTGACCGTGTGGAACCTCCGCCTCGACCGCGGGCGCACGAGCCGCGCGGCCGCCGATGGCTCGTGGTCGGAGACCATCCCGGCGCAGTCCAAGGACGTGCTCTACATCTGGCAGGAGTCCGGCAACGACCGGAGCGACTCGGTGGACGTGAAGGTGCCCTAGGCCACGAGTCCGCGCACACCCGAGCGGCGCTGGCGCGCGAGGTAGAGCCACGCCGGGCCGCGGATCGCGTAGCGCCGGATCGTGCGCGTGAGCTTCTCGCCGAAGCGGATCCCGAGCTCGGGCACGATCCACCCCGGTCGCCGCGGCGCCTCGACGGCGAGCAGCGCGAGCAGCTCCTGGCGCAGGTGCGCCGCGTGCGGGCCGCGCTCCTCGCGGTCCTCGCTGAACACGATGAACGCAGCGACGTCGGGGTCGAGCCGATCGATGGTGGCGAGCGTGCGCCGGGCCTCGTCGAGCGACTCGCTCCACCGCCCATCCGCCCCTTGCACGCTCTCCGCACCGAGGACGAAGGTGTGGCAGTCGAGCAGATCGTGGCGGCGGAACAGCTCGCGCGCGGCGAAGATCGCGTCGAGGCCGAACGGCTTCTTGAGCCGCCGCAGCACGCCCTCGTCGGCCGAGTCGGAGCCGAGCTCGGCGCCGACGCACCCTGCGCGGGCCATCGCCGCGACGATCGTGTCGTCGAGCCCGAACGGAGACGCGTAGCAGACCCAAGGCAGCGGCGGTGTACGCCCGAACCGCGCGACGATCGCGTCACAGAGGGCGAGCGTGAGCGACCGCGGGACGTTGAACACGCTGTCGACGAAGAAGGCGTGGGTGACCCCCGGCGTGGCGGCGAGCGCGAACAGCTCGTCGGCCACGGCGGCGGGCGAGCGCACGCGCACGCGGCGACCCTCGAGGTCGGGATAGTCGCAGTACGCGCACTGGAACGCGCACCCGCGGCGGCTCTGCAGGTTGGCGGTGCCGTCGAACGCGTAGTAGCGCGGATCGACGAGGTCGCGAGCGGGAGCCGCGAGGGCGTCGAGGTCGATGCCGCGCCGAGCACCGGCGATGGCCGCCGCGTGCACGAGCCGAGGGGGTCGCTCTCCGCGGGCGAGCGTGGCGACGATCTCGACGGCCGCCGTCTCGCCCTCACCGACGACGCCGTGGTCGGCACCGAGCGCGGCGAGGAGCCGCTGCGGCTGCAGCGAGAAGGCCGATCCGCCGACGAGGAGCGGCGCCGAGGTGGCGGCGCGGATCGCCTGCGCCACGCCCTCGTACTCCGCGACCAGCCGGTCGGTGCCGTCGTACGCGTTGCTGTGCAGGTTGCGGAGGCCGAGCCCGACGACCGTGGGCTGGACGCTCTCGATCGCGCCGCGCAGTGCCGCGAGCGGCTCGCGCTCGAAGCACAGGTCGACGAAGTGGACCTCCTCACCGGCTGCTCGGAGCGCTCCGGCGATGGACAGGAGCCCGAGCGGCACGACGGGCGCAGGCAGGTGCTCTCGGTTCGCCGACACGAGGAGCACTCGACCCACCTGCCCGGCGTAGCATGCCCGAGGGCTCGATCGAGCGCGACGGTGGTTCTGGTCGCCAGTCTGGCCCATCTCGGCGCAAGCGTCCCCCCCGGGATGGAGTCTTTCGGTCTGGACGCTCCCATCGTACAGAGGAGGGATGAGCGAGATCGCCCGGCTCGAAGCGGTGATCGCCCTCCAGCGGGCGTTCGCGGCAGCCGTGGTGGACGACGCCTTCGACGAGGCGTGCTCGGCGGTGGCCCGCGGGACCGGGAGCTCCGGCGCGTGGCTGGCGCGGCTGTCGCACGGTCGCTTCGAGCAGGTCGGAGCGTGTCTTCGAGGCAGTCCGGCTCGATTCGGGGCCATCGGGGCCGAGCAGGTCCCCTCCCTCGTGCGACGAAGCGCCTCGCTCGCCCTCCTCTCGGACACCGAGCGCCACCCCTTCTTCGGAGCCGGCACGCAGGCCATCGGCCTCCCGCTGATCACCCACGACGCCGTGGTCGGCGCCCTCGTGGTGCTCGGTGACGACACGTTCGAGCTCGGTCCCGAAGCCGCCGTGCTGCTCGTCCAGGTGGCCGACAGCGCGGCCATGGCCGTCCAGAGCATCGGCACCCTGCGCGAGCTGCGCGCGGCGCAGCGGGAGCAGCAGGCGCTCCTCGACGCCCTCGATCTCATGATCGTCGTCACCGATCCCGGGGGCGGTGTACGGCAGGTGAATCGTGCGTTGCGCCAGCGGATCGGCGCCGGCGCTAGCATCTTCGGTCGGCCCGCCGACACCCTGTTCGCGGGCCAGCACCTGCCCACCGTCGGCGACCATCCGCGCACCACGCTGACCGGTCCGCAGGGCGAGCCGCTGCGCGCGGCCGCCTATCCACTCCGCGACGGTGGCGCGGTCGTCGTGGTGCAAGACGTCCGCGGAGCGTCGGCCCCCCGCATGTCCGCGGCCGTGTCGTCGATGCCAGCCCTGCGTCGCCAGCCCACGCCGCGGGTCGCCCGGGCGCGGGTGCTCGTGCTCGACGACGAGCCGAGCATCCTGCGCGCCATCGGCCGGACCCTCTCGCCCTACCACGAGGTCCTGACCGCACCGGACGGCGTGGCCGGCGTCGCCCTGCTCGAGAGCGACCCGGACATCAACGTGGTCGTCACCGACGTCCAGATGCCGCGACTCGGTGGCCTCGATCTCTACCGGTGGATCGAGCAGAACCGCCCCGCGCTGGCGCCCCGCGTGCTGTTCGTCACCGGGGGTGTCTTCGACCCGGAGACCGAACGCTTCCTCCGCTCGATGGCGTCCCGGGTGCTCCGCAAGCCCTTCGATCCCGAGGCTTTGCGGCGCGCGGTCGACGAGCGCACGAGCGTGTGAGAGATCTCGGCACCCGTGACGGATCCCGAGACGAAGGCCGCCGACGGCGAAGGCGACAAGGACGCGCCGAAGTTCGCGTGGCGCGATCTGCTCCTGCGCGTGCTCGAGCTTCCGCTCGCGTTCCTCGACGCGGTGGGCGCCACCGTGCTGCTCGCGGTCAACGTCATCGTGTGGGCGATCCGCCCGCCGTACCGGGTGCGCCAGCTGATCGCCTCGCTCGACTTCGTCGGCGTGCAGTCGTTCTTCATCGTCGCGCTCACCGGCGTCTTCACCGGGATGGTGTTCGCGCTGCAGACCGTCTACGGGTTCCGCCGCTTCGGCGCCGAGGGCATGGTCGGCGGCGTCGTCGCCATCTCGCTCACGCGGGAGATCTCGCCCGTGTTCGCGGGCCTCATGGTCACGAGCCGCGCCGGCAGCGCCATGGCGGCCGAGCTCGGCAACATGCGCGTCACCGAGCAGATCGACGCCATCGCGACCATGGGCGTCTCGCCCGTGCAGTACCTCGTCGTCCCCCGCGTGATCGCCGCCGTGGTCATGCTGCCGTGCCTCTGCGTGCTCTTCACGCTGGTCGGCATGACGGGCGCCTACGCCGTCGCGGTGAGCCTGCTCAACGTCGATCCGGGTGTCTTCCTGGAGCGCGTGCGCACGCTGGTCGAGCCCCGCGACGTCATGATGGGCCTCGTGAAGTCCGGGGTGAACGGGTTCCTCATCGCGGTCATCTCCTGCAAGCAGGGCTTCTACGCCTCGGGTGGGGCCAAGGGCGTCGGCCTCGCGACCACCCGCGCCGTCGTGCAGTCCGCGGTCGCGATCTTGATCGCCAACTACATCATCACCATGTGGATGACGGACGTCTGACGGCGCGCGTCACGCC
>JAEUKC010000285.1:0-5135 GCA_016794445.1 Myxococcales bacterium
GGCGAGCACGAGCCCGACCGCCGCCGCGACCGCCCACCGGTAGGCGATGTGGTTGAGCTGCGGCATCAGATGTCCACCGCGAGGATCTTGCGGGCGACGACGAGCGACGCGATCCAGAACAGGCTCGCGATGAACACGAGCACGTATCCGACGAAGCTCTCGGTGAGCGGGTTGAAGTAGCCCGGGGAGACGGCCGAGATGGCGAAGATGAGGAAGAACGGGAAGCAGGCCAGCACCCAGAGCTGCATCTTGCCCTCGGCCGTCTTGGTGCGGACGACGCCCTCGAGGCGCTTCATCTCGCGCAGCGACTGGGCGGTGGACTCGAGGATCTTGGGGAGGTTGCCGCCGACCTGCCGGCCGACGAGGACCGCGGAGAGCGCGGTGTCGAGCTGGCGGCTGCCCACGCGGTTGGCCATCATGAGCATCGCCTGATCCAGCGTGCTGCCGACGCGCATCTCCTTGACCGCGAGCTCCACCTCCTCGCGCATCGGGTTCGGCACGATGGTCTGGATCGAGCGGAAGCCGTCGCCGAGGCTCGGCGTGGCCTTGAGCGCGTTGGCGAGCGCGAGGACGAAGCCGTCGATCTGGTCCTCGATCTGCTCGACGCGCTTCTGGCGCAGGCGCTCGAGGTACCAGGCCGGGAACACGCCGCAGAGGAACGTGAACGCCCACCAGAACGGTAGCTCGACGAGGAGCGCGGCCCCGATGACGCCGAGGATCGCCGCGAGCTGCGCGTAGGCGATGAGGGAGGGCGGCTTGAAGATGAACAGGCGCCGCTGCTGGCGCGCGATGTACGCGAGGTAGCGCGCCCAGTAGCGCCGCGGCAGGCCCGCCGGGTTGGCGATGGCCACGTAGGTCATGAGCCCGAGGCCCAGCGCGAACAGCGGCAGGCCGACCCACTTGGCGGTGGCGAGGTCGAGGCCGAGGACCTTCACAGGTACGCCTCCCCGCGCTTGACGAGGCCCATGACGATGAAGGTGTCGAGGAACGAGGGCAGGTAGCCGGTGGCGCGGAACTCGCCCTCCACCTTGCCGGCCTCGCCGGTGCCGAGCCGCACGAACTCGAAGATGGGGCGCAGCTCGATCTCGCCGTCGTCGCCGATGCCGACCACCTCGGTGATGGCGGTGACCTTGCGGGTGCCGTCGGTGAGGCGCGACTGCTGGACGATGACGTGCACGGAGCCGGCGATCTGCTCGCGGATCGCGCGCTGTGGCAGGTCGAGGCCGCCCATCATCACGAGGGTCTCGAGGCGGGCGATGGCCTCGCGCGGCGAGTTGGCGTGGGTGGTGGTGAGCGAGCCGTCGTGGCCGGTGTTCATGGCCTGCAGCATGTCGAGCGCCTCGCCGCCGCGGCACTCGCCGACGACGATGCGGTCGGGGCGCATGCGCAGGGCGTTCTTCACGAGGTCGCGGATGGTGTACTCGCCGCGGCCCTCCATGTTGGCGGGGCGGGTCTCGAGCGAGACCACGTGCGGCTGCTTGAGCTGGAGCTCGGCGGCGTCCTCGATGGTGACGATGCGCTCGTGCTCGGGGATGGCGCCCGAGAGGATGTTGAGCAGCGTGGTCTTGCCGCTGCCGGTGCCGCCCGAGATCACCACGTTCTTCTTGGCGAGCACCGCGCGGTGGAGGAACTGCGCCATCTGCTCGGTGAGGCCGCCGAAGCCGATGATCTTCTCGATGGTCAGCGGGATCTTGGCGAACTTGCGGATGGTGATGCAGGAGCCCCGCAGCGCGAGGGGCCGGATGATCGCGTTGACGCGCGAGCCGTCCTTGAGGCGCGCGTCGACCAGCGGCGAGGACTCGTCGATGCGGCGGCCGAGCGGGGTGACGATGCGCTCGATGACCGCGCGCACGCGTTCGTCGTCGGTGAAGCGGGCCTCGGTCTTGACGAGCCGGCCGGCCTTCTCCACGTAGATGGTCTCGGGGTCGACCACCATGATCTCGGTGATGGTCGGGTCGGCGAGGAACCGCTCGAGGGGCCCGAGGCCGAGCGCCTCGTCGGCGAGCTCGCCCACGAGCGAGTCCCGGTCGACGTTGGGGGGGATGCGCCCGTCGAGCTGCTTGACGATGCGCCGCAGCGCGGTGAGCACGCGCGGCCGCATGCTCGGGTCGTCGAGCTTGCTCGCGTCGATGGTGGCGAGGTCGAGGTTCTCGAGCAGCTGGCGGTGCACGTCGCGGCGGAGCTGCACCTCGGAGAGCGGCGCCAGCGCGGAGGTGGCCCCCGCCGCGCTGAGCGCGGGGAGCCCGCCCGTGCCGTCGGCGGGCTTGCTCTGCGGGGGCGGCGGCTTCTTCGGGGCGGGTGGCGGACCTGCCGTCGGCGGAGCCGCCGGCGCGACGGACGGCGCGACGGAGGCCGCGGACAGCGTGTTGCGCGGTGGGGGGCCCGCCGGCGGCGCCGGCTTCGGCGGTGGCGGCGGCTCCGCGACGATGACGCTCGGCACCTCGGGCTGTGGATGCGGCTGCTGCGCGGGGAACACCTGCAGCGTGACCGTGCCCACCACGATGGGGGTGCCGTACGGCACGTCGACGAACTCGCGGCGGAGCACGACGTCGCCGGCCATCGTCCAGTTGCTCGACGTGTCCTCGACCCGTAGCGCCTCGGCCCCGGCGGTGACCCGACAGTGCTGGCGCGAGATGCCGTCGCCGTCGAGCGGCACCGAGCAGTCGCGGCTCCTCCCGAGCACGAGCGGAGCGTCGGCGCGCACGCGCTGGCTGCGCGTGACGCCGTCGGCGCCGAGCAGGTACACGTCGACGAGCAAGGCTACTTGCCCTTGGTGGGAGGGGGCGGCGGCGGCGGCGGCGCGAAGAGGTTCGGGGTCTTGTCGTAGGTGGTCGGGATCGGCTTGCCGATGAGGGCCGTGCCGCTCCAGTCCTCGTAGGTCCTCATGGTCTCGACGACCATCGTCATGGCGGAGTTGGGCACCGACTCGACGACGCTCGGGATGACGAAGATCGCGCCCTCGACCTCGGCGCGCTGGTTGCCGTGCGTGCCGAACAGCACGCCGATGATCGGCACCTCGCTGAGGAGCGGGATGCCGTCGTGGCTCTTGCGCTCGGTGCTCGTGTGGATGCCGGAGAGCACCAGCGACTGGCCGAGGCGCATGTGCACGACGGTCTCGAGCTTGGTGGTGTCGCGGCCGGGCAGGGGGGTGCCCCCGACCGCCGGAACGAGGTCGCTGACGTCGGCCGCGACCTTGAGCTCCACCTCGCGCGAGATCGGGTCGTAGAACGGCACCACCTTGAGCGCGGTGCCGAACGAGATCTTCTGGATGGTGGCGGAGAGCCCGGCGGTGACCGGGTAGTTCTGCTCGCCGCCGCTCTCGAAGTGCGCGTCGGTCCCGTTGGTCGTGATGACCGTGGCCTGCTTGAGCACCTTGGCCCACCCGTTGCGCGCCGCGATGTCGAGGCCGGGCAGGGGCTGGTTGACGATGTTGGCCGTGGCGGTCGTGACCTTGCCGACGAAGTCGTAGCCGAGGTTCGACTGGATGACCTCGCCGCCGAGCCGGCTCGGGTAGCTCACGCCCACCTGGTAGCCCGAGGTCTTGTTGTACTGGACGAAGAACAGATCGACGCGGATGTTCGTGCGGTCCTTGCCGCCGCCGACGGCGACCAGCGACTCGACCTGCCCCGGGTAGAGGGTGGCGATCTGCTGGATGCGCTTGACGTCGCCCTCGGTGGCCACGCTGCCCTCGATGAAGAACCGCGAGCCGACGCGGCGGACCTTCACGCCGGTGTAGCCCTCGAGGAGCTGCTTGAGCTCGCCCTCGACGATGGCCGGCGAGCGCGCGAACACGTTGATGACCCAGTTGACCTCGGTGCCGTTCTTCTTGATGAGGAGCAGCGAGGTGGAGCCGGGCTTGAGGCCGACCACGACGAACGAGTTCTGGTCGCTCGTGAGCTTGATGTCGACGATGCCGGGGGTGCCCTCCGAGTAGTTCTTCACGTCGGAGGCGGCGATGGTCTTGTTCTCGCCGACCGCGAGGTTGAGCTCCTCGATGGTCTGCACCGCGGGCGGCTTGTCGCCGGACGGCTTCGGGTCCTTGCCCTTCTGGGCCAGGATCTTCACCGGTCCGGCCGCGACGCCGAGGCCGGCGGGCAGCGCGACGAGGAGGCCGAGGGAGACCGCGAGCAGCGGCTTCAGGGAGAGGACTTTGTTCATGGAGCGGCTCCGGCGGCGGACGGCAGCTTGATCGGTCCGGTCGGCTGCTTGCGGAAGTCCTGCACCAGCTTGCGGATCTTGGTGTCGGTGAGGAGGTTGGAGTTGAGGTCGGCGACGCCGTCGGTGGTCTTGAGATCGTCGGGGTTGCGGAGGGCGACCGACAGGCGGCCCTTCTCCTGCGCGAGCGCCACGAGCTGCGCCTCGGGGATGGTGAGGCTCAGGTTGAGGATGAGATCCTGCTGCGCGGGCGCGCCGCTCTTGTTGCTGTCGTTGCTGGTCTCGATGCCGACCGCGAGCACGAGGACGTTCTGGAGCAGCACGAGCGACTGCCGCGCGGAGGTGCCCTCGACGGGCAGCGTGGCGATGACGTCGACGCGATCGCCGGGACGGATCAGCGCGAAGCTGCGGTCGTCGTTGGCGGCGCGCACGCCGACGGCGCGCATGCCGGGCTGCACGAGCGACGAGAGATCGCGCTTGTCGTCGGCGGTGATCGCGAGGTCGGTCCAGAGCAAGGTCTGGTTCGCTTGCACGGGCGTGCCCATGCGCAGGCCGACGACGCGCGACTTCTCCGCCTCGCGCACGGCGCGCGTCTCGACGTAGGCCGCGGGAACGACGCGGACGGCGAGCATCTCCTCGGTGACGACGGTGCCGGGCTCGATCTGCTTGCGCGCGACGAGCAGCTTCACCGGCGCGCCTCCGCTCGCCTCGTCTTCGAAGCGGCGGAGGTACCCGAACAGGAGGAAGCCGCCGAGCAGCGCCATGATGAGCGCGGCGAGCAGAGCCGATTTGTTCACGGTCTCAAGATACTACGAGAGCCACGCAAGATCCCCGAACAAAGCACCTTGCCCGTGAGCCCGGAAGTGACGTCGCGAAGGGGCGAAGCGCCGTAGCGGCGGCACGTAGGGCGAACAAAGCAAATCAGGGCGTGCACTTGCGGGCGGTGCACCCGAAGAGGCCCTTCTCGACCTTGTCGATGC
>JAEUKC010000310.1:0-28942 GCA_016794445.1 Myxococcales bacterium
AGCGCGCGCCCGAGGCCGTCGTTCACAACCACGGCGCGCACTTCGCCGGGCAGTTCGCGCGCCAGCTTCGCGTCCTCGAGATCGAGGAAGAGGTCACGCCGACCGGTCTGCCCTCGATGAACTGCTACGCGGAGCGGGCCATTGGATCCGTCCGCCGCGAGCTGCTCCGGCACATCCGCGTCGCCGACGCGAAGGAGCTGCAGTTCTACCTCGACGAGTACCGGCGCTACGCGAACACCGAGCGCCCCCACCAGGGCGTCGACGGGCGCACCCCGGAGGAGTTCGCGGCCGGCAAACCCGAGGCCGAGATCATCGACCTCGCCGAGGTTGGCAGCCGCCGCCTCGAACGCCGCCCGTACGCAACGGCATTCTCCAGGGCTACGCCCTCGTCGCCGTCGCCCCGCCCGCGAAGGCTGCCTGACGATGACACCCGCGGACTTCAATCTCGCGCCCCTGCTTCGCGGACGGCGCGCACGGGCGCCCTTTGCCCGCAGGCCGCGCCAGGCGCCCCAGCCCCGGCTTCGGCCGCGCCTCGCGCCAACGTGGGCGGCCTGGTGGTCGCTGTCGACGGGGCCGGCGTCGTCGAGGACGCCGCCGAGGAGGTTTCTTGGGATCTGGCTGGAGGCCGCTCGACACCTGTTGACCATCCTGGGGGGCCCTCCGGTTCTCGGGTCCCTCTCCGAACACCGATCGTCGAGCGCGACGCCGGCCTACGCGACGAACATCCCGCCGCGACCCGCGTTCAACTCCGCGCGCCGCGCTCCTCCGAGGGCTCCCGCGCATTCGCGCGCTCTCGGCTCAACGGTGCGCGGAACCTCGCCGAAGCAGCCTGGTCCCGGAGCCACGTAGTTCGCAGAGACGCCGAGGGAAGCCTCGGCGTTCATGCTTTTGGGCCAAGCCGGTCTACACGGAGCGGATCCACGCCCCCAGGAGCGCCGCGAAGGCCGCGCGATTCGCCTCGAACGCCGCGCCCTTGCCCAGCGACACGAGGCAGCGGTCCTTGGCGAGCCACTTCTCGACGAGGCCCGCCGGGTCCTCCACGGGCACGCCGGTCTCGGCGGTCGCCTTCTTCTTCACGCCGGTGAACAGGATCAGCTGCAGCGTCGTGCGGGAGCGCAGGTGGACGGTGGCGAAGAAGTCGTTCTCGTTGCGGAAGCTCACCGAGTTCCACTTGATCTCCTCGCGGAGGCCCGGCCCGAGCCCCAGGATCACCTTCCGTACCTCGTGGATCTCCGCCTCGAGCGGGTGCGCCTGGCTCGCGAGGAACGCGTCGAGGGTCGGCGTGGCGATCTTGTTCTTCATCGGTCTCGTCTTCAATGCGCGCGCAGCAGCCACCACTCGTACGCCAGCATCGCCGCCGCACCGAGCAGGATCGACGCGCCGATCGCCAGCTTCTCCTGCGTCGCGAGCGTCGCGTCCCCGTTCTCGTCGGGTGGCCCCGACGGCGGGAAGAAGAACAGCGCGTTGCCGAGGAGGAAGAACGCCGGCCACGCCAGGAACAGTCGGTGCACCGCCTCGCCACGCAGGTGTTCGCGCACGCCGAGCGGCAGGAACACGATGCCCGCGCCCATCAGGCCGAGCGCGACGTGGCGGTTCTGGATCAGCGCCATCCCCTCTCCTGAAGTCGAGCCGCCCCACGGGGTCAAGCTATGCTCCGACCAGTGAGGGTGGCGATCCAGCGCGGCGACCTGTTCTGGATCGAGGCAGCGGATGCCGACCGCTTCCGCCACCCCCACGTGGTGGTCCAGGACGACGTCTTCAACCGCTCCCGGATCACGACCGTGGTCGTGTGCGCGCTCACGACCAACCTCGGCCGCGCCACCGAGCCGGGCAACGTCCTCCTCGACGTCGGGGAGGGCGGGCTCGAGAGGCAGAGCGTCGTCGTGGTCTCGCAGATCGCCGCCGTGGAGAAGGCCCGGCTCGGTGCGCGCATCGGGTCGCTCTCGCCCGCCCGGGTCGACCAGATCGTCGACGGCCTGCAGTTCCAGCAGGCCTCTTTCTTCCGGGAGTGAGTATCGTGGGGTCGTGCCCCACGTCCCCGTCGATCTCGGGATCGTCTCCGCCGACGCCGAGCGCGTCGAGGTGCACTTCGTCGGGGGAGACCTCGTCCTCGCCTTCGTCGCCTACGACGAGGTCCCCCGCCGCCACGTGTTCCGCGAAGTCCTCGCCTTCCGGTTCCAGGAGCTGGACGAGGCCGGGATCCGCGACGACTGGAGCTACGAGGTCGTCGCGTCTCCCTGGCTCGCGCGGCAGTGCGAGCTGCAGGCGGTGCCCGCGGCCGAATACGCGCACTACCTCGTCTGCTTCAACGCCTGCGGCGCGCTCGACGTGTTGTGCCGGCGTCAGTCGCCGCGGTAGGCCTTCTCTAGCGCGGCCACGTCGAGCTTCTTCATGCCCATCATCGCCTGGAACATGCGGCCGATGCCCGGACCCTTGCCGGTGCGCTGCAGCTCCACGAACGCGTCGGGCACGAGCTGCCACGACACCCCGTAGCGGTCCACGAGCCAGCCGCACTGGCTCTCCTTGCCGCCGGTCGTCAGCGCGTCCCACAGGCGGTCGACCTCGGCCTGATCGGCGCACCGCACCGAGAGCGAGATGGCCTCGGTGAACTTGTACTGCGGCCCGCCGTTGAGCGCCTGGAACCGCTGCCCGGCCAGCGTGAACTCGACCATCATGGCCGTGCCGGCGGGGAACGGCATGCCCTCGCCGTAGCGACCGATGGCGCCGATCGCGCCGTCGGCGAAGAGTGAGGAATAGAACCGCGCGGCCTCCTCGGCCTGGCCGTCGAACCACAGGCACGGCGCGATCTTCGAGCCGCGGACCTTCGCGAGGCGCGCCTCGAGCTTGCCGAGCTCCATCTCCCAGCCCGCGACCGCGCGCTGCGTCCAGAGCTCGTCGTGCATGGCGTCGATGGTGAGGGTCATGCGCACGCCGGCCGCCGTGCTCGAGAGCTCGACCCGCGTCTCGACGTCGTAGGCGGTGACGCCGGGGACGAAGTCGACGGGGTGCAGGTACGCGAGGCGCTCGTTCCGGGCGACCTCCGTGTACCGGATCACGTGCTCGGTGACCGTGGGCATGCCGGCCTTCTCCATGAACGCGATCTTGTCCGCCTCGATCGCCGCCATCGCGTAGTGCAGCTCGCCGCCGACGCCCACGTCGATCTTGCTCACCGTCACGGCGAAGCCGTCTGGCCCCCACCACGACTCGATGCCGTCCTTGGTCGTCCAGAGCTCCCACACGTCGTCGATCGAGGCGCGGTAGGTGCGCTCGAGCGTGATGCGCTTCTTCATGACGGCTTTCCCTTCTTGCGTTTCTTCTCGAGGGCCGCCCCGAACCGATCGAGGCGGGCCTCCCAGAGGCTGCGGTAGCGAGCGACCCAGGCGTCGAGCTCGCGGAACGGTTCGGCGCGCAGCGAGTAGAGCCGCCGCGCGCCGTCGGGCCGCATCTGCACGAACCCCGCCTCGCCGAGGATGCGGAGGTGACGCGAGACGCCCGACTGGTGGATGTCCACCCGTTCGACGAGATCGTTCACCGCGTGCTCGCCGCCGAGCAGGGCCTCGACGATGCGGCGCCGGGTCGGATCGGCCAGGGTCTCGAAGACATTAGTATGCATCGAGCTGCATATATATTGATGCGCATGCAAATGGTCAAGCCCCGACCGCAGACGCGCCGGAGCCTCGACCGGGCCTCAGCCTCCGGTCGAGCGCATGTCCACGCGACGAGCGGCCTCTTCGGCGCAGCCGCGCCACGTCGCCCCGTCAGGCTTCATGGCCCACGCCTCCCCGAGGCGCGCGCCGATTCCCTCGAGGTCACCCCGCCGCGCTTCGCGGGCGGCGCCCACGTAGTCGTCCGTGGCGAGGCAGGGGCGGAGTCGTCCATCGCTCGATACCCGCAGCCGATCGCAGCCCGCGCAGAACGACTCGCTCTCTCCGGTGATGAACCCGACGCGATGGACTCCGTCGCGCGCCGAGGCGTAGCGCGCCGGGCCTCGATCGGCGTCGCGCGCGGTCTCGCCCGGCGCGATCAGGTGGGCGACCCTCTCGCGGATCGTGGTGTAGGGGATGTGCCCTTCCCACCGCGCGCCCTCACCGACCCGCATCAACTCGAGGAGCCTTGGCGTCGCGCCGATGCGCCACGCCCACTGCACGATGGCGGGCAGCTCTCGGTCGTTCTCTCCCGCGAGAACCACGGTGTTGAGCTTGATGTCGTCGAACCCGACGGCCCGTGCACGCTCGATCCCGGCGAGCACGTCGTCCAGGCGTCCACCGCGCGTCAACCGGAAGAACCGGTTGGGATCGAGCGAGTCGAGCGAGACGTTGAGGCGCATCAACCCCGCTTCCCGCAGCTCCTGGGCGAGCTCTCCGAGCTGGGAGCCGTTGGTCGTGAGCGCGAGGTCCTCGACGCCCGGGATGGCGGCGAGCTGCCTGACGATCTGCACGATCCGCGGGTGGATCAGCGGCTCTCCACCGGTGAGGCGAACCCGCCGCACCCCCGCGGCGACCAGGCCGCGGACCAGGGCCTCGAAGTCATCGACTCCGAGGCGGCGCTCGGCGGCGAGCATCGCGTCCCGGCGGCCGGGTCGGCAGTAGACGCAGGCCATGTCACAGCGGTCCGTGATCGAGAGGCGGACGGCGCGCGGCGGCGGACGCTCGGGCAGGGGCTCCGGAGACGGGACGACGGGTAGGTTGCGGGCCACACTACCTCCTCACGCCATCGGTCAGGCGGCGGCGCATTCTCGGTCTGTATCCAGCAGGCGGAGGAGACCGTCGGCGAGGGCTCGATAGAACTCGGTGCTCGCCTTCTCCCGGACGGCACCGAGGAAGGCTGGCACCCAGGCGAGCACGTGCTCGTCCAGGAAGGCCCGTCGGGCATCGCGCAGCGAGGCCGCGCGAGCCGGGTCGTCCGTCGCGGCCGCCTCGACCGCGAGCGTCGCGAGGAACAGGAGCTCGCGCCCCACGTGGTCGGGAGGCACTGCCGTCATCTCCTCGTAGCCGAGGCCCGCGCGCGCGTAGGCGTGGAGGACCGCGATCGCCGGGCCCTGCCACACGAGGCGCTCCTCGGAACGATGCACGCTCTCCCACGGCGCGACGCCGTCGCGGCCAGCCCCGAGGAAGAGTCGGGCGTGGTCGGCGCGCAGCTGCACGATGGCCGCGTCGCTGGCGAGCGCAGCGCGCATGCGCAGCAGCGCCTCCCTCAGGTCTGCGTCACTCACCACCTCGGCGAGGGCCTCGAGCAAGCCCTTGTCCCGGATGTCGCGCAGGGCCGCGTCAGAAGCGCACTCGAGCAAGAGGCCTCCGAAGAGGTGGTAGACCGCCGCGTCGGTGGCGGGCGTCATCCGTCCGTCCGCTTGAGGCTGAATCGCACGGACGGGTTCGTGTACTTCGGATCGGAGATCTCCGCGTATCCCGCCGGGGCCAGCGTGGTCTTCTGCGCGTCGCCGAAGGCGCCACCGTCGATGGTCGTCAGGTCCCTGGAGAACTGCAGCGCGTACGAAGAGCAGGAGATCACGCACGCGGGGACGCGCTTCTCGGCCGGGAGGGCGAGGTTGTCGAGACGGTGTGCACAGCCCGTGCACTTGTCCACCTTCTGTGTCGCCTCGTCGTAGCGGATCGCCCCGTACGGGCACCCGGCGATGCAGCGCTTGCAGCCGTTGCACTTGCTCGTGTCGAGCCCGACGATGCCCGTGGCCGCGTCCTTTGCCAGCGCGCCGGTAGGGCACGCGGGTACGCAGGCAGGGCTCGCGCAGTGGTTGCACGACAAGCTGAGGAACCGCATGAACGGCACCTCGGCGCCAGCGGACCCAGTGAAGCCTTCCTGCAGGACCACTTGACGGCGCTGCAGGCCGACGTCGAGGTTGAACTCTTGCTTGCACGCGGCCTCACAGCCACGGCAGCCGATGCACTTCGCCACGTTGATGTGCCATCCGAACTGCGGCATGGAAGCCTCCGCTACGCCTTGGTTACCTGGCAGACGAGATCCTTGTGCGGCAGCTGGGCCGAGTGCACCTCGGCGCGGGGTGGCAGCAGCCAACCGTCGTGCGTGCCCCGCCCCTTGGCCAGCTTGCCGAGCGCCCAGTGCCCGAATCCGCGCACGAAGCCCACGGTGTCCGGGCGGATGCCGTACGTGATGTGGACGCGGGCGCGTACGATGCCGTAGGGGCTCTGCACGTAGACCAGGTCCTCTTCGTCGAGCTTGCGCGCCGTGGCCTGGGTCGGGTGGATCCACAGGCGGTTCTCTGCCCGCATCTCCATCAACCACGGGTTGTTGAACGTGCGGGTGTGGGTGTGCTCGACCTCTTTCCACGAGATGAAGAACAGCGGGAATGTCGCGCTCGGCGTCTCGTTCTGGCCCTTGTAGGCCGGCAAGGGGTGGAAGCGCAGGTCGTTGGTCACGTCCGCGCCCGCCGGGAACACCTTTCCGACGTAGGCATCGGCCAGGAGTGGGTCCCAGAACTGGAACTTCCCGCTGGGCGTGGGCCAGATGCCCGGCGCCTCGTCGTACGTCGTCGGCGTCAGGCTCGTCGCGAAGCCGAGCACGGCCTTGGTGGACTTGTTGCGGACGGTGTAGACGACCCCACCGGTCGGCCCGAACGCCAGCACCTCCATCGTCGTGGCGTCGAACGTCTTTCCGGTCGCCGTCTTCTTGTACTTCTCGTAGTGGGTGCCGCCCTTCGGCGCCGTGAAGTCCTCCATCCAGACTCCCGCTGCCTTGAGCTCGTCCCAGGTCATGGTCTTGGTCCAGCCAAGCGCCATGTAGTTCTCCCACTCCTTCTTGTTGTAGTTCTCGTCGATCGAGAAGTCGGGGTTGGTCTTGAAACCCGAGAGACCCATCGCTCCCCCGAGGTCCATGAAGAACTGGGCTTCGGAGCGCCCGCCGGGGATCCACGGCTTCACCACCGGCTGCCGGAGGTTGATCGATCGGAAGGTGACCCAGCGCGCGTTGCTGTCGTAGCGCTCGAGGTAGTTCGACCCTGGGATGATCACGTCCGCCATCTGCGCGGTTTCGCTCATGTGAGTGTCGACGCAGACGACGAACTCCATCGCCTCGAGCGCCTTCCGCGTGCGCTCGGGATCGCCCATGCTCATCATCAGGTTCTGGAAGACGATGACCACCGCCTTCGCGGGATAGGCGAACCCGAACGAGTCGTGCTGGGTGAGGAGGGTCTCGCGTGAGTCCACGTAGCTCCCCGAGCCGTGGCCATAGAGGTAGCGACGGGTGAATGCAGTGCCGGCGGGGATGGTCTCGCCGGCCGCCCAGGCCTTGCCCGACTTGTCCTTGACGGGCCGCGTGGCGACCACCGCCTCGGGAAGCGTGATGTCCGTGGTGCCATCAGGGCGCCAGCCGTTCTTGCTCGACGGCCACCCCGGGTCCTTGGCCAGACGGCTCACGCCCTGCCGCTCCGGGTTGATCATCGCCCCCGCCCGGTCGATCGCGCCGAAGAGGCCCATGAGAGCGACGATGGCGCGCCCGCCCTGGGTGGCGTTGCCCTTGTGACCAGGGCCGCTCCACACGTCGATGCAGATCTTCTTGCCGGCCTTGAACGCGGCGATGAGGTCGTCCGCCATGCCTTCGATGGTCGTCTGCGGGAGGCCCGTCACGCTCGCGGCCCAGGCGGCGTTCTTGACCTGCCCGTCGGCGTACGGACCGGTGTTGTTCAGGTAGCCGGTGAACGCGTCGAAGCCGAGCCCGTGCGCCGCCACGAAGGCGGTGTCGTAGTTGCCGGAGCCAGCGGCGTTGACGATGCGGTGACACATCGCGAGGGCGAGCGCGCCGTCGGTGCCTGGCTTGACCGCGATCCACTGGTCCGCTTTGGCTGCCGTCGCGTTGAAGACGGGATCCACGTACACGAACTTGAAGTCCGCCTTCGCGCGCCCGCGAGCGAACGCCTTCGCGAGCCACGTCCACTTGATGGCCGAGAGGAAGTTCCACCCGAAGACGAGCAGGTGGTTGGTGTTCTCGAAGTCGGGCAGCGGTCGCTCGTTGCCGAAGACCGACTTGTAGAGCGCCTTGCGCGACGTGTCGCACAGCATCGCGTGGTTGCTGTAGTTGGGGCAGCCCAGCGCGTCGCAGAAGTCCTGCTGGATGTGCGTGAACGAGTGGTCCTCGCCGAACCAGAAGATGGCGCGAGCGCCGTAGCTCGCCTTGGTCGCCTGCAGCTTCGTGGCCGTCAGGGTGATCGCCTCCTCCCAAGTGATCGGTACGAACGACGAGGCCGAGCCCCTCGGTCCCACCCGCCGCATCGGGCTCTGCAGGCGATCGGGGTCGTAGACCGACTTGCGGCCAGCGTTCCCCTTGCAACAGAGCGTGCCGTGCTCGTACTTGGTCCCCGTCAGCGCGAGCTGTGCCGCGTAGTTGGCGCTCGTGCTGGCGATGTTGTTCGGGTCGCGCAGCGGCTCGATCTTCCGGAGCACACCGGTCGCGTCGACGAAGCACTCGATGCCGCACTGTCCGCCGCACATGTTGCAACCGGACTTGACCCACTTGCCCGACGTGTAGTCGATGATCTCCGCGGCCTTGGCCGCCGAGATCCCACGGAAGAGGCCAGGGAGGCCTGCGAAGGCCGCACCGGCCGCGCCGATCGCCGCGCTCCACGAGAAGAAGCGGCGCCGGCTCAAGCCCTGTTCACGCTCCGACTCTGCCGCTCCAGCACTTGCCACTTGGTCTTGCTGCTTGTGCATGTCCCGCGTCTCCTACAGGTACTTGGTGGGGTAACTCGTGTGGCAGGTGGCGCACTTGCTCACTGGGACGTTCTTGCGCAGAGCACTGCTCGCTCCGATCGCCCAGCCGCTGCGGCGCACCTCGGTCTTCGCGTGGCAGAACGTGCAGCTCTGGGTCGCATGCGTGGCGAGCGCGTGGAACGGCTTGATCGCGGGGTCGAGCGACACCTCTCCCTTTCGGTCGGTGTGGCACGCGATGCAGTTCGCGTCCTTGTAGTAGGCCTTGGTCGAGTCCATCAGCGTGACCATGTTCCAGTTCTCGGACATCCGTGGCAGCAGCACCCGCAAGGTCGCAGACTTGCCCGCGACCACGCTGACGGTCCCGACCTCCACGCTCACCGGATCGCCGGGCACCACGTTCGTCCCGGAGAGCGCGAGGCCCACGCCGTCGGCCCTCAGCGAGTAGATGCCCGTCGGCACGCCCGTGAGCTTGAACGCGCCGCTCGCGTCGGTCGTGGCAGTCAAGCCGAGAGGAGAGGTCGTGACCTTCACGCCCACGAGGTAGGCCGGACCCGGCAGGTCGCGATCGACGACGACGCCAGTGATGTCCCCCACCGAGACGCCCGCTTCGCCGGGCGCGCCGGCCTCTCCAGGCTCCCCGGGTGGGCCAGCCTCACCTCCGGGACCGGGGCCGCCGGGGCCACCAGGGGGGCCGGCCTCCCCAGCGGTGCCCGGGTCGCCGGTCGAGCCCGCCGGTCCTTCACACGCCGAGGACGCGAGGAGCAAGATCAGCAGCGCGAGAGTTCTCGTCATGACCGGACCCTCCAAGGGTGGCGAGGCGATCGCGCCTCGGGCCGTCCCCTGAGCAAGCCGCTGGCCAGGCCGCAAACTCGGCCTAGTCGGAACAAAGACGCTGAGCAGCGTTACGAGACGCAGACGCGCTTCCGGCAAGTTCGATCGCAGGTCGCCGAATTCTGAGGGACGCCACGTCACGGGTCCGTAACAGGCGTCACTGTCCGCGGGCGCGGAGCTTCTCCCAGAGGGTCTTGCGGCTGATGCCGAGCAGCTCGGCGGCACGCGTGCGCTGCCCGCCGGTCTGGGCGAGCGCCTCCTGGATGCGACGCCATTCCGAGTCCTTGACCGCGTCGGCGAGTGAGGGCCCCTTGGCCGCGTCGCCCTCGACCGGATCGAGCTCGGCGGCGAGATGCCACGACTCGACGGTGTCCGTCGCGCAGAGCGCCACCGCACGCGCGACGACGTTCGAGAGCTCGCGCACGTTGCCGGGAAACGACTGCGTGTGTAGCCATGCGAGCGAGCCATCGGAGAACGTGAGCCGGGGCTTGCCGGCGTCGACCCCGTGCTTGCGCAGGAAGTGCCACGCGAGCAGGGTGGGGTCGTCCACCCTGTCGCGCAGGGGTGGCAGCACGATCGGCAGCACGTTGAGCCGGTGGAACAGGTCTTCACGGAACGTGTGCTCCGCGACCCTCGCCCGCAAGTCCACCTTGGTGGCCGCGACGATCCGTACGTCGACCGAGAGCGACTCCACGCCGCCGAGGCGTTCGAACCGACGCTCCTGGATCGCGCGCAGCAGCTTGGCCTGGGGCGAGAGGGCCATCTCGTCGATCTCGTCCAGGAACAGCGTCCCGCCGTCGGCGAGCTCGAAGCGACCCTTGCGACGTCGATCGGCCCCGGTGAACGCGCCACGCTCGGCGCCGAACAGCTCGGCCTCGAACAGCGCTTCGGGGATCGAGGCGCAGTTCAGCGCGACGAACGGTCCCGTGGCGCGCGCCGAGAGCGCGTGCACGGCGCGCGCGACCAGCTCCTTGCCGGTTCCGGTCTCCCCCTGGACGATGATCGTCGCCCGCGAATCGGCGGCCGCCTTGATCATGCGGTACAGCTTGGCCATCGCTGGCGATGTGCCCACGAGCCCCTGGAACTCGGCCTCTGCGGCGGGGGTCTCGTCGACGCTGGCCCGCCGCACGGCCACGTAGCGGCCGATGACCTCGAGGAGCGCAGCCGTCTCGAAGGGCTTGATCAAGTAGTCGCGCGCCCCGATCTTCATCGCGGTGACGGCGGTCTCGATCGTGCCATGAGCCGTGATCATCACCACGTCCGCGGTCCTTCCGAGGGATCGGGCGCGGCGAAGCACCTCGATGCCGTCGATCCCTGGCAGGCGCAGATCGACGACGGCCACGTCGTAGTCGGCGCGCTCGAGGAGGCCCACCGCGTCCTCGCCCGAGCCGACGGCGTCCACCTGGTAGCCCTCCTTGCGCAGGCGATCCCTGAGGGGGACGCGCATCAGCGGCTCGTCGTCGACGATCAGCACCCGCGCGCGTTCAGGCATGGGCCGCCTCGGGGAGGGGCAGCAGGACGTCGAACGACGTCCCGCGACCGACCCGCGAGTCCACGACGAGCCGCCCGCCGTGGCGCTCGACGATGCCGAGGCTGACCGAGAGCCCCAGCCCTGACCCTTTCCCCTTGGTGGTGAAGAACGGCTCGAACACCTGGGAGAGCTGGCTCTCGGGGATGCCGCAACCCTGGTCCGACACGCGCAGGCGACCGTGGGGGCCGACCCGTGCGGTCTCCACGACCACCACCCCACCTTCGGCCATCGACTCCGCGGCATTGAGGACGAGGTTCAAGACCACCTGGGCCATCTGGTGCGGATCGACGAGGAGGCTCGGCAGCTCCTCGTGCCGCGTCTCGATGTGTACCCGAGCCATGCGCAGCGCCGGCTCGGCGAGGGCACTGACCTCGGCGACCAGGGCTCGTAGCTCCGTGGGCACCACCGTGATCGGCCGCTGCTTGGAGAAGTCGAGCAGGCCCCCGATGACGCGCTGTGCGCGCGAGACGCCATCCGCCATGAGTTCGTAGTACTCGCGCCGCTGCCCCTCCGCAGCATCGTCTGCGCGCAGGTTGTCGAGGCAGTGCAGCACGCCCGACAAGGGGTTGTTGATCTCGTGGGCCACGCCCGCGGCGAGCCTGCCCACCGCCACCAAGCGCTCGGACTGAGCGAGTCGGAGCTGGGTCTTCTCGCGCTCCTCGTGCGCCTGGCGGAGTCGCACCGCCATCGCATCGAAGGCCCCACAGACCCTGCCGATCTCATCGTCCCGATCGTCGTCGAGGCCGGTGTCGTAGCGCCCCTCGCCGAGCCGCGCCGCCGCGGTGGAGACCCGGTCGAGCCGCCGCAGCATGCGGGCGGAGAACAGGAGGGCGAGCCCCACGCCCACCGTGACGACGCCGACCCCGACGAAGGCGAGGCGACTGATGACCCACCGCGGCGCCGCGTGGATTGCGTCGGTGGAGATCCCGAGGTGCACGACTCCGGCGGCGCCGCCGAGGATGGGGGCGCGGACGTCCTGCACCCGCCGGCCGTCGATCTCGACCGCCCGGGGCGCGGACGACGGATCGTGGACGGCGAGCAGATCCGCGGGAAAACCCTGTGGGAACGTGTGCGCGAGCACGTGTCCTCGGGGATCCAACACGAACAGGTAGGCGAGGTCGGTGTTGGCCCCGAGGAGATCCACGAGCCGCCGCTCGGCGCCCCGTCGATCGCCGGTCAGGACGTCGTCGACCACGAGCGAAGCGGTCTGTCGGGCCAGGAGGTTGGCGCGCACGTCGACCTCGCGACCGACGCTGCGTTCGAGTGCCTGCACGAAGAAGAGAGCGGCGAGTGGACCGAAGATGGCCAGCGGCAACAGCAGCACGAGGAGCAGCTGCGCTCGGACGCCGAGGCTCCTCACGGCGCCCCCTCGTCGATGCCGTACGCCTTCATGCGTATGTGGCGCACGCTCTCGTAGCCGCGCGGGTCGGCCGCCACGAACTTGTCGAAGCCCAGCTCGGCGAGGAGGGCGCGGCCGGCCTCGTCCTCGTGCATGCCGAGGAGCGCGGTGCGCAGGGCCTCGACGATCTTCGGGTCCAGGCCTCGGCGCACGACGATGGGCGGACTGCCGAACGCGGGCGACTTCACGAGGACGCGGAGCTTCGAGACGAGCTCTGGTTCGTCGCGTCTCATCAGGTCGTACACGAGGCTGTCGACCGCGACGGCCTCGACGCGCGCGGTCGCGAGCATGCGGATCGACTCGGTGTGGGAGTGGGTGTAGATGCTGTCGCCGAAGAACGTCCCGCCGGCCTCGCGGGCGAGCGCCTCGGGGTACAGGCGACCGGTCAGCGAGAGCGCGTCGACGAACGCGAAGCGCCGGCCGCGCAGATCCTCGAACGTTGCCGCCAGGTCCGACTTCCGCACGAGCACGAGCGAGTGATAGGTGGCCGTGCCCTGGGTGGACGGCGCGGCGATGAGGTCGATGGTCTGGGCGGGGAGCGCGACGTAGGCGCCGCTGCACACGAGCGCGAAGTCGACCTCGCCCCGCGCCAGCAAATCGTTGGTCTCGGCGTAGGTCTCGCGCTGCGTCACGCTCACGCCACGGCCAAGGCGGACGCCGAGCCACGCGGCGAGTCGCTGCCGTCCCTCGACCATGACGCGAGGGGAGATCCTCGTGCCGATCGCGAAGCGGATCACATTGCGTGGTTCCTGCGGTGTGTCGGGCAGTCGACGTGAAGTGTCGACCCGGAGCGGAGGGCGAGCCCGATCGCACCCCACGATCCCCGCGAGGAGGACGAGCGCAGCGCAGCAGCGCCGGAGCCAGGACACGACGAGAATTCTTACGCCCGTGGGGGCACTGCGTCGAGGCAGCGGAGCGGCCGAGACCTCTCGTCAAGTCGACCCGTTCTTGCACGTGCACGCACGCGCCTTCCTCTCCGACTCCACTGCCGCAGCGACCTCCGCGAGCAAGGCGCGCGCGTCTGCGCGGCGACCGCTCGGCAGCCGCGCCAGCACTGCCCCGAGCACGTCTCGCTCCTCCTCGAGCATGCCCTCGACGCAGCGGCGGCCCTTGCGGGTCAGCGCGTTGGCGGCGGTGCGGGCGTCGCCCGGGCTCACGACGCGCTGGACGTAGCCGGACGCCTCCAGCTTGGCGAGGTTGCGGCTCGCGGTGGAGAGGTCGATCCCGAGCGCCCTCGCGAGGTCGGTGTTGCTCTGGGTACCTTCGACGAGCAAGCGGAGCGTGTCGAACTGCTGGACGGTGACGTCGCAGCAGATGATGTCGCGCTCGAGGCGCGTGACGCCGCGGACGAGGCGGCGGAGCGTGGTCGCGAAGTCCATCGGGGTGCTCGAGGCGGGGATAGGCTGACGGCGCGGGCGGGCGCGGTCAAGGCCGTCACACGACTGTTACTTGCACCATACACGAGATCGCGGCATGAGTCGGACCGCCTTCGATCGGCGGGAGAGGAGCGCTCGTGAGCGTACGCATCGGCATCAACGGGTTCGGTCGGATGGGGCGGCTCGCCCTGCGCGCGGCGTGGGGCCGCGCCGGCATCGAGGTGGTCCACGTGAACGAGACCAAGGGCGGCGCCGAGACGGCGGCCCACCTCCTCGTGTTCGACTCGATCCACGGCCGCTGGGGGCACGACGTGCGGGGCGCGGGCGATTCGCTCGCCATCGACGATCGGCGCCTCGGCTTCAGCGCCCACGCGTCGCCCGGCGCGGTCCCCTGGCGCGAGGCGGGCGTCGACCTCGTGCTCGAGTGCTCGGGCAAGTTCCGCACGACCGAGACCCTGGACCCGTACTTCGCGAGCGGCGTGCGCAAGGTCATCGTCGCCGCCCCGGTGAAGGAGGGCGCGCTCAACGTGGTGATGGGCGTGAACGACCACCAGTATCGGCCTGCCGAGCACCACCTGCTGACCGCGGCCTCGTGCACCACCAACTGCCTCGCCCCGGTGGTCAAGGTGATCCACGAGGGGCTCGGCATCCGCCACGGCGTCATCACCACCATCCACGACCTGACCAACACGCAGACCGTGGTCGATGCCCCGCACAAGGACCTGCGGCGCGCCCGCGCGAGCGGCGTGTCGCTCATCCCGACCAGCACCGGCTCGGCGACCGCGATCACGATGATCTACCCCGAGCTCGCCGGGAAGCTGAACGGGATCGCGGTGCGGGTCCCGCTGCTCAACGCGTCGCTCACCGACTGCGTCTTCGAGGTGGCCCGCCCCACCACCGTCGCGGAGGTCAACGGGCTGCTCGAGGCCGCGGCCAGCGGGCCTCTCCGGGGCATCCTCGGGTACGAGACGCTTCCCCTCGTGTCGGTCGACTACAAGGACGATCCGCGCTCCTCGATCGTCGACGCCCTCTCCACCATGGTGGTCGACGGCACGAGCGTGAAGATCCTCGCCTGGTACGACAACGAGATCGGCTACGTGCACCGCATGGTGGAGCTCGCCCAGAAGGTCGCCGCGAGCCTCGGATGAGCGCGGCCCGCAACTACGCGCTGGTGACCGCGGCCTACTGGGGGTTCACGCTCACCGACGGCGCGTTGCGGATGCTGGTGCTGTTGCACTTCCACGCGCTCGGGTTCTCGCCGGTCACGCTCGCGTTCCTCTTTCTGTTCTACGAGTTCTTCGGCGTCGTCACGAACCTGTTCGGCGGGCTCCTCGCCGCGCGCCTCGGCCTCAAGGTCACCCTCGTGAGCGGGCTCGCGCTGCAGGTGTTCTCGCTCGGCATGCTCTCGCTCGTGCAGGACCGGTGGGGCACGACGCGGGCGGTCGTGTGGGTGATGGCTGCGCAGGCGCTCTCCGGCATCGCCAAGGACCTCACCAAGATGAGCGCCAAGACGTCGGTGAAGGTGCTCGTGCCCGAGGGAGAGCACGGCGCGCTGTTCCAGTGGGTCGCGGTGCTCACCGGATCCAAGAACGCGCTCAAGGGCGTGGGCTTCTTCCTCGGGGGCTTCCTGCTCGCCGCCCTCGGCTTCCGCGGTGCGCTGTGGGCCATGGGGGCGGCGCTCGCCCTCGTGCTCCTCGGCTCGATGGCCTCGCTGCCGCGCGAGCTCGGCCGGGCCAAGCACAAGTCCAAGCTCTCCACGCTGTTCTCCAAGTCGCGCGAGGTGAACGTGCTCTCGGGCGCGCGCTTCTTCCTGTTCGGGGCGCGCGACGTGTGGTTCGTGGTCGGCGTGCCGGTGTTCCTGGCGACCGCGTTCCACTGGGGGTTCACGCAGGTCGGCACGTTCCTCGCGGTGTGGGTGATCGGGTACGGCGTCGTGCAGTCGGCGGCCCCCGCGCTGATCCGTCGCGCGACGCGCGGCGAGGTGCCCGGCGGCGGCGCGGCGCGCGGGCTCGCCCTCCTGCTCGCGGCGGTGACCGCGGCGGTCGCGCTCGGCGTGCGCTCGGGCCACGCGCCCGTCGTGGTCGTGGTGGGCGGCCTGGCGGTGTTCGGCGCCGTGTTCGCGCTCAACTCGTCGGTGCACTCGTACCTCATCCTCGCCTACTCGGACGGGGACAAGGTCGCTCTGAACGTCGGCTTCTACTACATGGCGAATGCCGGCGGCCGGCTCGTCGGGTCGCTGCTGTCGGGGGTGCTGTTCCAGCTCGGCGGCGTCGCGGCCTGCCTGTGGGGCTCCGTCGCCTTCGCGCTCGCCACCTTCGTGACCTCCGCCGGGTTGCCGGCCGGGCACCCGGCCGTCGCGCTCGACCAGCTCGGCGACGATGTCGGCGGTGACTGACGGTAGCGTCATATCGTCACATTGCGATGGGTGGATCTGCACTATGCATGAAATCATGCAAAGCATCTCCCATGTAATCGCGCTAGAACGATTCCAGCATGGCCGATGAACCCCTCGCTCGGAAGCTCGGTTTCCTCGACCGCTTCCTGACGCTCTGGATCTTCCTCGCGATGGGCGTCGGGATCGCGCTCGGCCTCTGGGTGCCGGCGTTCTCCGCGGGGCTCTCGCGGCTCAGCGTCGGCACCACCTCGGTGCCCATCGCGGTCGGGCTCGTCGTGATGATGTACCCGCCGCTCGCCAAGGTCCGCTACGAGGAGCTCGGCCTGGTCTTCCGCGACAAGAAGGTCCTCGCCCTGTCGCTGGTGCAGAACTGGGTCGTCGGCCCGATCCTGATGTTCGCGCTCGCGGTCGTGTTCCTCCGGGACAAGCCCGAGTACATGCTCGGCCTGATCCTCATCGGCCTGGCCCGGTGCATCGCGATGGTGATCGTGTGGAACGACCTCGCCGAGGGTGACACCGAGTACTGCGCCGGTCTCGTGGCGTTCAACTCGATCTTCCAGGTGCTCTTCTTCTCGGTGTACGCCTGGTTCTTCGCGACCCTGCTCCCCGCCTGGCTCGGGCTGAAGAGCACGGTGGTCGCCATCGGCATCGGCGACATCGCCAAGAGCGTCGCGATCTATCTCGGCATCCCGTTCGCCGCGGGGTTCCTGACGAGGCGCGTGCTGGTCTCGGCCAAGGGGATCGACTGGTACCAGACGCGGTTCGTGCCGCGCATCAGCCCGCTCACGCTGGTCGCGCTCCTCTTCACCATCGTGGTGATGTTCTCGCTCAAGGGCCAGGCGATCGTGCAGCTCCCGCTCGACGTCCTGCGCATCGCGCTGCCGCTCCTCGTCTACTTCGTCGCGATGTTCGCGGTGTCGTTCTTCATGAGCAAGCGGTTGGGCGCCGACTACGCGCGCTCCGCCACGCTGTCGTTCACCGCGTCGTCCAACAACTTCGAGCTCGCCATCGCCGTCGCGGTCGCCACGTTCGGCATCCACAGCGGCGCGGCTCTCGCCGCCGTGATCGGACCGCTGGTCGAGGTGCCGGTGCTGATCGGGCTCGTCCATGTGTCCCTGTGGATCCGGCGCCGCTACTACCAACCGGCGGTTCCCGCATGACCATCCTGTTCCTGTGCGTGAAGAACTCGGCGCGGAGCCAGCTCGCGGAGGCGCTCGCCCGCGCGGCGTTCGGCGATCGAGTGAGCGGAGCGAGCGAAGGCGAGCGTAGCGAAACGGCGGCCGCCTCCACGGGCGGCCGCTACAGCCAACAAGTGGTGGTAGAGAGCGCGGGCAGCGAGCCCAGCGAGGTGCACCCCCTGACCCTCGAGGTGCTGGCCGAGGTCGGCATCGACGCCCGCGCGCAGCGGTCCAAGTCGGTCGACGAGATCGATCGGAGCCGCGTCGACACGGTGATCACGCTCTGCGCCGAGGAGGTATGCCCTGTGTTCCTGGGCTCCGTCCGGCGCTTGCACTGGCCCATCCCGGACCCGGCCGCGGGCCCGCGCGAGGAGCAGCTCGAACGGTTTCGCGCGGCCCGAGACGAGATCCGAGCGCGGGTCGCCCTGCTGCCCGAACCGCGCGGAGAGGCGCGCTAGGAGGCCGCGCGCGTGCCGAGGAGCACGAGCCGCTGGAACCGCTCCTCGGACGACCACGGCACGAGCGCGACGCGCGGGCAGAGCGCCACGACCTCGTGCAGGTAGCGCGCTTCGTTCGCCCGGCGCGCGCGCAGGGTCGCGTCGGTGACGGTGAGCGGGGTGAGGCTCTGGTTCACCACCCAGGCGAACGGCTGGATCTCGGCGCGCGCGAGGTCGCGCTGCAGCGCGGCCGCCTCGTGCACGGGCGTGGCCTCGGCGAGGGTCACGATGAGGATGCGGGTGTAGGCAGGGTCGCGGAGGCGAGGCAGCAGCTTGCGTACCTCCTCGGGCGCGGCGCCGCGCGTGCGGAGCACCTCGCGGTGGTACGACTCGGCGGCGTCGAGCAGGAGCAGCGTGTGCCCCGTCGGCGCGGTGTCGATCACGACCAGCTCCTGCTCACCCTGATCGACGACCTTGGCGAACGCGCGGAACACCGCCACCTCCTCGGTGCACGGGGAGCGCAGGTCCTCCTCGAGGAGCGCGCGGCCCGCGGCGTCGAGCCCCGCGCCGCTCGTGCGGAGGACCTCGTCGCGGTAGTTCGCCGTCTCGACCAGGGGATCGATCCGCGTGACGCGGAGCCCCGGCACTGCTTCACCCAGCGCGGCCTGCACGTGCGCGGCCGGGTCGGTGGTGGTGAGATGCACCCGCAGGCCACGTCGTGCGAGCTCGACGGCCACCGTCACGGCGACGGTCGTCTTGCCGACGCCTCCCTTGCCCATGGTGAGGATGACACCGTGCGGGTTCTGGGCGAGCGCCGGCAGGAGGTCGGAGAGCGGCGCCACGATGGGGGGTGGGGGCGCGTCCGGCATGGTCGCGGGCCCGACCTCGGCCGAGAACAACGCCCGCAGCGCGCCGACGCCGACGAGCCCGAACGGGTGGAGCGGGATGCTCGTCCGGGGCAGCGCGGCCAGCGACGGGGGCATCTCGGCGAGCGCGTGCGTCCCGCGCGCCTCGAGGGCGACTGCGACCGGGTCCGCGCTGGTCTCGGCGGTGAACAGGCCGTTGAGCACCAGCTCCTGCCGCGTGACGCCGAGGGCGGCGAGCTCGCCGTGGGTGCGATCGGCCTCGAGGAGGGCGCTGCGCTCGGGGCGGCTCACGAGCACCAGCACCGTGGCGGCGGCGTCGACGAGCGCGGCGCGCGAGGCGACGTAGAGCGCCTGCTGCGCCGCGAGGCCGGCGAGCGGGCCGAGGCACGAGGTGCCGCCGGTGTTGGCCTCGAGGAACGTGGTCCAGGCCGCGGGGAGCTCGAGCAGGCGGAGCGTGTGTCCGGTCGGCGCGGTGTCGAAGACCACGTGGTCGAACGCCGCGGTCGCCTGGTCGTCCCCGAGGAGCTTGGAGAACTCGTCGAAGGCGGCGATCTCGACCGTGCACGCGCCCGAGAGCTGCTCCTCGATGCTGCGGATGGCAGCATCTGGCAGCACCCCGCGATAGGGGCTCACCATCTTCTCGCGGTACGCGCGCGCGGCTTCTTCGGGGTCGAGGTCGAGGGCCGACAGGTTCGGCACGGCGGCGATCGCCGTGGGCTTCGGGCCGAGCGGCGTCGCGAGCACCTCCCCGAGGTTGGACGCCGGGTCGGTGCTCACGAGGAGCACCCGCTTGCCGCGGTCGGCCAGGGCGATGGCGGTGGCGCACGCGACGCTCGTCTTGCCGACGCCGCCCTTTCCCGTGAAGAAGAGGTGACGTGGCGCGCGCTCGACCAGGCCGGACATCAGCAGCAGCCAGTCTTGGACTTCGCGTTGCCGCCGCAGCAACCCGAGGCCGCGGGCGCCACGTTCGCGGGCTTGACGACCACGCCGGCGAGGGCGGCGAGGGTCTCGCGGGTGGGGTAGGCGCCCTCGACGGCGATGCGGTCGTCGACCAGCACCAGCGGCAGCACGTCGGTGCCGCGCGCCAGGGCCTCCTTGACCGCAGCGGTCTCGGCGAACGCGCCGGGCTGGGCGGACAGGTTGAAGCGCTCGACCTTCACGCCCTGCTTCTGCAGCCAGTCGACGTCGGCCGCGAACCGGGCGAGCTCGGGGTCGCTGGTGGGGCCGCAGACGCCGGTCGAACAGCACATGGCGGGGTCGAAGACGCGGATGGTGGACATGGGGTACCTCTATCGGTGACGAACGATGACGATTGGGCGGTTCAGAGGCTCCCAACCAGCGCCTTGAGGCGGCGGAGGGTGCGCGGTTCGAGGCAGTAGCAGACCCGGGGGCCGTCGACCTCGCCACGGACGAGGCCGGCCTCCTTGAGCACCTTGAGGTGCTGCGAGACGGTGGACTGAGCGAGCGTGAGTTCCTCGACGATGTCCCCGCAGATGCACGTGTTGCGGCGCGCCAGGAGGCGGAGGATCTGGACGCGGGCCGGGTGCCCGAGGGCCTTGCCGAGGAGGGCGAGCTCCTCGTCCGCGGCGGCACCCTCCACGGGCCGCAGGTCGGGGCCTTCGGCCGCCGGCGGACAGCAGGGCGCGTCGTCCTTCTTCATCGTAGAACGACGATAGCACTGCCGACCGTCAGCGGCCAGCCCGCGAGAGCAGAGAGCAGCGGTCGAGCCGGTCGTGGCAGAGGGGGAACAGGAGCTGCGCTCGCAGCTCCGACGGATGGGCCGCTCCCTCGGCGAGGCCGAGCGCGCGCGGGTTCCCGGCCGGCAGACGCCGCGTCCCGAAGACCACGTCCCACACGACCAGCGTCGAGCCGTAGTTCGCGTGGGCCTCCTCCATCGCCGTCGAGTGGTGGAAGGCGTGCAGGTCGGGCGTGGAGAAGACCCAGTTCAGCGGGCCGAGCACCAGGCGCACGTTGGCGTGCTGGAGCACCGCGACGCTGCCGCGGAGCACGGCGACGACCACCACCGCGCGGGGTCCGACGCCGAGGAGCAGGGGCACCGCGGCGTCGATGCCCAGGTTCCAGAGCAAGTTCACCGGGTGGAGGCGCACGCCGTTCAACGAGTACATCCGCGTCGGCGCGTGGTGCTCGGCGTGGAAGCGGAAGAGCCACGCGTGCTCGTGCGCGAGGCGATGGAGCCAGTACTTCCCGAGGTCGGCGAGCGTGACGGCGAGGACGACCTGCACCCCGAGGGGTAGTCGCGTCGGACCCCCGCTCGACAGGGCGAGCGCAACAGACGCCGCGAGAGCATGACCGAGCAGCCGACCCACCGGCTGCAGCAAGGCGGCGAGGGCGAGGTAGACGCCGTCCTGGCGCGCCTCGGACCGGGGCGGATTCCAGGCCCGATCCCGCGGGGCGATCCGCTCGAGCAGCCCAACGGTGGCGAGGACGAGAAGGAAGGTCACCGTGACGACGAGGCCCGGCGAGACCCCGCGCACGCGGAGAACGTCGGCCACGACGACCGAGGACACGACGATCGCGGGATACGCCGCGCGCGCGACGACCCAGGAAGACACGCTTCCAGACATGGAGAACCTCTCGGGAAGAGAAAAGGACTATTCGCAGCGGCAGCCGTCGCGGCGGCGCTGGTAGCCGATGACGTTGCCGTGCACGTCGAGCTCGAGATCGCAGCAGGCGCGCACGATCTCCTCGAGCATCTTGCGGCCGCGCTGCACGCGCGACTTGGCGCCCGAGATCGAGAGGCCGACGCGCTCTGCGTACTCGCGCTGGCCGAGGCCCTGCACGTCGACGAGCTCGAGGGCCTCGGCGTATTCGTCGGGCAGCAGCGCCAGCATCGGACGGAGCCAGCCGGCGACCACCTCGTTGACGTTGCCCTTCTCGGGTTCGTCCACGGGCTCGTCCTTCTCGGACAGCTCGACCTCGGTGCGCCGCGCGCGGTGGTGGTCGGCCACGACGCTGCTCGCGATGCGGAACGCCCAGCCGGGCAGCCGCGCCTCGTCGCGCAGATCTCCCGCGCGCTCGTGCATGCGCAGGAGGATGTCCTGCACGAGGTCGTCGACGTGGTCGGGGTGCACCCGCCGCGCGACGAACGCCCGGAGCCCCTTGCGCAGGGCGAGGTACACCGGTGTGGCCGCGTGGCCCTCGCTGGGGGTGGACTGCATCGAGGGCATCGTATCCACCGGCTGGGCGAGGGTCGATCTCATGCGCTTCCCCCGAGAAGACGGGGCCGAGGCCGAAAGGACGCAAGGATTCGCCTACCTCGGGGCCGAGGGGGCCCTTGCCTTGGTCGCTCCCGGACCGTCCCTGTCTGGTCCTCCGCTCCCCATTCCGGCCCGGAGGCGCTCGTCGCCGTCCTCGAAGTCGCGGGCCGTCAGCCAGAGCCGCAGCAGGTGTCGCTTCTGCGCCGGGTCCTCGTGGTCCTCGTACGCGGTGCGCTTGTGGAGGATGACCGAGTTCTTGAGCCACTGCAGGTCGCCGGGCTGGAACTCCATGTCGAGGTAGAGCGCGGGGTCGTTGGCGGTCGCCTCGTAGAGCGCGAGCAGCTCCTCGCGCGCCGCCGTGAGGCGCGGCACGTCGGGGAGGCTCTGCGCGCGCCGGATGTACCAGCCGAGGAAGAACGTCGCGAGGTGACGCCCGTCCCACCGGCAGATGGGCATCTGGAAGTAGGCCGGGAACCCCGGCGGGAACTCGCCGTGCAGGTGGAAGAACCACTCCTCGAACAGCAGCTCCGCGAGGTCGGGCCGCTGCCGGGCCACGGCCTCGAACACCGAGACCGAGCTCACGATCCGGCTGACGCCGCCGGAGCGAGCGCCCCGGAGCGCGAGGAGGCCGATGATGTCCGCGCCGTCGGTGTGAAAATCCTGCTCGGCGCGCGTGGTGTAGAGCCGGGTGTTCACGTCGGCCGGATCGGCCCCGGTGTCCCGGACGTGGCAGACGAGGTCGCCCGCGCCGTTCTGCGGGACGGCTTCGCCGAGCTCGCGCCCGAGCAGCCAGAACATGCGGGTGATCGCGGCCTCGCCGCGACCCTCGACCGGCACGCCGCGGACGAGGACGAACCCGATCCCGTCGCGGAGCTCGGCCCGCCAGCGTCGCACCGCGGCCGAGAGCGCGGGCAGGGGGACCCGGCCGATCTCCGCGAGCGGTCGCTCCTGCAGGGCCTCCGCGGCCGCCGAGAGTTCGGCGCGTTCGGCGGCCTCGAGCGGCTGGATCCACGAGCGATCCACCGCGAGCGCGGGGCCGCGCCAGCGCGCGCGGGCGTCGAGGAGCTCGGGGAGCTTCACGCCTTCTCCGCGCAGCACGTGGGTCCGCAGCAGCTCTTCGCGGCCCCCGGCTTCCGGGCCTCGATGGTGGCCGAGGCGACGTACTTCTCGGCGCCCGACCCGGGCATCCACTGCTCGATGAACTCGGCGCTCTCGGGCTTCGGCGTGATGCGGATGTCCTCGAAGCCGGCCACGCGGAGCAGGGCGTGCAAGGTGTCGACGCTGGCCGCGCCGCTGACGCACCCCGTGAGCATGGCGATCTGCTCGCCGAGGGCCGCGGGGAGCGGCGCGAGCAGGACCACGTCCGAGATCGCGAGGCGCCCGCCCGGCCCGAGCACGCGGAAGCAATCGCGGAACACGCTGCCCTTGTCGGGTGAGAGGTTGATGACGCAGTTGGAGAGGATCACGTCGACCACGCCGTCCGCCACCGGTAGGTGCTCGATCTCGCCGAGCCGGAACTCGACGTTCTTCGCCTCGGCGCGGGCGGCGTTGCCGCGGGCCTTGCTGACCATGTCGGGCGTCATGTCGACCCCGATGACGCGGCCGGTCTCGCCGACCTGACGGGCCGCGAGGAAGCAGTCGAAGCCGCCGCCGCTGCCGAGATCGAGGACGGTCTCGCCGGGGCGAAGCGCCGCGATCGCCCGGGGATTGCCGCACCCGAGGCCCATGTTGGCGCCCTCGGGCACCGCCGCGAGGTCTTCCTTGGTGTAGCCGAGGGCCAGGCTCGCCTCCTTGGTCGGCCCGCACCCGCAGCCGATCGCCCCGTCGCTCTTGGCCACGTTGCCGTAGAGCTCCCGCACCGCGCTGCGCACCTCGTCTGCCGTTCGCTGATCCATGTTCGTGGCCTCCTGCTCCTCTAGACGGCGTCGGTCCCGAAAGGACGCAACGGTCAGCCGCCCTCCTCCCAGTCCTGCCACTGCACGTCGTTGCGATCGAGGAAGGCCTTCACCGCGACGCCCACGGTCGGGAAGAAGTACTCGTGCCCGATCTTCTCCTGGAGCCCGTAGCGGAGGAGGCGGTCCTTGACCGGGTCCTTGAGCTCGGCGAAGGCGAGCTCCACGCCCCGCGCCGCGAGCTCGCCGTCGAGCTCCTGGATCATCTCCGCGGCGGTGGTGTCCACGTCGGTGATCGGCTCGGCCGCGACGACCACCCACCGCGCCGGTGACGGCGCGTCCTCCACGACGTCGATCACGCGCGCGCGGAACGTGTCGGCGTTGGCGAAGAACAGCGGCGCGTCCCAGCGGAACAGGACGAGCCCGGGGATCTGTCGCGCGTCCGGGTAGCGGCGCAGGTCGTGGTACCCCTTCACGCCCTTCGCGCGGCCCAGCACCGCGTCGTGCGGACGCCAGGCGCGCCGCACGAAGTCGAGGATCGACACGCCCACGGCGAGCGCGATCCCCGGGATGACACCGAGCGCAGCGACCCCGAGGAACGCGACGATCGACAGCAAGAAGTCGGACCGGCGCACGCGCCGGAACACGAGGAGCGCGCGGAAATCGAAGATCTTGAGCGCGGCGGCGATGACCACCGCCGCGAGCGCCGCGGTCGGCAGGTTGGTGGTGAGCCCCGGCGCGGCCACGAGCAGCACCGTGATGGCGACGGCCCCGACGACCCCGGTCAGCTGGGTGCGCGAGCCCGCCGACTCGGCCACGGGCGTACGCGAAGCGCTGCTCGAGATGGGGAAGCCCCGGAACAGCCCCGCCGCGAGGTTGGCGACCCCGAGCCCGAGGAGCTCACGGTTGGCATCGACGCGGTAGCCGGCGCGGCCGGCGTAGGTGCGCGACAGCACGCTCGTGTCGGCGAAGGAGACCAGGGCGATGCCGACGGCGGCGACGAGCAACGGACCGAGATCGGCGAGGTGGACGAGGGGCAGCGCGGGCAGGGGCACGCCGCGGGGCACCGGGCCCACCACCGCGACGCGACCGCCGAGGTGGAACACCGAGACGACGATCGTCGCCGCGCAGACCGCGAACAGGATGCCGGGCAGCTTCGGCGCGAGGGCGCGCAGCGCGAGGATGGTGAGGAGGCACCCGCCACCGAGGGCGAGCGCCAGCGGCCGCACCTTGCCCGCCGCGACCCCCTGGACCAGCCCGCCGACGCCATCGACCACGTTGGCGGCCTTGGTGGAGAACCCGAGCAACTTCGGCAGCTGCGTGACGAGCACCGTGAGCGCGATGCCGTTCATGTATCCGACACGCACGGGCTTCGAGAGCAGGTCGGTCAGGAAGCCCGCGCGGAGCAGGCCGGCGAGCACGCACAGCGCGCCGGTCAGGAGCGCGAGCATCGATCCGAGGGCGACCGCGCGCTCGGGGCTACCGTTCGCCATGCCGAGCACCGCCGCCGCGATCAAGGCAGCGAGGGCAGAGTCGGGGCCGAGCACCATGATCCGCGACGGGCCGAACACCGCGTAGGCGAGCAGCGGGGCGATCGTCGCGTAGAGCCCGGTGATCGCGGGCAACCCCGACGCCTCGGCGTAGCCCATGCCCGCGGGCACGAGCAGCGCCGTGAGGACGAGCCCGGCCACGACGTCCTTCGCGAGCCACGCGCGCTGGTAGTGACGCAGGACCCAGAGGCCGGGGAACCACGCGACGAGCCCCGTCTCGGGAGCCGGGGGGATTCCGAAGCCGGCCGCGGAGGGCCGCGCGGGCAGAGACGGCCGATCGCTCGTCGTCTCACCGAGGTCCGCCATGCGAACACGATACGCCTTCAGCGCGCGGGCGAGCGGCCTCGCGCAGGTGTCCCCGAACGCAGCAGACGGAAGAGCGCGAGCAGCGACACCCCGGCCGCGACCAGCGCGCCGCCGAACATGACGCTTCGGTCGGTGCCGAGGGCGAGCCCATGGGCGAGCGAGAGGCAGAAGACGGCGTAGCTCGTCAGGTGCAGGACGCGGAAGCCGCGCGGGCCGAGGCGTCGCCGCGCGTAGGAGCTCAGCGTCACGAGGACCGCGCCGTAGAGCGCCACCTGGCCGAGCCCGACGGAGAACGGCTCGTGCGAGCTCGAGAAGGGCACGGCCAGCGCGAGGGGCGAGAACTGCGTGTGGCGATCGCCGAGCAACACGAGCGCGTGCAGGGCGGAGAGCGCGAGCCCGAGGAGGCTCGTGTGTCGGTGCAGATCGAGCGCGGTCGCGGCGCCGGGCCATCGCTGGGCGAGGCGCGTCGAGAGCAGGAGTCCGAGCAGCATCGACGCAGAGAGGAGGCCGTAGGCGACGACACCGGTCGTGCGCGAGAGATACCACCAGGTCTTCGGTCGGGCCTCGGCCATCGAGCGCGCGACGGCGGGCGCGACGTCGGGCAGCGCTAGAATCGCGAGGGCGGCGCCGACCCCGAGGCCGAAGACCACGAAGGTGAGGGCGGCGAGGTCCACGTCGGGGGAGGCGTCGTTCGTGGCCTTCGGGGTCATGAGGGGCTCCAGGTGTGCTCCGCGAAACGTCGACTACGCAGCACGGCCCCGTCGTCGCGTACGACGAGCGCCGAGAGCCCCGAGGCTTCGATGAAGGCGAGCCCCTCCGCGGTGCCCGAGAGCAGGACCCGCTTGGCGGCCGTCTCCGCCGCGCGGGCGCTCGGTCCGAGGACGGTGACCGTGAGGACGTCGGTCTTCGCACACAGACCCGTGCGCGGATCGACGAGGTGGTGCTGCTCGACGCCGCCACGGCGCCACCGTCGATGATCGCGCCCCGAGGTGGCGAGCCCCCCGCTGCGCAGGAGCACGAGGTCGAGATCGTCGCCGTGCGGCCCTTCGACCGCGATGGGCCACGGGCGTCGGCCGGGGCTCACGGCGATGTCCCCGCCGAGGTCGACGAGCGCGGGACCGAGCTGCGACAGCCAGGCCACGGCCTCGTCCGCGCACCACCCCTTCGCCGTCCCGCCGAGATCGAGCCTCACGCCCTTCGGCAGGCGTATCGATCGGGCGACGGGGTCCAGCACGATCCCGGCGACCTCGGGGACCGAGCGTGCTTCGGGGGCGGTCGCCGTCTGATCGCGATGGACGGCGGCGAAGTCACGGTCGTAGCCGGCCGCCGCGAGGGCGTCGGCGATGGTCGGGGTAACGAGTCCTTCGGTCTCCCGCGCCGCCGCCACGGCGATCGAGACGGCGTCGAACAGGACGTCGTCGACGGCGTCGGCGAAGCCGTGTTCGTTGAGCCGGCAGAGAGCGCTCGTGGCGTCGAACCGCGAGAGCAGGTGCTCGCGTCGAGCGAGGCGTGCGGGCAGCGCTTCCAGGGCTGCCTCGGCCGCTGGGCCCTCGCCGTCGAGGAGCGCCTGCGCGGCGCACCCCATGGTGTCGAAAGCGATGGTCAACATCGGTTCACCGCGACGAGCGCGTCTTGGCGACGGGGAGGGGGCGGGAGGGAGACACGATGTCCCACGCCTCGGGCACGTTGTCCCGCTCGGGGAGAGGCGGGAGTTCGGTCCGAGGAACGACGGGCGTCGGCTCGGCGATCGCCAGCGTCATCCAGCCTCCGACGACGACCACCGCGGCGAGGGTGGTGACGACCCAGCGGCTCGTCGGGTCAGTCATCGTGGTCCTCGTGGTGGTGCTTGTCCGAGTGGTGCTTCCCCCCGTGGTGCTTCCCCCCGTGGTGCTCCTCGACGTGCTCGTCGTCCTGCGTCACGGCCACTTCTGCGGAGGTGGTCTGGAAGCCGGTGGGTGCCGGAGGCCTGGCGGTCGCGTCCTCGAGCAGTCGCCGCAGCGCTGCCTCGCGAGCGAGGACCACCTCGACGGGGACTGTCCCGTTCTGGCTGGTAAGGGCGGGCGGCGCGTTGCGAGCGCCGAACACGGCGCCGGTGAGCACGAGGACGAAGGCGGCGAGGGCGGCCGAGGATCCGAGAATGGCACGACGGAGCATGGGGACCTCCTGTGCCAGGGACCTGTGGACTCCGCGTGCGGGCAGCCATCCAGCGGACGACGCATGCCCGCGTTCTGCGCGGGATTCCGGCGTCTCGTCCGGCAGACGTCAGGTGCGCGGCGGGAGCAGGTCCTCGAGGAAGAAGGCGGACAGCTCGGCTCGGCCGCCGAGGCCGGCCTTCCGGTAGATGGCGTTGGCCTGTTGCCTCGCGGTGCGCTCGGTCGTCCCTCGCGTTTCCGCGATCTCCTTCAGGCTCAGTCCCTTGAGCAGGAGCACCGCCACCGAACGCTCCGCCTCCGTGAGCCCCCACCGATCGCACTGGTGCTCGATGGCCTCTCCGAGCCCTTGCAAGGCCTCGTGCGCCTCGGCGCGCCAGCGCTCGGTGTCTGCGTGCGCCTGCACGAGGTGGATGCCCAGCACCTCGACATGACGTTCCAGCGTGCGGCGGTTCGCCTCGGACGCGACCCACATGCGACCCGCGAGGCCGAGCATGAGGACCGCCGCGGCGATCTCGAGGCTCACGTGCAGCACGGAGGTGGTGGCGGCGTCGGAGACCACGTCGAACAGCAGGAGCAGCGCGACGATCCCGAGGGTGCTCACCTCCGGCCAGGGCCTGCGCGGTTCGTCAGGCTCGCCCGCGACGTGCGGCTCGGAGTGGAACGGAGACAGGGGGCTGACCGACATGGCACCCCTCGAGAGCAAGTCCTGGGCCTCTCGCGTCACGCACCGACGTAGCGCGCGCGGGGGCGAAGGAGGGCAGGGCTCTCGCGCTGCTCGAGTACGTGGGCCACCCACCCGGCCGTGCGACCGAGGCCGAAGAACATCGTCGCCGTTCCCGGCGGGGCCGAGAGGGCCTCGGCGATCGCCAGCACGCCGCAGTCGATGGTCGGCAAGAGCCCCACCTCCGCACCCACGAAGTCGATCAGCTCGAGGAGGGCTGCCGAGGCGCGCGGCGGCCCGAGATCCTGGGCCAGCGCGAGGAGGGGCGGGGTGCGCGGATCGCCTCTCGGGTAGAGGGGGTGTCCGAAGCCTGGCAGCCCCTCGCCGAGCGAGAGGCGTCGACGCACCTCGGTCGCCACGCCGTCGCGCGCACAGGCCGCCACCAGGGCCTCCACGCGGTCGGGCGAGGTG
>JAEUKC010000405.1:0-34182 GCA_016794445.1 Myxococcales bacterium
GCACGAGAAGGCCGAGGGCAAGACCGCCATCGACTACAGCTTCCACACCATCATCACCGACGTGAACAAGGGCACGCTCGAGGAGATGGGCGGGCTCGTGAACGAGGGCATCACCTCGTTCAAGCTGTTCATGGCCTACCCGGGCGTCCTCTACGTGGACGACGGGCAGATCTTCCGCGCCATGCAGCGCGCCCGCGACCTCGGCGGCCTCATCTGCATGCACGCCGAGAACGGCATCGCCCTCGACGTGCTCATCGAGCAGGCCATCGCCCGCGGCGAGACCGCGCCCAAGTACCACTCGCTCTCGCGCCCGCAGATCGCCGAGGCCGAGGGCACGCACCGCGCGCTCGCCCTCGCCGAGATGGCCGGCGCGCCGGTCTACATCGTGCACCTCTCGGCGCCGCGCGCGCTCGACAAGGTGCTCGAGGCGCGCGACCGCGGCATGCCGGCCTACGCGGAGACGTGTCCGCAGTACCTGTTCTGTTCGCTCGACGACCTCGCGCGCGAGGGCTTCGAGGGCGCCAAGTTCGTGTGCACGCCGCCGCTGCGCCCCAAGGAGTACCAGGCGGATCTCTGGCGCGGCCTCAAGACCAACGACCTGCAGGTGGTCTCGACCGACCACTGCCCGTTCTGCATGAAGGGCCAGAAGGACCTCGGGCGCGACTCGTTCGCCAAGATCCCGAACGGCATGCCCGGCGTCGAGACCCGGCTCTACCTGCTGTGGGACGGCGGCGTACGCACCGGCCGCATCTCGATGAACCGCTTCGTCGAGATCACCTCCACCGCGCCGGCCAAGATCTTCGGCCTCTACCCGCACAAGGGCACCGTGGCCCCGGGCGCCGACGCCGACCTCCTCGTGTGGGATCCGGACAAGGAGCACGTGCTCTCGGTCGACACCCTGCACATGCGCGTCGACTACTCGCCGTTCGAGGGCCAGGTGGTGCGCGGCGCGCCCACCCACGTGATCTCGCGCGGCGAGGTGGTGATCGAGAACGGCAAGAACCTTTCGAAGAAGGGGCGCGGCAAGTTCGTCAAGCGCTCCACGTTCAGTCTCTAGAGCCTCGAAAAACCCCGGGAGCGAAACATGGACTCCAAGACCGTCCGCGAGAAACACAAGAAGCACCTCATGGGGTGTGTCGGGAACTTCTACGAGGAGCCGATCGCGCTCGCCGAGGGCAAGGGCTTCTGGCTCACCGACTGCGACGGCAAGCGCTACCTCGACTTCTTCGGGGGCATCCTCACCGTCAGCGTCGGCCACGCCAACGACCGCGTGAACGCGGCGATCCACGCGCAGGTCGACCGCCTGAGCCACGTCTCCACGCTCTACCCCACGGTGCCCATCGTCACCCTCGCCGAGCGCCTGCTCGCGACGATGCCGGGCAAGCTCGAGAAGGTGTTCTTCACCGCCTCCGGCACCGAGGCCGACGAGACGGCGGTCGCCCTCGCCCAGGTGCACACCGGCCGCAGCGAGCTCGTCGCGCTCCGGCACGGCTACTCGGGCCGCTCGCTCCTCGCCCAGAGCCTCACCGCCCACGGCAACTACCGCGCGGTGCAGACCCAGGTCGCGGGCATCAAGCACGCGCTCTCGCCGTATTGCTACCGGTGTCCGATGGGGCTCACCTACCCCTCGTGCGACGTGAAGTGCGCGCGCGACATCGAGGAGCTGATCCGCACCACGACGAGTGGCGGTCACGTGGCCGGCATGCTCGCCGAGCCGATCCAGGGCGTCGGCGGGTTCGTGACGCCGCCCAAGGAGTACTTCCAGATCGCCGCCGAGATCGTGCGCAAGTACGGCGGCGTGTTCATCGCCGACGAGGTGCAGACCGGCTTCGGCCGCACCGGCGGCAAGATGTGGGGCATCGAGCAGTACGGCGTCGAGCCCGACATGATGACCATGGCCAAGGGCATCGCCAACGGCATGCCGCTCGCGGCGACCATCTGCACCGCGGCCATCGACGCCTCGTTCAAGTCGGCGAGCATCTCCACCTTCGGCGGCAACCCGATCTCGTGCGCGGCCGCCCTCGCCACCCTCGACGTCATCCAGGAGGACCACCTCGTGGACAACGCCAAGGCCCGCGGCGACGAGCTGCGCGCCGGCCTCGAGGACCTCAAGAAGAAGTACCCCAAGGTCATCGGCGACGTGCGCGGCATGGGCCTCATGCAGGCGCTCGAGTTCGTCGTCGACGAGCCGCAGAAGGACCGCACGCCGAACCCGAGCCAGGTGCTGCGCCTGTTCGAGGAGACCAAGAAGCGCGGCCTGCTCATCGGCAAGGGCGGCCTCTACGGCAACACCGTGCGCATCTCGCCGGCGCTCAACATCGGCGCGGGCGAGATCAAGGACGCCCTCGCCATCCTCGACCAGAGCCTGACCGCCGCCGCGGCCACCTGACCGAGCGAACCCTCCAGAAACCCGTCACCGGAGCAGCAATGGGAACACTCGCATCGAGCCTCGCCGAAGGTCGCGCCGAAGAGCGCTTGCCCGACAAGAAGCCGCTCTTGACCCGCGCCGAGGCCCACGCCGAGGCCGAGCGCTGCCTGTACTGCACCGACGCCCCGTGCATCCAGGCCTGCCCGACGACGATCGACATCCCGACCTTCATCAAGAAGATCGCGTCGGGCAACGTGCGGGGCAGCGCGCGCACCATCCTCGAGCAGAACCTCCTCGGGTACTCGTGCTCGCGGGTGTGCCCGGTCGAGGAGCTCTGCGCGGGGAGCTGCGTGTACGAGGGCTGGGGGCGCGAGCCGATCCAGATCGGGCGCCTCCAGCGCTACGCGACCGAGCACGCGCTCTCCCTCGATGGCGGCGAGCAGGGCCTCCGCGCCCTCTACACGCCGAAGCCCAGGAACGGCCGCAAGGTCGCCTGCATCGGCGCCGGGCCCGCGAGCCTCGCCTTCGCGGGCACCCTCGCGCTCGAGGGCGTCGAGGCGGTGCTGTTCGAGAAGCGCGCCGTGGCGGGCGGCCTCAACGCCACCGGCATCGCGCCCTACAAGCTGCCCGCCAAGGACGCGGTCCGCGAGGTGGAGTGGGTGCTCGAGCTCGGCGCCCGCATCGAGCACGCGCACGTGGGCGAGGGCGGCAAGCGCGGCGCGGAGCTGCTCGCGGCGTATGACGCGGTCTTCGTCGGCGTCGGGCTCGGCGAGGACTCGCGCCTCGGCGTCCCCGGCGAGGACTGGCCTGGCGTGGTCGGCGCGGTCGACTGGATCGAGCAGATGAAGCTCGACCCGAAGGCCAACCGGCCGCTCGGCCGCGTGGTGGTGGTCGGCGGCGGCAACACGGCGATCGACGTCGCGCGCGAGTGCGCGCAGCTCGGCGCCGCCGAGGTCGCCATGGTCTACCGGCGCGGGCGCGACGCGATGAGCGGCTACGCCCACGAGCTCGAGGGCGCCCGCAAGGAGGGCGTGCGGCTCGTCGAGCACGCGACGCCGGTCGCGTTCCTGCACGACGCCGATCGCAAGCTGGTGGGCGTGCGGCTCGCGCGCACCGAGGGCGGCAAGCCCGTCGCCGGCAGCGAGTACGAGATCCCCTGCGACCTCGCCGTGCTGGCGATCGGCCAGGCCAAGCTCCGCGCCATCGCCGCCGAGTTCCCCGGGGTCGAGCTCGACGCGCGCGGCTGCGTGGTCGTCGACAAGGCCACCGGTCGCACCAAGAACCCCAAGGTGTTCGCCGGGGGCGACTGCGTCAACGGCGGCACCGAGGTCGTCAACGCCGTCGCCGAGGGCCGCGACGCGGCTCGTTTCCTCATCGCGGAGTGGTCGAGATAATGGCGGATCTCAGCATCGAATTCGCGGGCATCAAGAGCCCGAACCCGTTCTGGCTGGCCTCGGCCCCGCCGACCAACACCGGCGAGCAGATCATGCGCGCCTTCGACGCGGGGTGGGGCGGCGCGGTCTGGAAGACCCTCGGCGACCCGATCATGAACGTGTCGAGCCGCTTCGGCGCCGTCGACCTCGGCACGTACAAGATGATGGGCCTCAACAACATCGAGCTCATCTCCGACCGCCCCCTCGAGGTGAACCTCAAGGAGATCTACGAGGTCAAGAAGCGGTACCCGAAACACGTGGTCATCGCCTCGCTGATGACCGAGACCAAGGACGACTGGCGCGTGCTCATCAAGCGCGCCGAGGACGCGGGCGCCGACGGCCTCGAGCTCAACTTCGGGTGTCCGCACGGCATGTGCGAGCGCGGCATGGGCTCGTCGGTCGGCCAGGAGCCCAAGCTGATCACCGAGATCACGAGCTGGACCAAGGAGTTCGCCAAGACCCCGGTGCTGGTGAAGCTCACGCCGAACACCGGCGACATCAGCGAGGCGGGGCTCGCCGCCGTGGCCGGGCGCGCCGACGGCCTCTCGCTCATCAACACCATCAAGAGCATCATCGGCATCGACCTCGACCGCATGGTGGTGCTCCCGCGCGTGGGCGACGGCTCGACCAACGGCGGCTACTGCGGGCCCGCGGTCAAGCCCATCGCCATGCACATGGTGGCGGCCCTCGCGCGCGAGGCCGGCATCACGGTGCCCATCTCGGGCATCGGCGGGATCTCCAACTGGCGCGACGCGGCGGAGTTCATCGCGCTCGGCTCGACGAGCGTGCAGGTGTGCACCGCGGTCATGCACCACGGCTACCGCATCGTCGAGGACATGATCGAGGGCCTCTCCGAGTTCCTCGACCAGCGCGGCATGAAGAGCGTGAACGAGCTCCGCGGCGCGGCGATCCGCTCCTACAAGGAGTGGGGCGAGCTCGACCTCGGCTACAAGATCGTCGCGCGCATCGACGACAAGACCTGCATCGGGTGCCAGGTGTGCGTCACCGCCTGCAACGACGGCGCGCACCAGTGCATCTTCACCGGCGACGAGGAGAAGCAGCGGCCGCCGCACGCCCACGCGCACGGCCCCGCGAAGCCTCCGCGACCATTCCCCGTCGGCCTGATCGCCGGCGCGCGCGTGCCGTGGATCGACGAGCCCGAGTGCGTCGGCTGCAACCTCTGCCAGCTGGTGTGCCCCGTGCCGGGATGCATCTCGATGGTCGAGGTGGCGGGCGACCAACCCCACGAGACCTGGAACGACCGCACCCGTGACGGCCGCACCAAGCTGCCAGGGGGCATCCACGACTAGGCGCGGCGTGAGCGCGCACGGTCCTTGCGAGGGCCTGCGCGCCGTGCGTCTTCCTCCCCTCTTCCTGCTCCTGAATCTGGCTTCGGCAGGCTGCGCGCTCTCCGAGCGGCTCCCGATCGAGGACCCGGATCAGGTCTCGACGCGTGACATCTCGATCACGCTGGCCGTGACGGGCAGTTCCGCGGGGACCGTCGTCGACGTGTCCCTGACCGGTCCGGGCGGGGGCCTGTGGCTGTCCTCGACCGACGACGTCCGCCTCGGCCCGCTCGCGCTCGCCGCGGTCTCGAAGGACGGCAAGCGGGTGTACTCCGCCTCGGTGCCTTCGCTCGAGGGTATGCTCTCCCTCGTGGTGACCCGGCGCGCCGACGAAGGGATCGAGGTCCCGGTCGAGGTGCCTCCCCCGCCGACGATGAGCGCGCCGACGGGGCTCGTCGTTCGCAGCGCACCGATCGCGCTCGCCTGGGCGCCGCCCCCCGCGACCGCGACCCACGAGACCCAGCTCCACGTGCGGGGCGCCTGCATCGCGCCGCTCGACCGCACCCTCGGGTTCGACGCCGGCGCCTACACGATCGCGGCTGGCGATCTCCTCGACGGCGCGACCAAGCGCGCGTCGTGTCCGATCACCCTCTCCGTCGAGCGCCGCGTGAACGTGCAGCTCATGCGCGTGTACGGCCTCGTCAGCCAGAGTCGCTCGATCGTCGTGGAGTCCACCCCGTGAAGCGCGTCCTCTTCCTCGTTCTCCTCGCCTCGCTCGGCTGCGGTTCGTCCGAGTCGCCCCCGCCACCGACGAGCGATCAGGTTCCACTCGACCAGCTCACCCTTCACGTCAGCGTCCGCTCCAACGGCGAGGCGGCCCTGGTCATGGTGAACCTCAGCAGCCAGCAGAACTCCCTCGTGTACCTCGGCGAGGGTGACCGGCTGGTCGCCCGCGCGGGGGCTGCGTCGGCCGAGCTCGTGTCCTTCGGCTACCAGCGAGGGGTGTTGCTCTCGACAAATGCGACGACCCTCGACGTCGTGCTCGAGCGGGGCGCCGCGCGCGGCGTGGCGCACGTCACGCTGCCACCCGCCTTCGGGCTCGACGGGCCCACGGAGCTCGCGCGCCGCTCGCCGCTCACCGTGCGCTGGGGGCCGATCGATCCCGCGGGCAAGGCGCCGGGCCTCCGCGTCGAGAGCGACTGCGTCTCGGCCGTGGTCCGGGTCCCGAGCACCGACTCCGGCTCGTACACGTTCGACCCCGCCGATTTCATCCTGCGCACGCCGGGCTCCTGCATCGCCATGCTCACCGCGGCTCGCACCGACGCCTCGCTCAAACCGACCTTCGAGGGCCTCGCGGGTGCAAAGAGCAGCGGGTCGCAGGTGCGCACGCTCACCTTCCGGATCGACCCATGAAGACCCCCCGTCTCCACCGCCTCTTCCAGATGGTCCTCGCCACCACGGCGCTCGGCGCGCGCGGGTCGCCGTGCGGCACCTGTCCCGACGAGACGACCCAGACGATCCCGCTCCTGCCGCCGAGCCCAGGCGACGCGTCGGCCATCGACACGTCCTCCGCCGACACTGGCGCCGACGTGCTGGAGACCGAGGCGAGCGCCGACGCGAGCGACGCCGTAGCGGCCACCGACACCGCCATGGACACCACCGTAGCCGACACGGCGCCGCGCCCGCTCGGGGACGTGGGCGTCGACGCCTGCGCGCTCTACTGCCCGGGGGCCCGCAAATGCGAGGGCAAGACGATCCCGTTCGACGGCGGCACCATCCCCGCGATCGAGTGCACCGAGAGCGTGTCGTGCGGGGCCGGTCGTCGCCCCCGAGGCCTGCGCCCCGCCGCGACGACGCTGCCGATGTTGACCGGGCTCGCGCGCCTCGAGGCCGCGGCCATCGATGCGTTCCGCGTGCTCCGCGCCGACCTCGCCGCGATCGGCGCGCCGCGCTCGCTCCTGCGGGCCGTGTCCCGCGCGCGCCGCGACGAGGTGCGCCACGCCCGCATCGTCGGCGCGCTCGCCGGCATCCCGCGGGGCCGCATGCAGACCTTTCCGGCGGCGTCTGCGCCGGATCTGCCGACGCTCGCCGCCGACAACGCCGTCGAGGGCCAGGTGCGGGAGACGTTCGGGGCGCTCCAGGCGCTCGACCTCGCCCGCACCACGCGCGACCCGCACCTTCGCGACGCCCTCCGCCGCATCGCGCGCGACGAGACCCGTCACGCGGCGCTCGCCTTCGCCATCGATGGTCACCTCGCGCGCCGTCTCACGCCCCACGAGCGTGCTCACGTCGCGCAACGACGCCGCGCGGCCGCCGAGGAGCTGGTGAAAGAGCAGCCGCACCTCGCGGGCCCGCTGTTCGCGGCGCTCGGCTTCGTCTGAGCTAGCGCGGGTTCACTTGGCGGTGCCGGGGGCGCAGGTCATCGGCGCCGCCGCGGCCACGTGCACGGGCACCGTGGTCTCCTCGAAGGTCTCGCCGCTCTTGCGGTCGAACCGGTGGACGATCGAGGTGCTGGCCGCGACCGACCCCGACGACTCGAACGCCCAGAGGTCGTCTTGCAGGAAGGCGAAGCCCGAGCCGGGGAAGTGGTGGCCGGGGATCTTCATCGAGCGCACGGCGCCGAGGCTGCCGTCGTTCGGATCGATCTCGACGAATCGCGGACCGTCGAACGCGAAGAGGAGGCCGTCCTCGGTGCCGGCGACGCGGTCGGGGGTGAAGCCGGTCGGGAACACGCCGTCGAACACGCGCGACCTGTTGCCGACCGGATCCCACGCGGAGAGGTGGTCGACGGAGTCGCCGTCGACACGACCGGCGAAGAACAGCCAGTCGGCCTCGCCCGCGCGCTCGCGCACCGAGAAGCCCATGCCGCCGCGGAACGCCTTGCCGCTCGGGCCCTTGAGGTCGAGGCCGACGGGCTCGCAGGTGGCCGTGCCCCACGGATCGAACTTGTAGAGGCGAGAGACCGAGGTGCCCTTGGTGCCGAGGCCGAAGGTCCACATCACGTAGGCCGTGCCGTTCCAGTCGAGGGACAGCGCGGTCGGCCAGACGCCCTTGGAGGGATCGGCGACGGGGCAGCCCTTGAGCTCGCCCCAGTACTCGTGGTGCGGAGGGACCGCTTCGTCGGTGCTGGGGCTGGGATCGAACATCCACAGCGTGGCCGGCGCCGGCCCGTCGTCCTGCACGCCGACGAGCAGCGCCTGCTCGTGCGCGTAGGAGCACTCCCCGAGCGTGTCGCCGCCCGTGACCGTGAAGCCGGCGGGGGGCCTGGCCGTCGTGGTGCTCGGCGCGGCGCCCTTGGGCGCGCGCAGGGTGATGGAAGCGTCCGTGTGATCGGCGCTCGCGGCACAGCCTGTCGCGAAGATCGCGACGGCCAGGAGGGCAATGCCTCGGGGGTACATGTATGCGTGGGTAGCACACGTGGACCTTGCGCGCAAGCAAGACTGATAGAAACGTCAACTCGGCCAAACCGGCTAGAGGCAGTGCGTGTGCGCAGCCTCGCAGACGTCCTTCTTCTCGTAGAGGCCGTTGCAGTCGGCGCCGGTGCAGTTGCAGGCCTGGGTGTAGACGCAGCTCGTGCCGCTCCACATGTACCCGGACGGCCCGGAGCAGCCCGTCTTGAGACCGTTCACCTCTTGCGGCTGGCAGGTCCCGATGCGGGGGCACCCGAGCTGCGCGCAGCCGAGCACGAGGAGGAGACCGAGGAGCGTGCGCACGCCGACGAACATAGCTCGATCTCGGGAGCGCGCGGACGTGACGCCAAAAAAGCAGGAGCCCTGGCGCCTCCTCACGGAGTCGGCCAGGGCCCTCGGTCAGCGGCCGCTGCGAGGCGGCCGACGACTCACTTGCCCTTCGGCTTGGCCGAGGTGCTGGCGGCGGCCGAAGCGGCCGGCTTGGGGGCCTTCTTGCCGTTGTCCACGACCTGGTCCTTCATGCCGTTGAGGGTGTCGAGGATCGGCTTCGCGTCCTCGTCGGCCACGCCCGCGTCCTTGAGGCCAGCGGCGACGTCCTCGACGAAGGCGGTGAAATCCGCCTCCTTGAGGTTCATGCCCTTGTGGGCCGCGACCATGTCCTTGCCCTTGTACTCGGCGGGGCCACCGACGGCCGCCGTGATCTGGTCGACCAGGTTGGCCTTGAGGGCCTCGAGCTTCTTCGGGTCCTTCACCGTCTTGGCGAAGTACTTGTTGATGCGCTTGTCGTCGCCGATCTTCTTGATGATCGCGTCGACGGCCTTGGTGATGCCGTCCTTGCCGCCGAGCTTCTCGAAGGGCGTCTTGACCTTGGGGGGCTCGGGGGTGGCGCTCGGCGTGGGCGCGCTGCTCACCACGGGCTCGGCCGACTTGACCTCGGGGGCCGCCGACGAGACCTCGGGCTTCGGGGTGGTGGCGCCCGCGCCTTCGGCCTTGTCACCGCCGCAGGCGACGACGTAGGCGGTGGAGGCGAAGAGGGCGGCGGCGACGAGGATCTTGCGGGTCATGGAGTTTCCTTCCGGGTAGGCGGTCACTCGAACGACCGCGGGCTCTTCGGGGAGCGCCGGCCTCATAGTCGATCCGCGGCCGAAAGGGGAAGGGTTTTCGCAGCGAGGGCCGCCTCGGCCGCCTGGTTCACTGCCCGGATCGCGTCGGCCAGCTGCTCCGGCCGGGTGTCGGCGGGGAGACTCGGGCCGAGCACGACCACCGCCCGGGCGAACGGCAGCGGCAGCGCCATCCGGTCCCACGCGCGACCGAGCACCCGGCGCGGGGCGCAGGCCGATCCGATGGGCACCAGCACGCCCCCGACGTGGTGGGCGCAGGCGAGGACGCCGGGAGACACGCTGCCGTAGGGGCCCTTCGGCCCGTCGACCGCGAACGCCGCGTCGAGCGACTCGGCCTTCATGCGCTTGACGAGGGCGACCAGGGCGCGCGCGCCCCCGCGACTGGTCGAGCCGCGCACGACCACCATGCCGGCGCGGCGCATGACGGCCGTCGACCAGGCGCCGTCCGCGGAGAAGGAGACGAGGACACCGGTGCGGCGACGTCGTCGCCACGCGAGGAGCGGGACCTGCGTCCCGTGGAAGAACGCGAGCACCCACGGCGCACTGCCCCCGCCAGTGCGATCGATCACGGTCAGCCGCAGCGTCGCGAGCCACGCCCGCACGAGCCAGCCGAGCAACCAACCGAGGAGGGGCACGACTTCGCCATTTACGCCCGCCGCGCGCGTGCGTCTCTTCCCGCCCATGGGCACCCCCATCCGTTTCGCGTTGCTCGGCTGTGGGACCGTCGGCAGCGGGGTCGTCGAGCTCGTCACCCGCAACCGCAAGTACCTCGAGACGCGCATCGGCGCGCCCCTCGAGCTCGCGCGGGTGGTCGTCCGTGACGCGAACAAGGCCCGCACCGCGTCCCTCGATCCGCGTCTGCTCACCACCGACGTCTCGAGCGTCGTCGGCGCGAAGGACGTCGACGTGGTCGTCGAGGTCGTCGGTGGCGTGGAGCCGGCGGGTCACTGGGTCGAGGCCGCGCTCCGCGCCGGGCAGAGCGTGGTGACCGCCAACAAGTCGCTGCTGGCGGCGCGCGGCCCGGAGCTGCTGCGGCTCGCGGCGGCCCACCACGCCGACCTCGGGTTCGAGGCCTCGGTGGGCGGCGCGGTGCCGATCGTGCGCACGCTGCGCGAACACCTGGTCGCGGACTGGGTGCGCAGCCTGCGCGGCATCGTCAACGGCACGTGCAACTACATCCTCACGCGCATGCGCGACGAGGGCGCGTCGTTCGGCGAGGTGCTGCGCGCCGCGCAAGATCTCGGCTACGCGGAGGCGGAGCCGTCGCTCGACGTCGACGGCCACGACGCGGCACACAAGCTGTGCGTGCTCGCGATGCTCGCGTTCGGCGCCGAGGTCCAGCCCGCGGACGTGCCGACCGAGGGCATCCGCGCCATCGAGCCCGTCGACCTCCGCTACGCAGCCCGGTTCGGCTATGCGATCAAGCACCTCGCGGTGGCCCGCGAGACCAAGGACGGGGCCCTCGATCTGCGCGTGCATCCCGCGCTCGTCCCCGCGCGCGCGCCCCTCGCCTCGGTCGACGGCGTGCTCAACGGCGTCGCGCTGCAAGCCGATGCCGCCGGCGCGCAGGTGCTCGTGGGCCCCGGCGCGGGCGCGCACCCGACGGCGGCCTCCGTGGTCGCCGACCTCGTGGACGCGGCGCGTGCCCGGCGCGCAGGGGTCTCCGGACTCCTGACCCAGGGTCTCGACCCGGCGCGTCGGGCGATCGCCGAGGCCGGCCTGCAAGAGGCCCCCTGGTATCTCCGACTGCGGGTGACCGACCGGCCCGGCGTGCTGGCCCAGATCGCCGGCGCGCTCGGCCAGCACCAGGTCTCGATCGAGCAACTCGTCCAGGAGTCCCGCGGCCGTCGCGTGGACGATCCGAGCACGGAAGAAGAGCCACGGATCATCGTCTTCCTCACCCACGACGCGACCGAGCGCGACGTCCGGGCGGCGGTTCGCGCCATCGACGCCATGCCGTTCGTCCACGGCGCGACGATGGCGCTCCGCGTCGAAGCCTGACCACCTTTCCCGTCTGGGCAGATCGACCCGTCACCCGGGTGGGACACCCTCGGCCACAGGCCCACACAGCGTCCTGATCGACTGCACAGCCACGTCGAAATACTTCGCACACAGCTGGCGATCGTCGACGAATCCAGGCACTCTTCCTCTTCAAGCCCATGGGTGAACCGGCCGAGAACGAAGGACTCCTCCTGCGCGAGGGCGCGCTGGTCGAGGGCAAGTACCGTCTCGTCCGCGCCGCGGGTGAAGGCGCGATGGGCTTCGTGTGGCAGGCCGAGCACGTCACGCTCGGTCACCCCGTCGCCATCAAGTTCCTGCATGGCTCGGTCGCCAACGCAGCAGAGCCGCGCGCCCGCTTCGAGCGCGAGGCGCGGCTCGCGGCGCGTCTCGGGGAGGCTTCTCGCCACATCACCCGCGTGATGGATCATGGCGTCACCGTCGACGGCACGCCGTTCCTCGTCATGGAGTTCCTCCACGGCGAGGGGCTCGAGGTGCGCCTCAAGCGCGAGCGTCGGCTCCCGCTGGCCCTCGTCGCCAAGATCACCGCGCAGCTGTGCCGCGCCCTCGTCGTCGCGCACCAGGGCGGCGTCATCCACCGCGACCTCAAGCCGGCCAACGTCTTCCTCTGCGAAGACCCGGACAACCAGAACGAGTTGCTCGTGAAGCTGCTCGACTTCGGCGTGGCCAAGGCCGAGGGCGACGAGAACCAGGCCACGCGGGCGGGGGCGCTCATCGGCACGCCCAACTACATGAGCCCGGAGCAGATCACGGGCGAGCCGCTCGACGCGCGCAGCGATCTCTGGGCCGCCGCCGCCATCGTCTACCGCATGGCCGTGGGGCGCGCCCCGTTCGGTTCGGGCGCGCTCTCCGAGCTCGCGATGCGCATCGTCGCGACCGAGCCGCCCACGCCGACCGCGCTCGCCCCCGACCTCCCGCACGAGTTCGATCTCTGGGTGCAGAAGGGCCTCGCCAAGAAGCCCCCGCAGCGCTTCCAGACGGCGCGCGAGCTCGCCGACTCGATGGCCATGGTCGCGGGCATCAGCTCCGCCGGTGTCACCGGTAGCTTCTCGGCGTCCGCCGCGGAGGCCCTCGCGCTGCAGCTCGGCGACTCGGTCGGTGGCCTGCAGAGCACGGTCAACGAACCTCGTTCGTACGGCGCGGCGCAGCCCGCGCCGGGCTTCGTCCCCGCGCCGCCCGCGTCCCGGGGCAAGGGCAAGGTCGTCGTCGGCGCCTTCCTCGCCGCGTGCGTGGTCGGGGGCATCTTCTTCGGCGTCCGCCTCGCGCAGCAGCCCAGCCCGCAGCCGGCCGCCGCGGCCGGCGCCAAGACCGCCGAGACCAAGGCCTCGGCCCAGCCCGAGCCCAAGGCCGACAAGAAGGGCGACGAGTCCCCCGCGGGGCCCAAGCCCGAGGCCAAGAAGGACGATGACGCCAAGGGTGTCGACGCGGTCAAGAGCGCCGAGCCGGTGAAGCCGCTCGGAGCCCCGCTCCCCGTCGGCATCAAGCCCACCCCAGGGATCGCGCCCGCCAAGACCGTGAAGACCGCGGAGCCGACGACCTCCACGCCGCCTCCGCCTCCGCAGCCGACGACCACCGCGAAGAAGCCCGACGACCTCTGGAACAAGAAGGACGAGATGTGACGCGCTCCCGGTCCGTGTTTTCGTCTGCCCTCGCTTCTCTCTCGCTCACGTTGCTCGCCCCGGTCCTCGCGGCGGCGCCCACGGAGCAAGAACAGGCCATCGCGAAGGGGCTCTTCGACAAGGGCGTCAAGCAGATGGAGCAGGGCAAGTGCGACGAGATCCCCATCAAGGATCCCGCCGTCTGCAAGGAGGCGCGCGAGAACTTCAAGCGCGCCTACGAGCTCACCGGCGCGCTCGGAGCGCTGCGCAACCTCGCCTACGTCGAGAAGGGCCTCGGCCTGGTCGCGAGCGCCTCCCGCCACTTCCGCGACGTCGCGCGCGAGGCGCCCAAGGACCCGCGCCCCGAGCGCCAGGCGTGGGCCGAGTTCGCCAAGAAGGAGGTCGCCGAGCTCGACCCGCGCGTGCCGCACCTCACGGTGAAGATCGTCGAGAAGCTCCCCGGCCTGAAGGTCACCCTCGACGGTGAGGTCCTCAAGGACGCCGCGTGGAACACCGCGATCGACGTCGATCCCGGCAAGCACGCCGTGCACGCGGAGGCTCCCGGGCACCTCAACTTCGAGGGCTCGGTCACCATCGCCGAGAAGCAGGACAAGGCGATCTCGGTCGCGCTCGAGGTCGACGCCAGCCCCACCGTCGAGAAGAAGGCGCCCTCGAAGATCGGGCCCATCGTCGTCACCACGGCGGGCGTCGTGGGCATCGGCGTCGGCCTCACGTTCGGCTACCTGGCGATCAAGAAGAAGGGCGACGACTGCCCCAACGGCGTGTGCGCCGCGCAGTCCTCGATCGACGACGGGCGCACGCTGGCCAACGTCTCGACCATCGTCACCGGCGTCGGCGCGGCCTTGCTCGTGGGCGGCGTGGTCTGGTGGGTGCTCACGCCCTCGGGCAGCCCGACCAAGGACAAGGCGGCGTGGGTCCTGCCCTACGCCTCCCGCGATGGCGCAGGGGTCGCCGGTTTCGTACGGTTCTGAGATGAGGCGGTTCGCTCTCTCGGCGGCGCTCCCGGTGGTGGGGGCCCTCTGCACCGCGGGCCTGTTCGCCGCGTGCGCGAGCCTGACCGGCTACGACGACCTCCGCGTGGCCGCGAGCGACACGCAGCCCGAGGTCGTCGCCGAGGTCTCGACCGACGGCGCCTCCGACAGCGTCGTCGAGACCCCGGCCGATGCGGGCGTCACCCCGGCCCGCATCCCCTCGCGCCCACCCGGCACGGTCGCGCCGTCCGGCAAGGGCAAGACCAAGTGGTTCGTCTTCTCCCGCTACTGGATGAACCAGAAGGACCCGAAGACCGACACGCTCAGCGCGAACGCGTGGCGATCGATCGGCTACGACCTCGACAAGGTCTGCACCGGGCCGACCGAGTCCAAGGAGAACACGGGCACCTGCCGCAGGCCCGACGGCGCGAAGCAGGACACGCTCGTCGACGGCGATGCCTGCCGCGACAACAACTTCGGTTCGCAGGTCGTGCCGCTCGTCGGCGTCTACGACGCCATCTTCGAGGAAGAGTCGACGACCGCGGTCCAGAACGGGATCGGCACGCTGATCCTCTCGCTCGAAGACGTCGACGACGGCCCCAACGATCCGTACGTCGTGGGCAAGGTCTACAAGACCTCCAACTTCAAGACCCTCGGCACCAAGCCTCCAGCGTGGGACGGCACCGACATCCGCGAGATCACCGACGACTCGGTCGAAGGAGCCGATCTGTCGAAGCCCAAGGTGCTGTTCGAGAAGGGCTGGATCGTCGACAACCTGTGGGTGAGCGGCGACGGCCGGGTGCTCGACTTCCCGCTGCCCCTCGCCAACATCACCGTCGCGATGCCGCTCGTCGCCGGACGCATGACCCTCGAGCTCGACGCCGCGCACGAGAACGGCAAGTTCGGCCTCGTGGTCGGGGCCATTCCGCGCGCCAAGCTCGACAGCGTGGTCACCGCCATCGGCGACTGGGCGGGGATCTGCAAGGGAACCACGCTGTACGACGGCCTCGTCGCCAGCGTCACCCGGCAGTGCGACGTCGTGGTCGACGCACCCGACCTCCAGACCACGAGCGCCACCTGCGACGGCATCTCGTTCGCCATCGGCTTCAGCGTCAAGGGCGTGCAGCCGCCCACGACCGTCGTCACGGCGCCCATCTACGTCCCGAAGTGCCCGTGAACCGGCAGGAGAGCGGATGGACCTTTCGAACCTTCGCAAGCTGACCGCGTTCCTCGTCGGCCCGTTCGTGCTCGCCGCGTGCGCGACGCTGGTGGGCTACGACGAGCTCACCGTGTCCGGTGCCGACGGCAGTCCCGTGACCGACTCGCGCACGGAAGCGGCCACCGACAGCATCGTGACCGACGGCGGCGACGGCGGCCTGGTCGCGAGCCAGCCCCCTGGTCGTCCGGCCGGCGACCCGAAGCCTTCCCCCACCGGCAAGACGCTGTGGTTCGCGGTCAAGCGCTTCCGCCTGGGCAGCCAGAACGCCGCGGGCGTGGTGATCGACGGCGCGTGGAAGGAGTGGGGCTACGACATCGATCGCGTGTGCACGAGCACCGACGACTCGATCAAGAACATCGGCACGTGCCGGCGGGTCGCGGGCGCCAAGCAGGAGAGCCTGCAAGATGGCAACAACTGCCGAGACAACAACTTCGGCCAGCACGTGATCGCTCTCGCCCGGGTCGCCTCGGACGGCTTCGAGGCCCGGCTCGTCGACGGCACGCTCGGCGGCAACGCCACCCTGATCATCAAGCTGGAGGACGTGGACGAGGGCGCCGACGACCCCTACGTGCCCGCCAAGCTCTATTCGGCGGCCGACCTCAAGGGGGTGACGCCGAAGTGGGACGGCACCGACGTGCGTACCGTCACCTCCGACTCGTTGATCGACGGCACGCTCGACAAACCGCTCACCGAGTTCCCGCGCGGCTACCTGGTCGGCAACGTCTGGGTCTCCGGCGAGCCCGGCAAGTTCACCATCCCCGTCCCCGTCGCCGACAACCCCGCCCTGATGCGGCTCGAGGGTGGCGTGACGACCTTCAAGCTCGCGCTCGACCGCAAGTCGGCCTCGGGCGGGGTCATCTCGGGCGCGCTCCCCCTCGGTGACATCGAGGCGGTGCTCAAGCCCATCGCCATCAGCGCCGGCCTCTGTCCGGGCAGCGCGTTCTACGAGTCCACCCTCAAGACCGTGAAGCAGTACCCGGATCTGGTCTCGGGGGCGCCGAACATGCAGGACCAGTCGGTCGAGTGCAACGCGATGAGCGTCGGCCTCGGCTTCGACATCGCGCCGATCCAGCCGGTCGTGAAGGTCGATCCCCCGCCGACGCCCGCCCCGGGCAAGTGCGGCGACGCGGGCTGAACTCCGATGAGCCAGTGGGACAGCCGCTTCGCGGCCGACGCGTTCGTCTACGGCGAGGAGCCGAACGAGTTCCTGCGCGAGGAGTGCGGCCGCTTCGCGCCACAGTCACGCGTCCTCAACATCGGCGACGGTGAAGGCCGCAACGGCGTCTTCCTCGCGGAGCGCGGCCACCACGTCACCTCGCTCGATCTGTCCGCGGTGGGGCTCGCCAAGGCGGCGCGCCTCGCCGCCCAGCGGGGGGTCCCCTTGCAGACCCTTCACGCCGATCTCGCCGAGTGGCGCGCCGGTGATGGCTCCTTCGACGTCGTGGTCTCGGTGTTCTGTCACGTCCCGCGGGCCTTGCGGCGAACGGTGCACGCCGATCTCGCGCGCGTGCTCGCGCCCGGGGGGCTGTTCGTCCTCACCGCGTATCGCCCCGAGCAGCTCTCGTTCGGCACGGGCGGACCCAAGGACCTGGATCTGCTCTTCCCCCTCGCGGAGCTGCGCGAGGAGCTCTCCGGCCTCGAGCTCCTCGTGGCGCGCGAGGTGGAGCGCGACGTCGTCGAGGGCACGCTGCACACCGGTCGCGCGGCGACCGTCGAAGTGGTGGCGCGTCGCTCCTAGGCGATCGAGACGTCGAGCTGCACCACGCCCTCGCCGAGATCGCAGCGGCCGACCTCGGGGCCGAGCCGGTGCATCAAGCGCTGGATCGCGGTGTTGGTGTAGAACACGATCCCCCGCAGCACCTCGATGCCCTCGTGGCGCGCCCGCGCGACGAGCTCCCGCGTGAGCACGCTGCCGACCCCTCGGCCGTGCCAGGCGTCCACCACGGTGACGGCCAGCTCCGCGCAGCGCGGTTCCTCGCGGAAGCGAATGGCGTGGGCGACACCGATGCCGATCTCGAAGTCGCGCTCGGGGTCGACGATGCCGGCCGCGACGGCGATGTGGTCGTGGCCGTCGACGTTGGTGAGGTAGGCGAGCTCCTTCGGGCCGAGGGCGTTGACCGAGTGCAGGAAGCGGCGATGGCGTGACTCGGACGACAGCTCGCGGAACCCCTCGGCCAACAAGGTGGCGTCGGCGGGGGTGAGGGCGCGCACGACGATCGGCGTGCCGTCCCGGAGCGTGTGGTGGATGCGTTCGATGCCTCGACCCTAGCAGCGTCAGTCCCGCGCGAACCGGACGAAGCGCGTGTCCTCCCACACGAGCGTGCCGCGCGCCCCCTCGGCCAGTGTGTCGAAGGTGTGCGCATCGACGTCGAGCAGTTCGTCCTCCCCGTCGTCCAGGGTGAACGCGACGATGTGCTTGGTGCGGCCCTCGACCTCGACCCGACGCTTCGTCTTCACGACGGCGGGCGCCCGGCGACGCTCCTCCGGCCCTCCGCCCATCCGCCCACGCAGCGCCCACAGCACCGCACCGATCACCACCAGGACCATGACCGCGATCGGAGCGTTGCCCATCGAGGAAGCAGGATAGCGCTTGCGCGGCCGAATGTTTCGTGTACGAATCAATACACTGAATCGTCATTCAGCCCGCCACCGACCGCCGGTCGGCGCGCGACAGCGAGGTCTCCCATGGCGTCTCCGTTCACCGAGCAGCACGAGCAGTTCCGCAAGACCGTCCGCGCCTTCGCCGAGAAGGAGCTCGCGCCCCACCTCGACGAGTGGGAGGCGGCGGAGATCTTCCCGGCGCACGAGGTGTTCAAGCGGGCCGGCGAGCTCGGCATCTTCGGCGCGCACTACCCCGAGGAGAAGGGGGGCATGGGCGGCGACTACTGGTTCTCGGTCGCCAAGAGCGAGGAGCTGCCGCGCAGCGGTCTCGCGGGCGTCACGATGGCGATGCTCGTGCAGTCCGACATGGCCACGCCGGTGATCGGCGACCTCGGCACCAAGGAGCAGATCGAGGAGTTCCTCGCGCCGGCTCTCCGCGGCGAGAAGGTGGCCGCGCTCGGCGTGAGCGAGCCCGCCGCGGGCAGCGACGTCGCCGGCATCAAGACGGTCGCCAAGCGCGACGGCGACGACTACGTGATCACCGGTCAGAAGACCTACATCACCAACGGCACGCAGGCCGACTTCGTCACGCTGCTCGCGAAGACCAACCCCGAGGCGGGCGCGCACGGGTGTTCGTTCTTCCTCGTGCCCACCAAGACCAAGGGCTTCGGCGTGAGCAAGAAGCTCCGCAAGATCGGCAACCACTCGAGCGACACCGCGGAGCTGTTCCTCGACGAGGTGCGCATCCCGCGCCGCTACCTGCTCGGCGAGGAGAACATGGGGTTCATGTACCTCATGCAGAACTTCCAGTCGGAGCGCCTCATCGCCTCGACGAGCGCCTGCGCGAGCGCGTTCCACGCGCTCGAGCGCACGATCGAGTTCGGCAAGGACCGGATGGTGATGGGCAAGCCGATCATCAAGCGCGAGTACTGGCAGCACAAGTTCGTCGACCACGCGACGCAGCTCGAGGCGGGCAAGGCGCTCTCCTACAAGGCCGTCGAGCAGTACAACCACGAGAAATACGAGCAGAAGACGACGCTCTCGATGGACACGGTCAAGCTCATCTCGATGTGCAAGATCTTCGTCGGCGAGGCGGTGTCGGCCATGATGGACGACTGCCTGCAGTTCCACGGCGGCATGGGCTACATCGAGGAGGGCTGGATGGCCCGCGCCTGGCGCGACCAGCGCCTCCTGCGCATCGGCGGCGGCACGAGCGAGGTCATGCGCTACTACGTGGCGAAGATCATGGGCATGTAGCCCCCGAGCCACCACCAGACACCCACGAGCCCGAGGAGCGATCCTCGGGCTCGGTCGTTTCTTGCTTGAGCGGCCGCCCGTGGAGGTGGCCGCTGTTCGCTTCGCGCGCTTCGTTCACTCGAAGTAGCTCTTCACCTGGCGCCGCACGGCCTCGGGCACGTCGGCCTTGTCGATGCTGTTCAGGTCGCCCGCGGTGGCGCCGTCCAGCTTGCCGGTGCCCTTGACGGTGGCCTTGCTGCCGTCGCTGCCGCTCGCGGTCTCGGAGCCGACGGGCTTCTTGGCCGGGTCGCCGTTGCCCTTGCCCTTGGCCTTGGCCTTGAGCGAGCTCGAGTCGACGTTCTTCGACTTGCCCTTGTGGCTGCCGTCGCCACCGCCGCCCGGCTCGCCGCCGTCGCCGCTGCCGTCGCTCATGCCGTCGCCTTTGCCGTCTCCCTTGCCGTCTCCCTTGCCGTCTCCCTTGCCGTCTCCTTTGCCGTCTCCCTTGCCGTCTCCCTTGCCGTCGCCTTTGCCGTCTCCCTTGCCGTCCTTGCCGTCGCCTTTGCCGTCCTTGCCCTTGCCGTCTTTGCCCTTGCCGTCTTTGCCCTTGCCGTCTTTGCCCTTGCCGTCCTTGCCGTCCTTGCCGTCCTTGCCGTCCTTGCCGTCCTTGCCGTCCTTGCCGTCGCCGAGGTCCTTGCCGAGATCGTCGGCGCCGTCCTGCGCGTCGTCGAGGCCGTCGTCGAGCTTGTCGTCGTTGTCCTTGCCGCCGCTGCCGTCCTCGTTGGCCTGCTTCTTCAGCTCGTCCTCGAGCTCCTTCTGGCCTTCTGGGGTCTTGAGCTTGTCGGCCCACTCCTTGAGCTTCTGCTTCGCCTTCGGCGAGAGCTTGCCGCTCTTGCCGCCCGACTCGGCCTTCTCCTTGAGCTTGTCCGCGAGCTTCTGGCGCTCCTCGGGCGTGAGCTTCTCGAGGCCCTTCTTGAGCGAGTCGGCCAGCTGCTTCGCGGCGTCGTCGGTGGCCTTGTCGTCGAGGTTCTTCTCGGCCTTGCCCGGGTGGTGCGGCGTGCCCTTCATGCCGTCGGAGAGCTCGCGCAACGCGTCGGCCTTGTCCTTGCGCTTCTCGAGCTTCTCCTTCTGCTTCTCGAGGCGCTTGGCGACGTCGTCGGCGCCCTTCTTCTTCGCCTCGGCGATCGCCTTCTCGAGGGACTCCTTGGCCTTCTCCTTGTCGGCCTCCTCGCGGTCGTTGGCGATGCGCTCCATCATCTCGTCGAACGCCGCGAGGTCGCGATCCTCGAGCGCGTCGGCGAGGCCCGGGAAACCACCGGCCTTGAGCGCGCCCGCGGCCGCGTCGAGCCCGGGCTTCTTGTCGCCGGTGCCGAGCTCGTTGCGTTCGGCGTCGAGCTTCTCCTTGAGCTTCGCGATCTTGTCGAGCGCCTCGCGCTTGGGCATGCCCTCGAGCAGGCGCTGCTTGAGCTTGCGCGCCTCGTCGGCGATCTCCTGGAGCCGCTTCTTCTGGGCCTCGTCCTTCGCGGGGAGCTTCTCGACCTCGGCGATCTTGTCGAGGCCCGCGACCTGCTGGAGCTTGACCATCTCGGTGCCGGGCGGGGGCGCGGCCTGGGCGGGCTTGGGGACCCGCAGGGCCAGCGCGGCCACGCACAGCGCGGTGCCGACCAGCGCGAGGGTGTGGAAGCGTCGGACACGACCAGGCGCACGACGCGCGCTGCGAGGCGACTCGAGTGCGGCGATGGCCTCCTCGACCACGCTCTCCGGGGCCGCTCGACCGAGGGTGATCGCGCTGGTCACCGACTCGGGGGTGCCGAGGACGCCGTCCACGTAGAGGGCGACGCGCTCGTCGCTCCACGCCCGACGCCCGCCACGGAGCGCGCCGATCACGGCGCCGCCCGCGGCGATCGCGAGACCACCGAGCCTCCACTGCGGGTGGTGCGAGAGCCACGCGGCGGTCGCGAACCCTGCGCCCACGAGGCTGCCGACAGTGAGCCCGTCGAGCGCGGCGCGGAACACCAGGTGGCCGTTCACGCGGCGGCGCCACGGCGCGAACGCGTCCTCGAGCCTGCGCCGATTCTCCAACCCACCCAGCGTCGAGAGGTCCGCGGTCATGTCAGTTCTCCAGCCTAGCTCTCACGACGGACGAAGCTGGCAGGAGATCTGTTCCCAACGATTCTTCGGGTGGTCGAGCCCCCCTGGGGTCACATGTGACCCAGCCCGGCCACGACCGACCCGACGACACCAGGACAGAGCCGGACCGCGACGGTGTCCGGCAACGACAGGGTCGCTCGGCTCGTCAGTCACCCACGAGAATGCGCCCCGTGAGGGCACGCGGCGCGGTCAGCGCGCGAAGGCCGTCGAGGGTGGTCGTCCGCCCCTCCAGCGTGTCGCGAACAGCGTTGCCGAGGAGCGCGAGGGCCGCGCGATCGACGGCGCGCTTGTTGGTCTCCCAGCGGGAGATCGTCTCGGGGGCGAGGTTGAGGAATCCGGCCAGCTCCGTCGCGCGGAGGCCGACGGCCTTGCGGAGGAACCGGAACGCTTCGCCGGAAGACTGACCCGTGTCGGCCAACAACCGCGCCACCTCGAGGGTGAAGCGGCGGTCAGCGCCGTGCTCGCCTTGCACGAGGCCGCAGCCCGTGCACTCCGTGGCCGCCAGGTGGCCCTCGAACACGACGCCGTCGACCTCACGAGTGGTCTCCAAACGCAGCGTCCGATGCGGCAGAACGCGATGGCATCGCGCGCAGCGACGAGCCGGACCAGCATCGAGAGTGGCAACCGTTTGAGGCATCATGTCGCATTGTCATGCGACAATCGGGCCAACCTTGACGATCGGGTCGCAAACGCTGCCCGACCGAAAGAACCGACAGGTCGTCTGGTCGCCGAGCCGAGCCACCCGTCACCGGATCCAGAACCGGAGGGGAGCGTTCGCCCACGCGCCGGCGTAGTCGACCCCGATGCGCGCGCCGCGCGCGATGCGTCGCGCAGGAACCGGCGTGCCCGGGAGCAGCGTGAGCGGTGGCCGGGTGAGGTCGTGCCCGTCGAGGCTGCGATCGATCCCGAGCGCGCGACAGAGCCTTCCAGGGCCGTTGCCCACGAGGGTTTCTCCTTCGAGCGGGGCGAGGCCGCGGATCAAGACCGCGGACGCGTGCCCCTCGGCCTCGGTCACCACGTTGAAGCAGTGGTGCATCCCGTAGATCAGGTAGACGTACGCCCGACCCGGGGGGCCGAACATCACCGCGGTGCGCGCCGTGCGGCCCTTGCTCGCGTGGCACGCGAGGTCGTGCTCGCCGACGTAGGCTTCGGTCTCGACGATGCGCCCGCGCCGCTCCCCGTGGACGAGGATGCGTCCGAGCAGGTCGCGCGCGACCATCGTGGTGTCGCGGTCGTAGAAGGCGACGTCGAGCGGGGGCGCGTCGAGGATGCGGTCGAGCGTCACTCGAAGCGGAGCTGATCGATCATCGCGGTGCCCGCGACGGCGCCGCTCTTGGTGACGAGGCGGATCGACTTGAGCTTGTCGAGCGCGACGCCGGTGAGCTTGGCCAGCGGGACGTAGGCCGTGGCGAAGCGGCGCGGGCGCTTGGCCCAGCCGCTGCCGAGGTAGGTGGCGAGCGGGACGCTGGCCGTGCCACCCGCCGTGTCCGTCGCCTCGACGTAGAACGGGGTCGCGCCGCTCGTGGTGTCGGCGGTCGGCTGCGTGTAGTCGAACACGATCGCGGTCTTGCCCGTGGGGGGCGCGACGGGGATCTCGAGCACGCCGCCCGTCGTGTCCCACTTGAGCTGCAGCGCCATGATCTCGGCGATGACCGCGCCGGCGCCCGCGCCGCCGAGGGTGCCCGCGTAGGGGTTCACCGTCGTGGCCGCCATGGAGCCGCTGACGCTGAGCGAGCCGCCCGCGTCGGTCTTCACGGGGAACGTGCCGACCGGATCCTGGAACTTGCTGATGTGCGGGTCGGTCTGCTTGAGCCGCCAGCTGAGGGTGATGTCGCCGGAGCTCGCGGTGCTGACGAACCCGCTCGGACCCGCGATGCGACCGAGGTCGCTCGCGCCGGGGGTGGCGTCGCGCACGCGGGCGCGCATGAACGCGACGCCGTACTGGTTGATGACGGCCTTGTGCTCGTCGGCGGTGACGGTCGGCGCGGTGCCGCCCTGCGTGGGCGACCAGTCGTCGAGCGTGAACGTGTGCTTGCTCCCGAGGATGGTGACGAACGAGGCGATGTTGCGCGTGCGACCGTACTGGAGCGCGTTGATCGGGTAGATGACGTCGCCGTCGAGGCCGGCGTCGAACCAGATGGCCGGCAGATCGAAGCCCGGGATGGAGGCGGTGCCGGTGGAGCCGCTGAGCTGGCCAGGGTCCACACCCTGGAACGACACGAGGCCGCGGATCTTCGCGCCGTCGGTGCGCGCGGCGTGGGGCACGAGGATGGTGGCGCCGCCGCCGCGCGAGTGGCCCGCGATGGCGACGCGGTTGCTGTCGAGCTTGCAGGCGAAGTCCCAGGTCGAGGTCTCCTGAGCGGTGAGCGCGTAGGTGATGCCCTCGCTGATCACCTGCGCGACGGTGTTCTGCTGGGTCCACGTCAGCGCGGTGCCCGACGTGGTGGGGAAGAAGATCTTCGAGCCGTCGATGGAGAAGACGATGAAGCCGTGCGACGCCCAGTGATCGAAGATGCCGTTGTAGTTGTCGTAGATCACCCGCTTGCCGTTGACCGCGTGGTGGAACATCACCCACGCGTGACGGCCGGGGTGCACCGCGCCGGTGGCGTCGGTCGGGTACCAGACGCGCACGTTCACGGACGTGAGCGGCCCGAGCTTCGGGAACACGATCGTCTTGCGCGCGATCGCGAGCGGGCCCTTGGTCTGCGGGTCGAGCGTGTTGGCCGGGTCGGCGGCGAGCGGGGTCGCGGCGCAGCCCGTGGGAGGCGGCCCGGTGTCGACCGGGCCCGTGTCGAGGACGCCCGTGTCGAGGACGCCCGTGTCGACGGGACCGGTGTCGACGGGACCGGTGTCGCCGCCCGTGTCGCCACCGACGTCGCCGCCGTCGAGCCCCGTCGAATCGGTGGGGGTGCCGTCGGTCTTGGTTCCCGTGTCGGTGCCCACGCCCGTGTCGGTCGCGCCGTCGACGCTGCCGTCGTCCGTGCCCGTCTCGGTCGGGTCCTCGCCCACTTCCACGCTGCCCGAGCAGGCCGCCGCGAGGCACGAGAGGAAGAACGCTGCGGCGGCCGAGGCCCCGCGCCCGAGTGTGGTTGCGCGCACCCGCAGGAGGGTATCTCAATCACGCAGGGCTCGACGTCCGCTCGGGTCGAGGTGCGCCACGGTGCCGTCCGGGTGCGACCCGTCCGGGCACGACGGATCTGCTAGGGTCCCGCCGCTCCATGCCGACCGGCCCGTCTTCCGCGCCCCTCCGGGTCTCCATCGTCGGCGCGGGTTGCCTCGGGAGCGTCTACGCCGCGCGCCTCGCCGAGGCCGTGGATCTCACCGTCGTCACGCGACAGCCCGAGGGGGGGCCACTTCGGGTCGGTCGCGATCTGGGCGGCGAGGTGCAGGAGGTCACGGTCACCCGGACCTCGGCGGTGCCGGCCGACACCGAGCTGTTGCTGCTCGCCGTGCGCAGTGACCAGGCCGAGGCCGCCCTCGCGGCGCTCGCTCCGGCGCGTGAGGCGGTGGTCGTCTCGCTGACGCCGTTGCTGCCTCCCACCCGGGCGCGCCTCGCGGCGACGCTGGGCGATCGCCTCGTGCCTGCGATGGCCGGGGTCATCGCCTATCGCAAGGGCGCGCACGTCGCATACTACACGCCACGTTCGCTGCCGACCCGGCTCGGGCTGCCCGCCGAGCGTCACGCGGCGGTCGTCCGTGCGTTCCTCGCCACGCTCGATCGCGTCGGGCTCCCGACCACGGCGCCGCACGCCGAGGTCCCGGGGATCATCGCGGCCACGGTGGTCGCGCTCCTCCCGATCCTGCTCGGGGTCCCCGCGGCCGGGGGCTCGATCGACGCGATGCTCGCCGACGAGGTGGTGTTGAAGCTGGGGCTCGCCGCGACCAAGGAGTGCCGCGCGATCGCCCAGCGTCTCGGCGCGCTGCCAGGCTTCGTCTCGCTGTTCCTGTCGTTCGCCACGCCGTTCACGATCCGGGCTGGAATCAAGCTCGGAAGGAGCCGCGCGCCGGCCAGCATCGACATCCTCGAGGGCCACTTCGGTCGCCACCTCGCGCCACAGAACCGCGCGCTCGTGCAAGACGTGCTCGCGCTCGCCGACGGCCACTCCGTCGACAAGCTGCGCGCCCTCGCGACCCGGGCTGGCGCGCTGCCCTGACCCATCGACGCAGCGGGCTTTCCGCGATACGCCCGCGCGGTGATTCCCCCGCATCTCGCCGCGCTGCGCATCCCCGTCCAGCAGGTCACCGTCCGCCACGATCCGGCGGCGTTGCCCGAGTTCGTCGACGGCGCGGGCGACGAGCCCGACCTGTTCCGCCTGTTGCCGACCGCGGTGCGGCGCGCGTTCGACCTCGGCGTGCTCTCGCCCGACCCGTGGTTCCACGTGTTCGTCGAGTGCCCCTCCGACGTCGACGTGCTGCCGGCGGTGGTGTCGCGCGCGCGCCGGCGTGTCGCGGATCGCCCGCGCAGCCCCTCCGACGTCGTCTACGTCCACGACTTCGACGCGCCCTCGGCCCCGCGACCGCTGCTCTTGCCGTCCGGCCTCGCGCCCGAGCTGCAGGCCGGCATGCGCGAGCTGCTCGACAACGTCCGCGTGCGCCTCGCCTCGCTCGAGGCCGACCGCGAGGTGAAGGCGGCCCGCGCCAAGCTGAACCAGGAGGGCAAGGAGCAGCAGAAGTCGGCGATGACCGAGCTCGAGGGCATCGCGCGCTCGCTCGGGTTCGGCCTGCGCTCGGTGGGCGGCGGCGTGCAGACGTTCCCCATCCTGCACGGCAAGCCGGTGAGCGCCGAGCAGTTCGAGGTGCTCGACGAGTCGACCAAGAAGGCGCTCACCGAGGCGGAGGACAAGCTCTCCGCCGCGATCGACGAGGCCGCCGAGCGCGTGCGCAAGCGCTCGCGCGAGATCGAGGAGCAGAACCGCGCCCTCGAGGAGCGCATCGTGCGCGACGCCGTCGAGGGCGAGGCGGGCCCGCTGCTCGATCGCTTCGGCGAGATCGCCGAGGTGCGCGACTGGCTGCTGCGCACGATCGCCGAGCTCGTCGCCTCGGTGGACGATCTCACCGCGCCGCCGCCCAAGAAGAGCAAGGACGAGGACGACTGGCAGGACCCGGAGATCGCGACCCGCCTCTCGCGCTTCGTGGTCAACGTGTTCGTGACCCACGAGCCCGGCATGGCGGGTGAAGAGGGCGAGCTCGTCGCCGAGAGCGCGCGCGCGAGCCGCTCCTCGTTCGTGGGCCCCGCGGTGCCGGTGGTGTTCGAGGACAACCCCACGTTCGCGAACCTGTTCGGGTTCCTCGAGCGGCGCGTGCGCTTCGGCGCGCTGGTGAGCGATTTCACCCGCATCCGCTCGGGCGCGCTGCACAAGGCCTCGAGCGGCGTCCTCGTGCTCCGCGCGCTCGACGTGCTCTCCGACCCGCTCGCCTGGGACCGGCTCAAGCGGGTGCTCCGCGCGCGCGCCGTGGGCCACGAGGACCCGATCGGCCCGCTCGGGCTCTACGCGACCACGCTGCGGCCGCGGCCCTGCCCGATCGACACCAAGATCGTGCTCGTCGGCCCGCACGACCTCTACGCCCAGCTGCTCGACGCCGACCCCGACTTCGCGTCGCTGTTCCGCGTGAAGGTCGAGATCCCCTCCGACATCGACCGCACCCCCGAGGGCATCACGGCGCTCGACGCGCACCTGGTCCGCATCGCCAACCGGCGCGGCTGGGGCCCGCTCGACCGCAGCGCGCGCGCCAAGGCGCTCGACTTCGCCTGCCGCCTGGCCGAGGACGGCCGCAAGCTCGCCCTCTACGTCCAGCCGATCGAGGAGGCGCTCGCGTTCGCGACCGTGATCGCCGAGGAGCGCCGGCGCGATCGTCGGACGGGCGACAGCGAAGTGCCGCCCCCGCCCGCCGTCGTCGAGGGCACGCCGAGCCTGCCGCCGCCGCCCGTCCTCGACTCGACACGCACGCCCACGGTGGTCACCGCCCACGACGTCGAATCGGCCTGGCAGGAGCGTCGCGAGCGCACCGCCGGCGCCGAGCGCCACCTGCGCGAGATGGTGGTGGCGAACGAGGTGCTGCTCGAGACGTCCGGTCTCCGCGTCGGGGTCATCAACGGGCTCTCGGTGCTCAGCGCCGGCGACGTGCAGTTCGGTCACCCGATGCGCATCACCGCCGTGGTCTCGCTCGGCAACGAGGGGGTCATCGACGTGGAGCGCGAGGCTTCGCTCGGGGGCTCGCTGCACACCAAGGGCGTGGCCATCCTGCGTGGCTTCATGTCGTGGATGTTCGGCCAGGAGCGCCCCGTCGCGCTGCGCGCGCAGATCGCCTTCGAGCAGAGCTACGGCGAGGTGGAGGGCGACAGCGCCTCCTCCACCGAGCTCTACGCGATCCTCAGCGCGATCGCCGAGCTGCCGGTGCACCAGTCGATCGCCGTGACGGGGTCGGTCAACCAGCTCGGCGAGGTGCAGGCGATCGGCGGCGTGAACGCCAAGATCGAGGGCTTCTTCGACCTGTGCGTGGCCCGCGGCCTCTCGGGCCAGCAGGGCGTCATCATCCCCAAGTCGTGCATCGCGCAGCTGGTCCTCCGGGACGACGTCGCGGCCGCGATCGCCGCGGGCCGATTCCAGCTGTTCGCGGTCGAGAAGATCACCCAGGGGATCGAGATCCTCACCACGGTGCCGGCGGGCAACCGCGACGAGAACGGCCGCTTCCCCGCGGGCAGCGTGTTCGGTCGCGTGGAGCGGCGCCTCATCGAGATCGCGGAGCGCATGCGGCGCGCCGACGGGGCGGGCGAGATGATGTCCGGCGGCGAGGAGCCCCAGGACGGAGAGAACGGATGAGCGGCGTCGCGGTGCGCGAGGTGGTCGCGGGCGACGTGCCCGCGGTCGTGGCCCTCGTGACGCGCGTGCTCGCGGAGTTCGGCCTCGTCTTCGGGGTCGGCGCCGCCACCGACGACCAGCTCCACGCGCTGCCCGGCTCGTACCGCGAGGTCGGCGGCCGGTTCTGGGTCGCCGTGGAGGGCGACCGGCTGCTCGGAACCTGCGGCGTGTTCCCCGTCGCCGAGGGAGACCTCGAGCTCCGCAAGATGTACCTCGACGCTGCCGCCCGGGGCCGCGGGGTCGGCAAGCTGCTGCTCGACGAGGCGGTGTCGTTCGCGCGCTCGGTCGGCGCGCGGCGCCTCGTGCTCGACACGGTCGACGAGATGAAGCAGGCGATCCGGTTCTACGAGGCCAACGGGTTCGTGCGCGACGACGCGCAGCTCCGCGGCAGCCGCTGCACGCGCGGCTACGCGCGACGACTCTGAGCGCCGGTCACACCGACAGCAGCACGAGCTCCACCGGCTTGGAGGTGGCCGCGGCGATGGCCCGCCCGTAGGCCTGCAGCTGCGTGGCGTAGACCGCGATCGCGTCGCCGAGCGCGCGGTCGGTCTTGTAGTCGACGACGACCCAGCGCTCGCCGTCGAGGAAGCAGAGATCGACGACGCCCTCGAGGAGGCACTCGGTCTCGGGCTCCGTCAGCGTGACGGCCACCTCGCGGCGATGCTCGACCTCGGCCGCCCGCGCGAGCAACGGGTGCGCGAGGGCCGCGCGCACCCGCGCCGCGGCCACCTCGACCTCGTGTTCGGTGGCGCCCAGCAGGCGACCGTGGGCCCGACAGTGGGCGGCGACCTCCGACGCGACGTGGGGCTCGGCGAGGCCGAACGGCACGGTGGCGAGCACCGCGTGGACGAGGGTGCCGAAGCGCTTGCCACCGGGCTCTTCGCCGGTGTGGTCGCGTCGTGCGTCGCGCCGCGAGACCTGGGCGAGGCGCACGCCGTTCAGGGCCGAGCCGTCGAAGCCGACCTCCTTGGACGCGGCCTCGGCCATCGCGGTGACCGAGCGCGTGCGCAGCGCCACGGTGGCCCCCCGCGCGAGGGCCTCGGCCTTGCGCGCGAGGAAGCGCGCGTGGTCGGCACGCTCACGCTCTCCGCGGGTCGGGTCCTCGTGGGGGTGCAGCACCGCCTCCTGGCGGAGGCCGAGGTCGGGCTCCTTGTCGAGGCCGAGCACGCGCGGATCCCACCAGGTGACCTCGTGCGTGCCCTCCTCTGGGACGTGCGCGCCGGGCACGATCGGGTCGGTGCGACCCGCGAGGGCATCGGGTCGGGCGAGCACCGTGTCGGTCCCGAACGGGGGGCACCCCGCGGCCGGTCGCGCGGCGCGCCGATCTTTGGGCTGCAGCACCGGATCGAGCGGCGTGAGCCACGAAGGCAGCAGGCCCTCGCCCACCCCCGGCACCACCAGCAGGTCGCGCGCGCGGGTGGTCGCCACGTACGCGAGGCGGACCGACTCCTCGGCCTCGCGGGCGAGGACCTCGACCGAGTGCTCCTTGAGCTCGGTCGGGATGCACCCCGCGAGGCGCTCGACCCAGACGCGACGCTCGTGGTCGACCCAGTGCGAGGGCGTGCTCGGCGCGAGGGGCGCGGTCGGATCGACGAGGACGACGACGGGGAACTCGAGCCCCTTGGCCTTGTGCACGGAGAGGAGGCGCACGCCCTCGGTCCCGTCCTCGACGACGGGGGCCTCGGCCGCGCCGCCCCGCTCGGCCGCGAGCTCGAGCCACTCGACGAAGCCGCGGAACGACGTGGCGCCGCCGCGGGTCTCGAAGCGCCGCGCGAGTTCGAGGGTGCGCAGCACGTTGGAGAGCGCCTGTTCGCCGGCGACCCAGGAGCCGAAGCCCGCGTGCGCGCGCGTCTGCTCGAGCAGCTGCGACAGGGTGTCGGAGATCGGTCGGCGATTGCGCCGCCGGTGCAGCGAGCCCAGCAGATCGAGGGCCTCGGCGACCGCGCGGAGCTCGGACCCGCTCGGGAGCTCGTCGACGAGCGGCGCCGAAGGCCGCAGGTGGAACGCGCGATGGACGCCGCGTCCTTGCTCGTTCGCCGCCTGCGCCCTGGTCGGCCGCAGGGCCCAGGTGAACAGCAGGTCGTCGGGGAGCGCGAACAGCGGACCGCGCAGGGTGGCGTAGACGGCGAGCGAATCGTCGGGCCATTCGATCGCGGTGAGCGCCTGCCGCATCGCCTCGACCTCTTCGCGGTCGTGGAACGAGCGACCGCCCACGAGCACGTGCGGCACCTGTCGCGCCTCGAGGCCGCGCACGTAGGGCCGGCTCAGGTCTTCGCCGAAGGCCTGCATGCGGCGGAACAGCAGGCACACGTGCCGCGCCGCCACGGGCACGCGCGCGCCGCGCTCCTCGACGGTGAAGCCGCTCGACCGGAGGAGCCAGTCGACGAAGGCGCACGCTGCGTCGGGGAAGGAGCCCTCGATGACGTAGCGGGTCGGCTCGCGCGAGAAGTCGGAGTAGATGCGCGGCGAGGGCAGGACGACGAGCGCGGGCTGCGTGCTCACGTCGGCCCGCGCGGGGGCGAGCGGCACGTAGCGGGCCTGGGTGCCCGCGCTGTTCTCGCTCATCGCGAGGCCGAAGGCGGCGTTGATGGCCGACTGGAGCGCCGGGACCGCGCGGAAGCTCTTGGACAGGTAGACGACCTCGGCGCCCGCGGCGACGAGGCGCTCCTTGACCGCGGCGTAGAGCGCGACGTCGGCGCGACGGAAGCGATAGATCGACTGCTTCGGGTCCCCGACGAGGAAGAGCTTGCCCGGGACCGGGCGCGCCGCGAGCGGGTCGTCGCAGCGCGGATCGTCGGCCGCGAGCAGGGCGAGGATGTCGGCCTGGAGCGGGTCGGTGTCCTGGAACTCGTCGACGAAGTAGTGGGTGAACCGCCCCTGCAGCTCGGCGCGCACGGCCGGCTCGGCGAGCAGCGCGCGCGCCCGCAAGAGCAGATCGAGGAAGTCGAGCTTGCCCGCGCGCTGGAGCAGGCGCTCGTACCGCTGCGCGATCGGGGCGAGCTCGGCGTGGAGGACCGCGGCCAGGTCGCGGCCTGCCTCCTCGACGAACCGATCGAGCTCGGCCTTCACGCGGTCGCGGAGGGCGACGACGTCGCGGCGCGCGAGCCCCACGGCCGCCGGCGCGGAGCCCGCTTCGCCGCGCGGGGGCGTTGCGTACCACTCGCGGCGTCCGCCGGTCCACGTCCACGAACGGCCGTATTTCTCGCCGCGCGCGAGGTTGACGAGCTCGGCCTCGAGGCCGTCGTCGTCGCGTGGTGCGTCGGCGCCGCGACCCGTGGTGCGACGCTCGTGCTCGCGGACGAAGGCCGCCACGGGCGCGAGGGACTTGCGGAGCCAGTCTTCGCGGTCGTCGGCGCGGCCCTCGACCTTCGCGGCCTCACCGAGCAGCCCGAGCAGCCGATCGATGGCGGCGGCGCGATCCCACGGCTCACGGCGCCACGGGGTCGGGTAGTCGCGGTGATCGAGGAGGGAGAACGCGGCCTCACGGAGCGTGCCCTCGGGACCGAGCGCGTTGCGGCCGCGGCGCCGCCTGCGCAAGGTGCGGCGGAGACCCTCGGGCGGACGCTCGAGGGCGCCCTGGAACCAGCCGTCGAACGCGCGGTCGAAGAGGGCGCGCGCCTCGTCTTCGCTCGCGACCGCGAACAGGGGGTCGACGCCCGCCTCGACGGGCCGCTCGCGCAGCAGGTCGGCGCAGAAGCCGTGGATGGTGCCGATGCGCGCCTCTTCGAGCTGCACGAGCGCGCGGTGCAGGTTCGGACGCGTGGCCTCGCTCGCGGTGGCGCGGGCGGCCTCGAGGGCCGTGCGCAGGCGCAGCTTGAGCTCGCCCGCCGCCGCCTCCGTGAAGGTGACCGCGACCACGCCGCGCAGCTCGGCGAGCCCGCGCGCGACGAGGGAGACGATGCGCCCGACCAGCGCAGTGGTCTTGCCCGTGCCTGCTGCCGCCTCCACCACGAGCGTGGTCGCGTGGTCGGTCTCGATGCGCACGCGCGCGCGGGCGTCGGCCTCGAGGAGGGCCTGGATCGCGTCGGTCATGGCAGGCTCCTGAGCGCAGTGAGGGGCGCGAGCTCGGCGGCGGGCTTCTTGCGCGCGCGCGCCTCGGCGCCCGGCCCGCAGACCGCCCGGTAATCGCAGAATTCGCAGCCTCCACGCTCGGGCGCGCGGGGCAGGAAGCCCTCGGCGATGGCGGCGTCGATGGTCGCGATCACCTTGCCCGCGGAATCGCGCGCGTAGGCGTCGAGGGGGATGAGCACCTCGGCGAACTCGCCCGCGGCGGTGCAGTACCAGAGGCGACCCCCCTGGACGGGCGCGCCACCCCCGAGCTGCTCGAGGGCCAGGGCGTAGAGGACCGGCTGGAGCGCGTGGCCGCCGTGGATCACCGCGTCGACCGGGACCCTGGTCTTGCCGGTCTTGTAGTCGGTGGCGCGGAGCCGGCCGTCGGCGGCGCGCTCGACGAGATCGATCGAGCCCCGGAACAGCAGCCCGCCGCCGATCGCGAGGTGCACGGGCTCGGCGCGGCTCGCCTCGTCGGACTCCTCGCGATCGGGCAACCCGAACGAGAGCTCGAAGCGCACCGGGTCGAACCCCCCGGTGGCGACCGGATCGGCGAGCCGACGCAGCCACTCGCGCGCGTCGGCGCGGATGCCGAGGACGGCGTCTTCCCACACCCGCTCGATGGCGGGCGCGAGGCGCTCGGCCCACTCGGTGGCGAGGGCCGCGACCTGCGCGTCGAGCACGGCCCGGGCCTCCTCGAACCGCTCTGGCAGCAATGGCAGCAACCCGCGGCGTCGGAGCTCGACCAGCGTGTGGTAGTGGATCGCGTGGACCAGCGAACCGCGCTCGAGCGGGTCGAGCTCCTCGATGGGCTCGGGATCCTGGCGCGGCTCGAGCCGGAGCAGCGCGGACAGGAAGAAGCGATACGGGCAGGCGGCGTAGTTCTGCAGCGCGGTCGCCGAGAACGCGCGCGCCGAGGGCCGCTGGGACGCGAGCCGCTCGCGGAGCACCGCCGCGCTCTCGCCCTTGCTCTCGCCCGGCACGAGGCCGTCGGCGGCGGTCCAGCGGCGGAGGCCAGCGCGCGCGCGGGCGCGAAGGGAGCGCGCGAGGTGCGGGTTGCTGTCGAGGAGGAAGCGCGCGGCCCCCTTGGCCTCGGCGAGGGGCATGGACAGCAGCCGGGCGAGGACGGCGAGGTCGTGCTCGGCCTCGTCGATCGCGTCGAGGGGATCGTCGGGCGCCGGCCAGCCGAGCCGGGTCCGGGCTCCCTTGCTCGCGCCCGTGACGGCATCGATGCCCTCGGCGCGGCGCGCCAGCGAATCGAAGTCGAGGAGCAGCCCCTCGGCCGCGCGAACGACCTCGAGCGCATAGAAGCTCGGCACGCGCGCCCGGCCTTGTTCGGCGTCCACGCGTGGATACGAGAGGAGCACCCTCTGTTCGGCCGCGCCGACCACGAGGCGCAGCGCGAGGCGCTCTTGATCGGCGCGGTCGGCGTTGACCGCCAATCCAGCACCTGCGCGCTGGCCTTCGCGCGCGAGGCGCTCGCGGAGGGCGTCGAGGAGGATCGGGTCTTCGACGAGCTTCTGCGGGAAGATGCGCTCGGCGAGGCCGGGGACCACGACGAGGTCGAAGCTCGTGCCGCGCGCGTGATCGACGGGGGCGACGGTGACGGCGCCGGCCGCGTGCAGCGAGGGGGCCACGGTGAGCTCGGAGAGCCGCTGGGCGAGCACGAGGCGGACCTCGGACAGGTGGATCGGCCCGATGGGCCCCATGGGCGCGAGCTCGGCGAGGACGCTCTCGACCCGCTCGGGCGACTCGAGGGTCTGCCGGGCGAGCGCGCCGAGCTGCTCGATCCACGCGGCCCACGTGGCGAGATCGGGCAGGGCCGCGAGGCGCTCGATGCA
>JAEUKC010000376.1:0-21819 GCA_016794445.1 Myxococcales bacterium
CGAGGGTGAGGGCGGCCGGGTCGACCGTGATCGAGACGACGACCGCGTCGCTGACCGTGACGGTCGTGGTGCCCGTCTTGCCGAGGTACGTCGCGCTCACCGTCGAGGTGCCCTTGGCCGCGCAACGGAAGCGATTGGCCGGACCGGGCGTGGTCGACAGGACGGTCGTGTTGCTCGACTTCCAGGTCGCCGCGCCCGTCACGTTGGTGCTCGCACCGGCGGTGCTGATGGCCGTCGCGTTGAACGCGATGGTCTCCCCGACGCGGCAGGTCGGGTTGATCGGCGCGACCACCACCTGGTCGAGGGTCGCTCCGGTCACGCTGACGGTGGCGCTGCCGGTGACCCCGGACTGCGTGCAGGTGACCGTGGTGCTGCCGGCCGCGACCGCGGTGAGGAGGCCCTGCGCGCCCGTGGCGTTGGACACGGTCGCGATGGCGCCCGAGGCCGTGGCCCAGGTGCACGTGGTCGTCACGTCGACGCTGCTCCCGTCGGAGTAGTTCGCCGCGGCCTTGAGGAACTGCTTGGTCCCCGCGGTCGCCGAGACCGGGTTCGGGGTGAGGGTGATCGCCGTGAGCGTGGCCGCGGTGACGGTGATCGAGGTCGAGCCCTCGACGCCGTCCAGCTTCGCGCGCACGGTCGTCTTGCCGAGGGCGAGCGGGCTCACCTGACCCTTGCTGCCCGTCGCGTTGCTCACGGTGGCGATGGCGCCGTCGTCGGTCGACCACGCCACGTCGTTGGTCACGTCCTTGACGACGCCCCCCGCGTAGGTGCCCGTGGCCTTGAGCGTGGGCTTGCTGCCGAGCGGCGCGCTCGAGTCGGCCGGGGCGATGGTGATCGTCAGCAGCTTGGCCGGCGACACGGTGATCGCCGCCGTGCCCTTGGCCGTGGAGAAGCTCGCGGTGATGGTCGCGGTGCCCGCGCCGAGGCCCTTGACCAGGCCGCCGGCGACCGTGGCGAGCGCACCGTCGCTCGTGGACCAGAGCGCCGTCGCCGTGACGTCGACCGCGGTGCCGTCGCTGTAGTTCGCGGTGGCGGTGAGACCGACCGAGCCACCCACGAAGATCGTGGCGGCCGACGGGCTCACCGTGATGCCGGTCAGGGTGGCCGAGGTGACCCGGAGCGTGGTCTTGCCCGTGACACCGGAGAACGTGGCCGTGAGGCTCGTCGAGCCCGGCCCGACGCCGAAGACCGACACCGTCGTGGGCGTGATCGCGAGCTTGCCCACCGCGCCGTCACCGACGGCCCAGATCGCGGTGGTCGTGACGTCGGCCTTGCTGCCGTCGGAGTAGATGGCGGTGGCCGCGAGCTTCTGCTCGCCGCTGATCCCGAGGACCGGATCGGTGGGCGAGATCTCGACCGCGGTGACGACCTTGCCGCCGACGACGTTCACGCGGGCGTTGGCCGAGCGCGCATCGAGCACGGCCTGGACGATCGAGTCGCCCGGCTTGAGCGCGGTGACGACCCCCGTCGTGACCTTGAGCACCGTCGGGTCGAACACCGACCATACGGCCGTGGAGGTGACGTCGGCCGAGGAGCCGTCGGAGAAGATCGCCGTGGCCGTGAACTTGGCGGTGCCGCCCACGGGCAGGTCGGCGGTCGGTGGATCGACGCGCAGGTCGACGATGGTCAGGGTGTTCACGAAGACGCTCGCGACGCCCGTGCGACCCGAGTAGGTCGCCGAGATGCGCGCGCTGCCCGGCGAGACACCGACCACCGTGCCCGCGGAGACGGAGGCGCGGCCCGGGGCGTCGCTGGTCCAGGTGGCGAACGCGGTGACGTCGTCGGTGCGGCCGTCGCTGTAGACCGCGAACGCTTGCAGCTTGGTGCCGATGCCGACCGGCAGGGTGACCGCGTTCGGCTCGACGACCACGCGCTCGAGCACGACGCCGTCGGGGAGCACGTCGGCGTCCGCGTCGACGCGGCCCGAGTCCGTGATCTCCGTGGGATCGTCCTCGAACTCCGACCGACCGCAGCCCGCACCGAACGCGAGCATCGCGACGGCGACGACCAGCGTGAGGGGCAGACGACCGATGCTACCGAGGCGCGTCCACAACCGTACGAAGAGCCCGAACATGGCAGTCCTCCGAGGGGGTACGTGCCCGGACCCACGTCCGAGCAGACCCGACCGGGGGCAATGTAGCGAAAGGGGGCCGCTCGCGCCCGTGAGGGGGCGGCGAGAAGGAGGAAATGCGCACAGCCCTGCCTTCCAGAGGCTCCACCTTTCCCGTTGCCCAACCCCCTCCCCGGTGTTACGAAACGGGCTGGCGCAGGGCCTCCAGGCCCCGCTTTTCGAGCAGTCCATCCCACCCCGTAGAAGGGGTCCGGGGCCAATGAGCCCCGGCAAAGGGGGTCCCGCGTGCGACACGACGATGGTGGTGGAGGGCGACGCGTTCGGCGCGGTCGCCGAGGTGGTTCGGGCTACACACCGGGTCCGAACACGCCCGCGCGTCCACAGGGGCTGACCCAGGGGCTGACGGGCCCGGCCGGGGGCTTGCTCAACGGGCTCGACAACTGGTTGCCCGAGGGCATGCCGCCCGCCAAGTTCCACGACCTCGAGTTCCGCGTCACCGTGCGGCCGAGCGCGCTCTCGATCGTCACGATGGATCCCGTCCTTCGCGCGCCCATCAGCCCCGCCGAGGCGATCGAGGCGATGGCGCTGCACCCCAACGACGACCGCCCGGCGCTGCGGATCCTCGCGCGCCACGAGCGCGGCGACGTCCGTCGAGGCGTGGAGCTGCGGGGTGAGGACGCGGCCGAGCTCATCGCCGCCCTCGTCAACCGCCGCGTCCTCCTCGAGCCCTCGCTCATGCCGCTGCGCTGGGAGACCGAGCCCCTGCGCCTGCGCTTCGACCTCGAGCTCTCCCGTGGACGCGTGCAGCACGCGCCGAGCGGTCCGCAGGGGGCCTCGCCCCCGCCGCCGATGGAGCTCGAGGCGGTCGCCGTGAAGGCGAGCTTCGAGCGCAAGAGCGACGGTCGTCGCTTCGTCTTCAACAACGGCGCCTGGTTCGAGGGCAGCCCGGGCTGGCACCTCGACACGAGCGTCGGCACCGCGCGGCCGCTCGATCGATCGGTCACCCCGGCCTGGCTGCAGCGCCTCTGGCGCAACCCCGTCATCCAGCACCCGCTGGTGGAGCTGCCGCAGCTCCTCTCCGACGTCATCCCGCGCATCGCGGGCGAGCTCGGCGCCGAGCTGCCGCCGATCAGCGACGTGGCCGAGGAGGTCGACCTCCCCGCCGAGTTCCGCCTGCGCGCGTTCGGTGAGCTCATCGAGGCCCACGTGCAGCTCTCCGTCGCCTACGGCGACACCGAGCTCGAGGTGCGCGCCGACGGCATGTCCCCGCCTATCGTGGTGCTCCCCGCCGAGGCGCCCGGCAAGAAGGCCCGCTGCGTGCGCGCCGACGTGCTCGCCCAGCAGCAGGCCGTCGAGAAGGTGCGCGAGCTCGGGTTCCTGCCCGACGAGGACGGCAAGGGCCTCGTGTGCGGCGGCGACGACGCGATCCATTTCTGGACCGAGGGCCTCGGCGAGCTCCCCGAGGAGTGGGAGTACTTCGTCCCCGACGATCTCGTCGACGTCGAGGTCCGCAAGGACGACCTCGGCGCGCGCGCGCGCGTCTCGAGCGGCGTCGACTGGCTCGGCCTCAAGATCACCTTCGACGCCGGCGGCATCGCGGTGCCCGCCGACGAGCTCGCGCGGTGCCTCAGCGAGGGCCGCCGCTACGTGAAGCTCGAGGACGGCAGCTACGCGCGGTTCGACGCCACCAAGGTGCGCGACGTGCTGGCGCGCCAGGCCGAGATCCTCGCGGGCAGCAAGAACGGCAAGATCTCGCTCTCCCAGGCGGGCCGCGTGCACGAGCTGCTCTCGCACGTCGCCCACGCGCAGGTCGCCGAGGGCACGCGCCACATCTTCGACAAGCTCGCGGGCATCGAGGAGATCCAGCAGGTCAAGAAGCCGCGCGGCCTCGAGGCCACGCTACGCCCCTACCAGGAGAGCGGCATCGCCTGGCTCGCGTTCCTGCACGAGCTCGGGTCGGGCGGCGTGCTCGCCGACGACATGGGCCTCGGCAAGACCCTCGAGACCATCGCGCTCCTGCTGCACCTGAAGAACGAGCGCAAGAAGCGCGAGAAGGCCGGCGAGGCGGTCGACGAGCGCACGGTGAACCTCATCGTGGCGCCGACCAGCGTCGTGCCCAACTGGCTGCGCGAGATCGCCAAGTTCGCCCCCTCGCTCAAGGCCATGGCGTGGCACGGCGCCGACCGCCATGACCGCAAGGAGGAGCTCGAATCGCATGACATCGTGATCACGAGCTACGCACTCCTGCGCCGCGACGAGGAGCAGCTCGGCAAGATCAAGCTCGCCTACGCCATCCTCGACGAGGCCCAGCAGATCAAGAACCCGATGTCGGCGACGGCGCGCTCCGCGAAGAAGCTCGACGCGTATCGCCGCCTCGCGCTCACCGGCACGCCGATCGAGAACCGCCTGAGCGAGATCTGGAGCATCTTCGACTTCGTGTCCCCGGGCATGCTCGGCGAGCTCACGCGCTTCGAGCAGCGCTACTCGGGGCCGATCGACCGCGGCGACAGCAAGGCCGCGGCCAAGCTCCGCGCGGCGATCCACCCGTTCGTGCTCCGCCGCACCAAGGAGGAGGTCGCCAAGGATCTCCCCGAGAAGATGGAGATCGACCAGGCGGTCGACCTCGCGCCCGAGCAGGCCAAGCTCTACGGCCAGGTGCTGCAGGAGGTGCGCGCCACCATCCTCGGCGAGGTCGAGAAGGTGGGCGTCGCCAAGGCGCACATCCAGATCCTCGCGGCCCTCACCCGCCTGCGGCAGGTCGCCTGCGACCCGCGCCTGCTCAACCTCCCGCGGTCGTTCGGCGACGACGACAGCGGCAAGCTGCAAGCGCTCCGCGAGCTCCTCAGCGAGGCCTACGAGGGCGGGCACCGGGTGCTCGTGTTCTCGCAGTTCGTCAGCATGCTCACGCTGATCCGCCGCGCCCTCGAGGAGGACGGCATCAAGTACGAGTACCTCGACGGCAGCACCAAGGACCGCCAGGAGCGCGTCGAGCGGTTCCAGACCGATCCGACGGTCACTTGCTTCCTCATCTCCCTCAAGGCCGGCGGCATGGGCCTCAACCTCACGGGCGCCGACACGGTCGTGCACTTCGACCCCTGGTGGAACCCGGCCGTGGAGGACCAGGCCACCGACCGCGCCCACCGGATCGGCCAGACCCGCGTGGTCACGGTCTACCGGCTCGTGGCCAAGGGCACGATCGAGGAGAAGATCCAGCAGCTCGCGGCCAAGAAGCGGGGGCTGGTCGAGGCCGTCCTGGCCGAGGACGCGGGTGGGTCGAAGAAATTGACCAAGGCGGACATCGACGACCTCTTCGCAGACTAGCGGGGAAAGTCTGCTAGCCTCCGCGGGGATCATGAAGGGATTCGCGCTCTCCGAGAAGGCCATCGCCGGCAGCATGGTCGCGTGCGTGCTGAGCGCGTCCCTCGTGGCGTCGTTCCCCGTCCGGGTCGTCCACGCCGACGAGGCACCGGTGGGGCCCACGCCGCCGACGCCGGTCAAGAAGACCCCGAACCAGGAGAAGGCCGAGCAGCACTACAAGCGCGCGCGCGAGCTCTACCAGCTCGGGCGCTACCGCGAGGCCATCACCCACCTGCAGCTCGCCATCAAGCTCGATCCGTCGGGCGCCGAGCTCTACTACAACCTCGGCCTCGTCCACGAGAAGCTCGGCGAGGTCGACGAGGCCGTCGACGCCTACCACAAGTACCTCAAGGTCCTCGGCCCCGACGCGGAGCCCGAGGAGATCTCGCGCATCAAGGGGATCGTCAAGCGGCTCGAGGGCGCGAAGGCCGAGATCAAGGCCCGCGAGGCCAAGAAGGTCGAGCATCGTCTCACGCCGCTCTCGGGGGGCTTGCTCGTGGGCGCCGGGGTGTTCCTCGTCGGCACTGGCGTGTTCGGCGGGCTCGCGCTGGCCCACGACCGCGAGGCCCGCGACTACCTCGTCGATGGGCCGGGCGGCCTCAAGGCCCGGCAGAAGCTGGTCGACCGCTCCAAGGGCGAGGCCCTCATCGCCAACGTGCTCGCGGCGCTCGGCGTCGCCTCGCTGGGCGCGGGGCTCACGCTCTACTTCACCTCCGAGTTCCAGAAGGCCGACGACCCGAACGACGTGCAGAAGCCCAAGGCCGCGCGGTCGCCGTCGTTGGTGACCGACCTGCGCGTCTCGGTCCTGCCCCTGCCCTCCGGCGGCGCGATGAGCGTCCAGGTGAACTTCTGATGCGAGCCCTGCGATTCCTCACCGCCGCGCTGCTGCTCGGGGCGTTCGTGGTGAGCCCGATCGTGGGCTGCCAGGTCGCTCTGCGCGCCGAGGGCGACGACCCGAAGTGCACCGTGGAGGGCCTCGACTGCGGCAACGGCCTGACCTGCCAGCAGGGCGTGTGCCGCCCCGCGCCGGTGTGCGTCTACACGGGCCCCGAGAAGTGCAACGGCAAGGACGACGACTGCAACGGCGAGATCGACGACGGATTCGACAAGGACGGCGACGGCTACAAGACCTGCGGCGAGGCCGGCGAGATCGACTGCAACGACGACCCGGACACGGGCAAGGACGTGCACCCGGGGGTGCCCGAGCTCTGCAACGGCTTCGACGACAACTGCAACGGCAAGACCGACGAGGAGCCCAACGACTGCAGCGCCAAGGGCGAGGAGTGCTGGTCCGACAAGGGCAAGTGCGTCATCAAGGGCGACTGCCGGCTGCACGGCTGCGACACCGGCGGCTGCGACCCCGCCACCGGCAAGTGCACCAACCCCGACTGCCGCGTGACCAAGAGCTGCCCGAGCGGACAGACGTGCGATCCGCTCTCGGGCGTGTGCATCCAGACCGTCGCCCCGGGCGATTCCTGCGACGCGAGCACGCTCTGCAAGCCGGGCTACGGCTGCATCGATCTCAGCGCGCTCGAGCTCGGCAAGTCGGGCAGCGTCTGCGCCAAGACCTGCTGCCAGTCCAGCGATTGCGACCCGGGCTTCACCTGCAAGAGTGGGCGGGTCGGCGCGGCCCTCTGCCTGCGCGTGGCCGACGGCGTGGCCATCGGCGCCGGCCTCGGCAACTCCAAGTGCGGCTCGGGTGTCGAATGCCGCAGCGGCGTGTGCAGCGGCGGGTTCTGCCAGGACGGCTGCTGCGGCTCGATCGGCTGCGGGAGCGGCGGCACCTGCTCGATCAAGGGCGACAACACCTTCAGCTGCCGCACGCCGGTGGGCACGAAGGCCGTCGGCCAGGGCTGCAGCAGCGACAGCGACTGTCAGTCCGGCTGGTGCAACGACAAGATCATCATCCTCGGTGGGCTCTGCACCAAGAAGTGCTGCTCGTCCGACGACTGCCCGGGCGGCAGCAAGTGCCAGACCTACACGGTGGGCGGCAACATCGTGAACGCGTGCACGCTCTCGGACAGCCTCGGCAGCAAGCGCGCGGGCGAGACCTGCGGCGCGGATACGGACTGTCGATCGGGCCGCTGCGTCGACGCGCAGTGCTACGACAGCTGCTGCCGCGACAGCGACTGCTTGAACGGCACCGTCTGTCGTCCCCGCAGCATCGGGAGCGGCGCGTTCCCGCTACGTTGCGTGAAGAAGTAACCATCCACCCGGGAGGGGACGATGCGCGGGAATTCGGAGCGGAGGACCGGACGGGAACGGTCCGGTGGCCACAAGGCCAAGTGGCTGCTCGTCGTTTCGACGATCGGTTGTCACGCGTGCTCGAGCGCCGAGTCGCCAGCGTCGGTGGAGCTGGATGCGAGCGACGACGGCGCCGCGGACGTGACGGCCGAGGTGACCGGCGACGCGCCGCTCGACACCGCGGTCGACGGGCCGACCGAGACCGCGGTCGACGCGCCCGGCGGCTGCGGTGCGATCTCTTCGTGGGCCGACACCGCCGTCTTCAAGCGTGACCTCCACGTGAAGGCGGGCGCTGCGGCGGGCGGCGACGGCAGCAGCGAAAAGCCGTTCGCGACGATCGCGGCGGGCCTCGCCACGGCCAAGCCCGGGGATCGGGTCGTGGTGCACGCGGGCACCTATGCGGGCGGGATCTACGCGGACAAGCTGCAGGGCACCGCGAGCGAGCCCATCGCCCTCGTGGGCGCGCCCTCCGAGGCGCGCCCCCAGATCGTGGGCGCGGACGAGGGCCTGCACCTCACCGATCCCACGTGGGTCCTCCTGCAAGACCTCGAGATCCGCGGCCAGACCAGCAACGCCATGAACGTCGACGACGGCGGCTCCTACGCGACCCCGGCGCACCACGTGGTGTTCCGGCGCCTGTTCCTCCACGACGTCGCCACCGGCAACCACGACGGCCTGAAGCTCTCCGGCGTGGACGACGCGCTCGTCGTCGACAGCACCTTCCAGAAGATCGGCGGGCAGATGATCGACATGGTGGGCTGCCACCGCGTCACCGTCGCGCGCTCCACGTTCCGGGACGGCGAGTCCGTCGGCGTGCAGATGAAGGGCGGGTCGGCCGACGACGTGGTGACCCAGAGCCTGTTCGTCAACGCCGGCCCGCGCGGCGTCAACCTGGGTGGATCCACCGATCTGCCGTATTTCCGGCCCAGCGACGCGCCGCACGAGGCCGCGCGCATCGTCGTGACCGCCAACGTCGTCGTCGGCGGGGACGCGCCCGTCGCCTTCGTCGGGTGCGACGCATGCGCCGTCTCCAACAACACGCTCCTGCGCCCGACCAAGTGGGCGGCCCGCATCCTCCAGGAGACCGTCGCCACCCGCTTCGTCCCGTGTCGCAAGGGGCGCTTCACCAACAACCTCGTCGTCGTCGGGCCGGGCATCTCCGGCGAGACGGTGAACGTCGGGCCCGACACCGACGCGGGCAGCTTCACCTTCGCGAACAACCTGTGGTTCCACACCGGCAACCCGTCGTTCGCCCCGACGCTGCCCGTGACCGAGAGCGGTGGGATCCGCGGCAAGGATCCCTTGCTCGTGGATGCGACCAAGCCCGACGCCCACCTCGGCGCCGCGAGCCCGGCGATCGGCAAGGGCCTCGCGCCGACCACGCTGCCGGCGGACTTCGAGGGCAAGTGCTGGAAGACACCCCCCAGCATCGGCGCCCTCGAGGGGCCCTGACCTCACCGGGAGAGCAGCGGTCGCGCGACGAGCGTGAGCCCCGCCGCGAGCAGCAGCACGTACACCGCGAGGCGGAACGTGCGCGGCGATGCCCGGCGGTGCAGGACGTGGCCGATCGCGGTCCCGAGCACGAGGGGTAGGAGCAACGTCGCGCTCGCGCGCAGGCTCTCGCGCCCGATGGCGCCGTCGTAGACGAAGCCACCCAGCACCACCACGTTGAGCACCAGCCACAGGGCGGCGAGGGTCGCGCGGAACGCGGTCTTGTCCTCGACCTCCCGCGCCGCGACCCAGACGACGAGCGGACCCGCCGAGGCGAAGAGCCCGTGCACGATGCCGGCGCCGAGGAGGGCGGTCGAACGCACCAGCGGCCCGAGCTTCGGCGGCGTCGTCTCGCTGCGGCGCGCGAGCTCGGCGACCGAGAGCACCACGACGAACGCCCCGAAATACGCGGGCAGGAGCGCGCGGTCGAAGCGCAGCCGCGCGACCACGAGCCCCACCGCGACCCCGACGCCGATCCACGGCAGCATCGAGCGGAAGAGGAGGCGGACGTCGACCGCGCGCAGCGCCGAACCGACCAGGTACGCCGAGAGCAGCACGTTCACCGGGAGGAACTGCGCGAGCACCGTGTCGATGGGCAGGAACAGCGCGCCGAGCGTCACCGTGACGATGGTCGCGCCGAAGCCAGCGGTCGACTCCACCACGAAGGCGAGCAGCACGATCAGCGGCAGGCGCAGGAGCCGCGGATCGGCGAGGGTCACGCGTGGATCGCGCCGAGGCTGCGGAAGCGCCGGTAGCGGTCCTCGACGAGCTCGTCCTCGGTGAGGCCCTGCATGCCGGCGAGCGCCTCGCGGATGGCGGCATCGAGGCGGCGGACGGCGCCGTCCCAGTCGTGGTGCGCGCCGCCCGGGGGCTCGTCGACGATCTGGTCCACCACGCCGAGCTCGAGGGCCATCTGCGCGGTGGGCTTGAGCATCGACGCCGCGCGCTCGCCCTGCGTGCCGTCCTTCCAGAGGATCGAGGCGCAGGCCTCCGGCGAGATGACGCTGTACCAGACGTGCTCGAGCGCGAGCACGCGGTTGGCCACGCCGAGCGCGAGCGCTCCGCCGGAGCCGCCCTCGCCGACCACGCACGCGATCACGGGGACGCGCAGGCGCGACAGCGTGAGCAGGCACTGGCCGATCGCCTCGGATTGGCCGCGCTCCTCGGCGCCGATCCCCGGGAACGCGCCCTTGGTGTCGATGAAGGTGAGCACCGGCTTGTGGAAGCGATCGGCGAGCTCCATGAGGCGACGCGCCTTGCGGTAGCCCTCCGGGTTCGGCATGCCGAAGTTGCGCCGCACCGCCTCCTTGGTGCCGCGGCCCTTCTGCTGGCCGATGACCATCACGGTGCGCGAACGCGGGCTGTTCTTGGGGTAGCGGGCGAACCCGCCCACGATGCTCGCGTCGTCGCCGAAGCAGCGGTCGCCGTGCAGCTCGACGAAGTCGTCGAACATGCGGTCGAGGTAGTCGAGGAAGTAGGGCCGGTTCGGGTGGCGGCAGAGCTGCACCCGCTGCCAGGGCGACAGCTCCGAGTAGAGCTCGCGCGCGAGGCGACCGATCTTCTCCTCGAGGCGGCGCAGCTCGGTGGCGTAGCGGGCGCCGGTGGAGACGTCGTGTCCCTCGGCGACGAGCGCGCGCAGATCGCGGACCCGCGCGGTGAGCTCGGCGATCGGTTGCTCGAAGGGCAGCGTCGTCACGATCGGGCGGAAATAGCACGGAATCCGGGACGGGAGGCTGCGTAATGCATTACGCTCTCGGCATGACGCCGGAAGAGAAGACGATCGTGCGGGTGCTCGTCGCCGTGGCCTGGGCGGACGGCGAGATGCAGGCCCCAGAGGCCGGCGTCATCGAGGGGCTCCTCTCGGGCTTCGACGCTTCGGCCGAGGAGGAGGCCGAGCTGCTGGCCTACGCCGAGACCCCGCGGGGGCTCCGCGACGTCCCGGTGGCGGGGCTCTCCGCAGACGACAAGGAGACGCTCATGCGCAACGCGGCGCTCCTCGTCTGCGCCGACGGCGAGGAGACCGCTTCGGAGCGCACGCTGCTCGCGCACCTCGCCGACGTCCTCGAGATCGGCGAGAAGGAACGGCACGAGATCGTGCTGTCCGTGCGCGGCGGCATGAAGCACCTCAACCGCGGCTGAGCGAAACGAAGTGGAGCGAAGCATCGGCCGCCTCCATGGGCGGCCGACAAAGCACATTCTCCGAGGTGCGCCCCCCCTACTTCGCGATGAAGACGCCCTTCAGGTCCTCGGTCATCGAGATGTAGGTCTTGCCACCGCCCTTGCCCTTGTCGCGGAAGGACAGCGCGCGGAACTGGTAGTAGCCGCCGGGGGTCAGGGCCGGCCCCGCGTACGTCGTCGTCACCGTCTTCGCGCCCGAGACCCCGGGGACGTCGGCCTTGCGCCAGATCTCCTTGCCGAAGGTGTCGTAGACCACCACCTCGTAGCCGTCCTCCGAGGAGTCGTCGGCCCACTCGAACGTCGGCGTGCCCGTCACCGGCTCGGGGTTGGCGGCGCCCGGTCGGACCACCGCGAGCGCGCCGGTGATCTTGAAGCCCGGTACAGCCACCGCGGCGTTGGCCACGTCGATGGACTGGATCGCCGTGCCGCCGATGGTCGTGTCCGGGTCGCGCACGAGGTCGTCGTTCTCGAAGGCCGCGAGGACCACGTACGAGCCGACCGGCACGTCGGTGAGCGAGTACTTGCCGCCAGTGACCGTCGTGCGCAGCCCCTTGGGCACCTCGCCACGGGCGAGCGCGACGTTGAACGTCGACTTGACCACGAGCACCACCGTCGTCGTCGACGAGCCCGCGTTGACGAAGCTGACGTCACCGGTCACCACCGCGAGAGCACCCGCGTCGGCGAGCAGCTCGACGCCCTTGGTCTCGGCGCCGGCCGCGACGGCGGCGGTGGCCGGCTTCAGCTGCAGCCCCTTCTGGTAGCCGCGGACCTCCTGCGAGCCCGCCGGCACGTTGAACACCGTGAACGTGCCGTCGCGCCCCGCGATCCCGCTCGCGCCGCCGGTCACGACGAGGGTGCCCGCCGAGAGCGGCGCCTTGACGACGCCGCTCACGGTCCCGAGCCCAGCCGCGGCGATCGCGTCGAGCCCGACGTCGGTCGACGCGTTCTTGATCACGTAGCTGCCGTCGGCGGCCTTGGTGGGCGCCGCGACGTCGATCGGCAGCGCGACGCGGAGGCCGCTCGGGAACGTGGCGTAGCCCGCGGCGTCGGCGCGCAGCGCGACCTTACCGAGGATGGGCGTGCCGTCGGCCCTGCGCTGGGCCGGGATGGCCAGGCGATACCCGCCGTCGGCGCCGCTGGTCGCGACGTCGCGCGAGGCGAGCCCACCACTCTCGTCGCGACCGACCACGCGCGCGCTGGCGATGCCGGTCTTGCCGTCGGACGCGACGAGCACACGGCCCTCGACGAACACAGGCGCGAAGCAGGCCGTCGTACCGCCCTCGACCTTCTCGCAGGCGAGTCCGGTGGCGCAGCCCGACTGCGCGTCGACGTCGCACGCGGCGCTCGCAGGCGGGGGATCGTCGGAGCCACAACCGACCGTGAGCCAGGACAAGGTGAGGCCGAGAAGCGCAGGGCGAAGGACGTGGTGCATGCCGCGGGTCACGCAAGGCGCGTTCCGCGCGACGTCTCGGGCACAAGCGACGCGCATGAGGACTCGAGACCTCACCCGACGGTACGCGTGTGCGCCGATCGCGTGAGCACGGCTCTTGCTGCCGAGGCCCCGTGCTCCAACGGCTTCGCGCGGTCGCAGCATTTCCTTGGGTGCTCTGGTGCGTGGGCTGCGCCTACGATCTCGATCGGTTCCAACCCGCAGGCCAGGTCGGCGAGACCGGTGAGACCAGCACCGACACGTCGAGCCCGGGAGAGGTCGGGCCTGACACGTCGGTGGCCGATGTTGCGGTGGCCGAAGTGGCCGCGGACGCGTCCACCTGCCTCGGCAAGGGCGCGGTCGACTGCTGGACCTGCTGCGGAGGGCTCTATCCGAAGGCCGTGACGCTGGTGGAGGTGAGCTCGAAGCTCCACGAGTGCACGTGCCGCGACGAGGTCTGCGCGACGCCTTGCAGCAAGCAGACGTGTCGCGGGTCCACGATCCCCCTCGGTGAAGCCTGCGCCAAGTGCATGGCTTCCGCGCTCACGCCCACCTGCGCCAGCGAGCTCGCCACCGTGCAGGGCAGCGAGCCGACGTTGGCCGGCTTCGTGGAATGCACCCGCGCCTGTCGCTGAGGACCGGAGGCATCGGGGTGAGGACAGCAGTCCTCACCCCTGATCGGTGATTTTCTCAGGGTTTTCGCCCGCGACACGTGGCGCCGATGTTGCTGAGTGGAGGGCATGCGTTCTGTCCTCCTCCTCGGTGTCGGCGTGGCCTCGGTCGTCTTCGCGTTCGTCTCGTGCGGTGGGGGCTCGAGCGAAGCCGTGCCCTGCGATCCCGCGGTCGCCACGTGCGACGACACGGGAGGAACGATCGACGACGGCGGGACCTCGGACGGCTTCGTGGTCGACGCCACGGTGGAGGTCGGGACCCCGGGCTCGTTGCCGCCGGGATCGACGGTGCTCCCGGACGGGGCGATCGTGCTCCCCGACGGCGCCATCGTGGGGCCGGACGCGATCGTCGGGTGCGTGCCGGGTACGACCCAGTGCACCAACTGCAAGGACGACGACGGCGACGGCCTCGTCGACTGGATGGACCCCGACTGCACGGGCCCGCTCGACAACGACGAGTCCTCGTTCGCGACCGGCATCCCCGGCGACAACATCGACCCCTGCAAGCAGGACTGCTGGTTCGACGGGAACAGCGGCTCCGGCAACGACGGGTGCCTCTTCGATCTGCGCTGCTACCCGGGCTACACCGACCCGAAGTGCCCGTACGACGCCAAGATGGCGGCCGATCCGAAGAAGTGCCCGCCGCCCACGGCCAAGTGCATCGAGAAGTGCAAGCCGCTGACGCCGAAGGGCTGCGACTGCGCGGGCTGCTGCGACGTCTACGACGCGGCAGGCGTCGTCCACACCGTCAAGCTCGTCTCGACCTGCACGAGCGGGAGCCTCTCCGATCCGACCAAGTGCCCCGTGTGCACCAAGATCGCCGACTGCTCCACCCCGTGCGGCAAGTGCGACACCTGCCTCGGCAAGCTCACGCTGCCGCCCGAGTGCTATCCGCCCGGCGACGCGGGCACCGACACCGGGTCGCCGACCGACGCGCCGCCCCCGCCTCCGCCGACCGCGTGCCCCGACGGCCTGCTCACCTGCAGCGTGTCGAAGCCGTGCCCGGCCGGGCAGTACTGCCTGACGGGCTGCTGCGTGAAGCCGCCGGCCTGAGGGCCAGAGCTTCGAGGCTGTTCCCTCGCCCCGCCTTCCTCGGTAGGGTCGGCCCGTGCAGAAGCTCGAAGCCGGGATCCACACCTTCCAGGCCACCTACTTCGCGTCCAACCGCCGGCTGTTCGAGCAGCTCGCGGAGAAGGGCCAGCGCCCGGAGACCTTGTTCATCACCTGCTGCGACTCGCGCGTGGTGCCCCACCTCATCACCTCCGCGGCGCCGGGTGAGCTGTTCATCATCCGCAACGTCGGCAACATCGTGCCGGCGGTCGACCACGGCATCCTCGGCGGCGTGTCGGCCGCCATCGAGTACGCGGTCGAGGTGCTCGGGGTCAGCGACATCGTCGTCTGCGGCCACACCAACTGCGGCGCCATCGACGCCATCCTTCACCCCGATCGCGTCGAGCACCTGCCGCTGGTGTCGCGCTGGCTCGGCGAGTCGTCGCGCATCCCCAAGCTGATCGAGGAGCGCTACGGCCACCTCGACGGCGAGGCGCGCATGACCGCGGCCATCGAGGAGAACGTGCTCATCCAGCTCGAGAACCTGCGCTCGTTCGACTTCGTGGCGCGCCGCCTCGACGCGGGCACCCTCGAGATCAGCGGCTGGGTCTTCAAGATCGCGACCGGCGAGGTGTACGACTACGACCCGGTTTCCGGGCAGTTCGTGCGGCTCGCGGCCGAAGGCGAGCGGCAGACCCTGAGCTCGCGACCGCCGCCGGTCGTCGAGGCACCCTGAGGTCACTCGCGGCGGAGCCCGTGCTTCTGCACGAGGCGGTGCATGTACATGCGGTCGATGCCAGCCTGCCGCGCCGCCGCGCTCAGGTTGCCGCCCACCTCGGCGAGCAGCTTCTCGAGGTACTCGCGTTCGAAAGCGTCGACGAGCGCCTCCTTGGCGAGCTTGAACGGCACGTGCGGGTCGACCGTGGGCGCCTCCTCCTTCGGCCGATCGGAGGCGCGCAGGCTGGTCGACTCGAGGACGATGGAGCGCTCGACGTGGTTGCGGAGCTCACGGACGTTGCCGGGCCAGTCGTGCTGCGCGAGCTCGGACAGCGCGGCCGAGCCGAACAGGCTGCTGCTCGAGTGCCCGAGCTGCTCGAGGAAGTGCTGCACGAGCGCCGGCACGTCGGCGCGACGCTCCCGCAGCGGCGGAACCGGGAGCGTGACCACCGAGAGCCGGAAATACAGGTCCTCGCGGAATCGCCCTTGGTTCACCTCGCGCTCGAGGTCACGGTGGGTCGCGGCGACGACGCGCACGTCGACCTTGCGCACCTTGCGGTCCCCCACCCGGCGGATCTCGCCGTTCTCGAGCACCCGCAGCAGCTTGGGCTGCAGCTCGAGCGCGAGCTCGCCGATCTCGTCGAGGAACACGGTGCCGCCGTCGGCGGCCTCGAACGCGCCGACCCGATCGCGATCGGCGCCGGTGAACGCGCCCTTCACGTGGCCGAACAGCTCGGACTCGACGAGGTTGCTCGCCATGGCGCCGCAATCGACCACGACGAACGGCTGGTCCTTGCGGGCGCCGCGCTGGACGATCTCGTGGACGACGAGCTCCTTGCCGGAGCCGCTCTCGCCGCGGACGAGCACGGTGCAGGTGGCCTTCGCCACGCGATCGACGAGCGCGTGGAGGCGACGCATGACGACCGACTGCCCCACCAGCGCGCCGCTCGCGCCGCCCGTGGAGATCGGCGCGCGGTCGACCGGCTCGAGCGCGCGCACCACGAGGACCGAGTCGCCGACCTGCAGACGGAGCCCGCTGCGGTGAACGGCGGGCCACAGGTCGACGTCGCGCACCCGCACCTGGCTGTCGGGACCGACCAGCAGGAACGTGCCGTTGGTGGAGCCGACGTCCTCGAGTCGGTAGCCGTCCCTCTCCCGCACGAAGCGGCAGTGGAACCGGCTCACGCGCGGATCGTCGAGGACGATCTCGTTCGCCGGGTTCGAGCCGACGCGCAGGACCTCGCCCTCGACGACGAGCTTCGGCTGGTCCGCGGGCGCGCCGGCCTCCCGCTCCACGACGACCTCGAGCCGAGGAACGGCCACCTCGGGCGGCTCGGTCATCGGCACCGTGGCCAGCGCGCGCAAGGCTGACGGACGCGGCGGATCGCTCGTCGGCATCGTCAGGACGCGGTCGCCGACCCGTTCGCTCCAGGACCGGTGGCGCCCGCGGCGCCCGGCCCGCCGGTCGTCCCGACGATGTTGGCGCGGGTGACGCCCCGCTCGCCCTTCACGTCGAACACTCGCAGCGGCCGCTCCTTGCCCTTGAGCTTGGCCGGCGGCAGCTCGTGCAGATCGAAGCGGTTGCCGAGCTTGGCCGCGGTGGTCTCGCTGACGATGATCTGCCCCGCCTCGGCGATGCCGCAGAGGCGCGCCGAGGTGTTGGCGGTGTCGCCGATGACCGTGTAGCTGAGCGCCTTGGTGCTGCCGATGTAGCCCGCGACGAGCGGCCCGGTGTGGATGCCGATGCCGATGGCCAGCGGCACGGCGTTGCGCGCCACGCGGTTGCGGTTGAGCACGCCGAGCACGTCCATCATCTCGAGCGCGCTGCGCACCGAGCGGATCGGGTCGTCGGGGTGCGACACCGGGGCACCGAACAGCGCCATGATGCCGTCGCCCATGAACTTGTCGAGCGTGCCCTCGTACTTGAACAGCACCTCGACCATGGCCTCGAAGTACTCGTTCAGCATGTCGACGATGGACTGGGGGGCCGCGCCGTCGGACATGCGCGTGAAGCCACGGATGTCGCTGTTGAACACGGTGCACTCGGGGAGCTGATCGCCGCCGAGCTTCACGTCGAGCTTGCCGCTGATGACCTGCGCCGCGAGGTTCGGCGAGAGGAGGCGCGAGAAGCGGTCGCGCGTGATGATCTCGGCCTCGACCTTCTTCGCGAGGAGAGCGTTCTCGACGAACATCGCGGCCTGGTGGGCCATAGAGGTGGCGAGCTCGAGCTCCTTCTGGTTGAAGACGGCGAGCTGCTCGCTGTCGAGCCAGAGCACGCCGAGCAGCTTGTCGTTGTGCACGAACGGCACGACCATGGCCGAGCTGATCCGGTTCAGGATCATGCTCTTGCCCTTGCTGTTGGCGAAGTCCATCGCCGCGTCGTTGGTGAGCACGGCGGAGCGCGTGGTCTTGACGTGGTCGAGGATGGTGGAGCTGACGACGACGGGGGCCTCGCCGCCGCTGCGGCGCCGGTTGGCGCGCGGCACGAGCTGCCCGTCTTCGACGAGGAAGATGACGCCACGGTCGGCGCGCACGAACTTGAAGCAAGCGGTGAGCACCTTGGTGATCACCTGCTCGACGTCGCGCTCGCCGACCAGCTCGCGGGTGACCTCGTAGGCGATGCGCAGCCGCTCGTAGTCGTCGCGGACCATCTGCGGGTCGTGGGCGACCTGATCGAAGGGCTGGAAGCCCTTCTGCACCGCGGCGATCTGGGTGCCGATCTGGCGGTTCTGGTCCTGGACCTCGACGAGGCGGGTGCCCCCGAACGGCGGCGGGCCCCCGGCGCCCTGGTGGATCGGCATCGGCGTGCCGGGGATGGGCAGCGCCTGCCCCTGGCCGAGCGTGCCGCCAGGAGGCGGCGGCTGGTACGGTCGACCGGAGACCGCGGTGGCCGGGCCAGCCTGCGGCATCGACACCGGACCACCCATCTGTTGCGGCGGCGGTCGCGGCCCCGAAGGCACGGGGTACACGCCCGGAACCCCCTGCCCGGTCGGCGAGCCACCCGGCTGGTAGCCGGCGATGGGCACCGCGGGCATCGGCTGCGGCGCCATCTGCGGCGGCGGGTTCGGGACGAACGCCCCTGGCGAGACCGCGAGCGGCTGGGCGTGCTGCGGGAACGAGCCCGAGCCGTCGTCGAAGCGGGCGCGCGTGGAGCCGAGCGCGATCTCGTCGCCGTGGCGCAGCGGACGCTCGCCCTGCACGCGCTCACCGTTGATGTAGGTGCCGTTCAGCGATCCGAGGTCACGCAGGATCCACTTGCCGTCGGCGAGGAGGATGATGCAGTGCTCCTTGCTGACGATCTTGTCGAGGAGCTGGATCGTGTTGTTCGGATGGCGCCCGAGCGTGTTGTGCGGTCGCAGGTCGACCGACTGGGTGCCTTCGGCGGTGGCGAGGATGATGCGAGCCATGGACGCGCCAACCGAAGAGGCTACACGGATTCATCGGTCGTCGCACGCCCAAGTGCGCGGTAGGGCCGAGCCTGCGGCGGAGGGGCAGATCGGGCTACCCTTCCCCGATGCGCAAGCCGGCGACCTGCACCCTCTGCGAAGCTGCGTGTGGCATCCTCGTCGACACCGAGGGGGATCGGGTGGTCGGCGTGCGCGGCGACCCGGACGACCCGCAGAGTCGTGGGTACGTGTGCCCCAAGGTGGTGGGCATGCAGGACCTCCACGAGGACCCCGACCGCCTCCGGCGCCCTCTCCTGCGCCGCGGCAAGGACTTCGTCGAGACCACCTGGCAAGAGGCGCTCGACTTCGCGGCCGAGGGCATCCTGCGCGTGCGGCGCGCGCACGGGCCCGACGCCGTCGCCGTCTACCAGGGCAACCCCACGGCCCACAACCTCGGCCTCCTGACGGCCGGGCAGGCGGTGCTGCGCAAGCTCGGCACGCGCAACCTGTTCTCCGCGTCGTCGACCGACCAGGTGCCGCACATGCGGGCAGCGCACGAGATGTTCGGCCACGTGCTGCTCATGCCGGTGCCCGACGTCGACCGCACCGACCACTGGCTCGTGCTCGGCGCCAACCCCGTCGTCAGCAATGGCAGCATCATGACCGCCCCCGACCAGCGGCGCCGCATCAAGGAGCTACAGGCCCGCGGCGGCAAGCTCGTGGTGGTCGACCCGCGCCGCACCGAGACCGCAGAGCTCGCCGACACCCACGTGTTCATCCGACCGAGCACCGACGCCCTGCTGCTCTTCGCGATGCTGTACGTGGTCTTCGCCGAGGGCCTCGAGCGGCCTGGGCCGCACCTCGCGGGGCTCGACGAGCTCCGCCGCCTCGCGCGCGACTTCGCGCCCGACCAGGTGGCGAGCGCGACCGGCGTGGCCTCCGACCGCATCGCGACGATGGCGCGCGAGTTCGCCCGTGCCGAGCGCGCCGCCTGCTACGTGCGCGTCGGCACCTGCCACCAGGAGCACGGCACCCTGGTGTCGTGGCTCGCGTACGCGCTCAACGCGGTCACCGGCAACCTCGACCGCGCCGGCGGCGCGATGTGGACGACGCCGGCCGCCGAGCTCATGGTGATCGCCGATCTCTTCGGGCTGTCCTCGGTCGGGGGCGCGCACTCGCGGGTGCGCGGGCTACCGGCGGTAGGTGGCGAGCTACCGGTCGCCGTCCTCGCCGAGGAGATCGAGACCCCGGGTCAGGGGCAGATCCGCGCGCTGATCACGAGCGCGGGCAACCCGGTGCTCTCGGCGCCGAACGGCCGGCGGATCGAGGCCGCGCTCGCGGAGCTCGATCACATGGTGTCGGTCGACTCGTTCCTCAACGAGACCACGCGGCACGCGCACGTGATCCTGCCGCCGGTCTCGCCGCTGCAGCGGGCCCACTACGACCTCGCGCTGAACGCCTTCGGCGTGCGCAACCACGCCAAGTGGGTCGACGCGCCGCTGCCCAAGGGGCCGGACGAGCTCGACGACTTCGAGATCTTCGTGAAGCTCGGCGCGCGCATCCTCCCGGGGATCTCCGCCGCGGGTCCGCTGCAGATGCCCGTGTCCGCGCTGCTCCGCAAGCTCGGTCCGGAGGCCGTGGTCGACCTCGCGCTGCGCGCAGGCCCGTACGGCACCTTCCGCGGCGGCCTGTCGCTCGCCGAGCTGCGCAAGACTCCCCACGGGCTCGACCTCGGCCCGCTGCGGAGCCGGTTGCCCGACCTCCTCCGCACCCCCGATCGCAAGGTGCAGCTCGCGCCCCAGGCGCTCGTGGCCGACGTGCCGGCGTTGCGCGCGCTGCTCGCGCCCCGCGGCGAGACGCTCACGATGATCGGCCGCCGCCACCTCCGCAGCAACAACTCGTGGCTCCACAACAGCGCGCGCCTCGTGAAGGGGCGCGACCGCTGCACGCTCCTCTTGAACCCCGCCGACGCGCGCGCGCGAGGGATCGTCGATGGCGCGCTCGTGGCAGTGAAGAATGCGCGCGGCGAGGTGCGGCTGCGGGCCGAGGTCAGCGAGGAGATGATGCCCGGCGTCGTGAGCATGCCCCACGGGTTCGGGCACCACCGACCGGGCACGCGCATGGCGGTCGCCGAGGCCCACGCCGGGGTCAGCGCGAACGACCTCACCGACGACCTGCTCCTCGATCGCCTGAGCGGCAACGCGGCCTTCAGCGGGGTGACGGTGGAGGTCTCGGCAGTGGTCGAGCGGAGCGAAGACGCCCACGCCGAGTGATGGAGCCGATCGAGGCGGCGATGGCGCGCGGTGCGTGGGTCGAGGCGCTCGACCTCGCGCTCGCCGCGTGGCGAGAGACGCGCGCGCCCGAGCTCGCCGAAACGATCGAGACGCTCGGACCCCGAGCCGCGTCCCAGCGGCTTTCGAGGGGCGACAAGGAGGCGTTCCACGCAGCCTGGCTCGCGCTCGCTGCGGGCAGGCGCGCGTGTGACCTCCACCCGCTCCTCGAGGGCTTCGCCCGCGACGCGGCCCCGCTGACCTATCGGGCCCGCATCGACCTGATGCAGGCGCTCCCGCTCGAGTACTCGCCCGAGCGCCGAATGCGCGTGGCCGACCAGCGCTTCGAGATCGAGCGCGAACGCGTGCTGCGCGAGCGCGTGGCCGCCCTGCGGGCGTTCCCCGTCGATCCGCGGATCTCGACCGCGATGCTCGACCTGCTGCGGCGCGCGCCGTGGTCCGGCGACGACGTCTACGCGCCGCTCCTCGACCTCGTCGTGCACACGGGCGACCCGCGCGCGGCCACTGCACTCGAGCGGCTGCACGCCGAGCCGACCACCCGCAAGGGCTGGATGCGGCGCTGGCTCGCGCAGGCGCTCCCTCCCGCCATCGCGGCCCTGCGCGCGCTGCCGGTCGAGCGTGTCGCCATGGCCACGCTCTCGGCGCGCTCGCCGACCCCATCCCCCACGTCGACGGCGGACGAGGCGACGCTGCTCGCCGAGGTGCTCGCCGCTCCGCACGACGACGGTCCGCGCGAGGTGCTCGCGGACTTCCTCCTCGAGCGACAGGATCCGCGCGGCGAGTTCCTCACCCTCCAGCTCGCCGCCGCGCGCGGGACCGGCACCGCGAAGGGTCTGCAGCGGATGGGCTCGCTGCTGCGGCGACACGAGGCCGAGTGGATCGGTCCCCTCGCGCTCGTGCTCTCGGGCCGCGAATACCGCCGAGGATTCCTCGA
>JAEUKC010000395.1:0-43771 GCA_016794445.1 Myxococcales bacterium
AGTGCGGGGCGCGCATTCGTGCTCAAGATGTTGTCAGCGGAGGAGAAGGCGCCTTAAGCGGCCTTCGAACTTGAGATGGCCGCCATCAAGGCAAGTGAGTCCGACAGATCTGGCGCGAAGGAGAAGATTGCGAAGATCAAGGCGGTCCTCATCAAGTCGAAGTGATCTCGTCAGTGGCTCCGTGGTGTCGCTGCCTGCTCTAGCGGTCCTTCCCTGCCACGTGGCCGAAGCCGAAGCGCCCCTTGATGCACAAGTTCCCGCTCGTCACGCTGGACTCGACCGGCGACGTCACCTTCAGGATCTGGTCGTCCTGCGTGTGCAGGCGCAGCACGCACCCGACGCCGCAGTAGGGGCACACCGTGTCCGTCTGCTTCTGCTCCGGCTCGCGCCACGTGCCCTCGGCGCGCATGTCGTGCTCCGTCTTCGCCATCAACGCGCCGGTGGGGCACACCGCGATGCAGTTGCCGCAGTACACGCACGCCGAGTCGGGCAGGGGGGCCGCGTGCTCCGTCGAGATGCGCGCGTCGAACCCGCGGCCGGCCACCGCGATGGCGAACGTGCCCTGCGCGTCCATGCCGCACGCCTCGACGCACTTGTAACAGAGGATGCATTTCGCGTAGTCGCGCACGTAGAGATCGTTGTCGACCTTCACCGGCTGCCCCACCGTGGCCGCCGTCGCGCCGTCGGGCTCCGCGTGGTGGCCCGCGTGCGCGGCGTCGCGCGCGCCCTCCGCCGCGTCGATCGCGCGCGGCCCGAAGCGGTCGGGGTCGGCGCCGTAGCGCTCGACGAACGCGCGCAGGCTGGGCGCGGTGCTCGTGTCGACGCTGGAGGCGAGCAGCTCGAGCACCATGCGGCGGCTCGTGCGCACGCGCTCACTGTCCGTCATCACGGCCATGCCGGCCTCGACCTTGCGCGAGCACGAGGGCACGAGCGTCCGCGCCCCCGAAAGCTCGACCACGCACACGCGGCACACGTTCACCGGCGTCAGCGTCTCGGCCCAGCACAGGGTCGGGATCTCGATGCCGGCCGCGGCACACGCCTCGCGCAGCGTCGCGCCCTCGCGCACCCGCACCGCGCGCCCGTCGATGGTGATCTCCACCGTGCCGACCACCGGCAGCGACACCTTGCCCATCACGACGCACCCCCGTCCACCAGCGCGAGCCGCCGCTTGACCGCCGAGTCGAGCGCGCTCGTCGCGGTCTGTCCGAGGCCGCAGATCGAGGCGTCGCGCATCACCTGCGAGAGATCGGCGAGCAGCGCGCGGTCGTCGGCGTTCGGCCCGCGGAGCGCGGCGCGCGCGAGGAGCTCCTCGACGCGCACCGTGCCGACGCGACAAGGCACGCACTGGCCGCACGACTCGTCGCGGAAGAACGCCGCCATGCGGCGCAGGTACGGCAGGAGCTCCGTGCCCTCGCGCAGCACCATCACGACGCCCGAGCCGAGCGTGGCGCCGATCGCGCGCGTGCCCTCGAAGGAGAGCGGCACGTCGAGCTCGCCGGGGCCGAGGAACGCGCCCGCCGCGCCGCCGAGCAGCACCGCCGAGACGCGCTCGGCGCGCGCGAGATCGAGCAACGTGGACAGGCGCTCACCCATCGGGAGCTCGTACACGCCGGGCCGACCGACGTGCCCCGAGACGCAGAACAGCCGGGTGCCGGTCGAGTCCGGCGTGCCGACCGCGGCCCACGCGGCGCCGCCGTCGGCGACGATCGCCACCGCAGCACAGAGCGTCTCGACGTTGTTGATCGCCGTCGGCTTGCCGAAGAGGCCGATCTCGACCGGGAACGGCGGCTTGTTGCGGGGCTCGCCGCGGTGGCCCTCGATCGACGAGAGCAGGGCCGTCTCCTCGCCGCAAATGTACGCGCCGGCGCCGCGGCGGATCTCGATGTCGACCTTCACGCCGCGGCCGAGCACGTCGTCGCCCAGGAACCCCCGGCTGCGCGCGAGATCGATGGCGTTCTGCAGGCGCGCGGCGGCGAGCGGGTACTCGGCGCGGACGTAGAGGTAGGCCTTCTCGCTCGCGGTCGCGAACGCCGCCAGCGTCACCCCCTCGATCACCGCGAACGGGTCCTGCTCCATCAGCACCCGGTCCTTGAACGTGCCGGGCTCCGACTCGTCGGCGTTGCACACGACGTAGTGCGGGCGCGCGGGCTGCGCCGCGACGGCCTGCCACTTGCGCGCGGTCGGGAAGGCGGCGCCACCACGCCCCGCGAGCTTCGCCACCGACAGCTCGTGCAGCACGCTCGCGCCGCCGCGGTCGAGGGCGCGGCGCAGCGCGCGGTAGCCGCCACGCGCGCGGTAGTCGTCGAGGCTCGTGGGGTCGACGAGGCCGACGCGCGCGAGCAGCGTGAGGCTCGCGCGGTCCTGGTGCACCACCGCGGGCGCCGCCTCAGGCGTCCGGTCGGTCTCGCCGAGGGCCTGGACGATGCGGTCGGCGGTGGCCTCGCCGAGGGCTCCTTCGCGCGCGGGCGCGCCGGCGTGCTGGATCAACGCGACCGGCGCCTGCTCGCACAGGCCGAGGCAAGGGCTGCGCATCCAGCCGGCGCCGCCGTGCTGAGAACCCGCGGGCCCGAGCCGCGCGCCGAGCTCGTCGCACAGCGCGTCGGCGCCGCGGGCCTTGCAGCCGATGTCGTCGCACACGTGCGCGACCGAGCGCGCGCGGGGGTGCAGCGCGTAGAGCGCGTAGAAGCTCGCGACCCCGTAGGCCTCGGCCGGCGGGACGTGCAGACGGCGCGCGACGTACGCGAGCGCCCCCGGGCTCACCCACCCGACGCGGGCCTGCGCGGCGTGGAGCGCGGGCAGGAGCAGCGGCCTGCGCCGCGCGGCCTCGGCCACGCCCACCACCGACCGGGCGTCGTCCACGGGAGGGCCGATCGCGGCGTCGATCGCCGCGCGCTCGTCCTCGGTGGGCTCCGGCCCGTGAAGCTCCAGATCCATCGCTACTCCTCGGCCGCGGCCGTCTCGGTCAGCTTCTCGATGCGCACGGAGGCCGCCTTGAACTCGGCGGTCCCGGACTTGGGGTCGAAGGCGTCGTTGGTCAGCGTGTTCGCGTCGGCGTCTTGGAGGAAGTGGAACGTCATGAACACGAGCCCCGGGCGGAGGTTCGGGTCGAGTTGCACGGGCAGCTCGACCGAGCCGCGCGGCGAGGTCACGCGCACCCGCTCGCCGTCGACGAGGCCGAGCGCCGCTGCGTCGGCGGGGAACATGTCGATGGTCTCGCCGCGGTGGAGCGGCGAGGTGAAGTGCTGGGTCTGGACGTGCGTGTTGTACGCGTAGAGCCGGCGCCCCGTCGTGAGCCGGAACGGGAACTCGGCGCTCACGTGCTCGAGCGGCCCCTCGTGGCGGGTGACCGTGAACGGGGCGCGGCGGCCCTCGACCGGGTCCTTCCACAGGCGCCCGTGCAGGAACGGCGCGCCCTCGGACTGCTCGTCGGGGCAGGGCCACTGGATGCCGCCGAGCTGCTCGATGCGCGCCCAGCTCATCCCGCGGTGCATCGGCGAGAGCGTGCGCAGCTCGTTCCACAGCGCCTCGGGCGAGGTGTCGCCGAGGTCGTGGCCCATGCGTCGCCCGAGCTCGCTCAGGATCCAGAAGTCGTCGCGCGCGCCGGCCGGCGGAGACACGGCCTTGCGCACCCGCTGCACGCGCCGCTCGCTGTTGGTGACCGTGCCGTCGGTCTCGCACCACGAGGCCGAGCCCGGGAGCACCACGTCGGCGAGCTCCGCGGTGCGCGTGAGGAACAGGTCCTGCACCACCAGGATGTCGAGGTCGGAGAGGAGCTCGCGCGTGTGCCCCGCGTTGGCCTCGCTCTGCGCCGGGTTCTCGCCGAACACGAGCAGCCCGCGCAGCTCCTTGCGCTCCATCGCGAGGAACATCTCGGTGAGGTTCCACCCGTTCTGCGGGGGGATCGTGGTCTTCCACGCGGCGTCGAAGCGCGCGCGGACGGCCGCGTCTCCGACGTCCTGGAAGCCGGCGAGCTTGTGGGGCAGGGCGCCCATGTCGCCGCCGCCCTGCACGTTGTTCTGGCCGCGCAGCGGGTTGAGGCCCGCGCCCCAGCGCCCGACCTGGCCGGCCGTGAGCGCGAGGTTGATGAGCGAGAGGACGTTGTCGACCGCGTCGTGGTGCTCGGTGATGCCGAGGGTCCAGCAGATCATCGCGCGGTCGGCGGTGGCGTAGGCCCGCGCGACCTTGCGGAGCTGCGCCGCCGGGACGCCGGTGATCGCTTCGGTGGCCTCGGGCGAGCACGCCGGGCTCGACACGTGCGCGGCGAACTCCGCGAAGCCCACCGTGGCGCGCTCGATGAAGGCGCGGTTCTCGAGGTGCTCGTCGAGGATGACGTGGGCGAAGGCGTTGGCGAGCGCGATGTCGGCCCCGACGTGCACGGGCAGCCACTCGTCGGCCCACTCGGCGGTCGGCGTGCGGCGCGGGTCGACGACGACGAGGCGCGTGCCCCGGCGCAGCCCCTTGATCACGTGGTGGAAGAAGATCGGGTGCGCTTCGCGCGCGTTCGATCCCCAGAGGACGACCAGATCGGTCTCCTCCACCTCGCGATAGGAGTTCGTCCCACCGCCTGCTCCGAACACCGTCGCCAGACCGACGACGCTAGGGGCGTGTCACGTTCGATTGCAGCTGTCGATGTTGTTGGTGTGGAACGCGACGCGGGCCAGCTTGGCCGCGAGGTAGTTCACCTCGTTGGTCGCCTTCGAGCACGAGAAGATGCCGAGCCCCTTGCCGCCGTGGCGCTCGCGTACCGCGGTGAGGCCAGCGGCGGCGCGGGTCAGCGCCTCTTCCCAGGTGGCTTCGCGGAGCTGTCCCCGAGGGGAGCCCGGGTCGCGGACGAGCGGCGTCGTGAGGCGCTTCATGCGCGGATCCTATCAGCTTTCGCGGCGCGTTCGCCGCCCGTTCGCCTCGCCGTGGTGCGTCACTTGGGGCAGCGGACGATGTCGATCCGCTGCATGTTCACCTCGGTGATGGGGGCGGCCTTGCCGTCGGCCGGCAGCTTGCTGATGGCGATCGCGGTCTCGGTGTCGCAGCTCCCGAAGACGTTGTAGTCCGCCGCGGGGCCCGTCCCGACCACGATGTAGAACTGGCTGCCGCTCGGCGCGGTCGACGCGGCCATGGCGAGGGTGCCGAGCGGCTCGGCGACGTGGTTCTCGTCGACGAGCGAGTAGCCCGGCCCACCGGTGCCGTTGCCGCGAGGATCGCCGCCCTGGATGACGAAACCCGGCACGACGCGGTGCCACTTCAAGCCGTCGTAGAAGCGACCGAGCATCCACGTGGTGCCCTGCTTGTAGGGGCGCGTGCCGCGCGCGAGGCCGATGAAGTTCGCCACGCTGATCGGCGCGGCCGTCGGATCGAGCTTGCAGTCGATCTTGCCGCTCTGGGTGGTGATGCGCGCGCGCAAGGTGCCGGTGCCCGCCGGGAAGCCCGCGAGCGCCTTGTCGAGCGTGAAGTCGGCGGGCTTGAACGTCGCGTACGCGCTGGGATCGATGCCGGGATCGGCCGGTCCAGGGTCGAGGACGCAGCCGTCGGGATCCGTCTCGGGCCCCGTGTCGACGGCCACTTCGGCCACCGCGTCGGTGCCCGTTTCGCTCGGGGTGCCCGTGTCTTCGGTGGTGGCAGGGGTGGAGCTCGAGCTGCAGCCGACGAGGACAAAGAGAAGAGCGACCAGGGTGCGCATCGACAGAAGGTACCCAACACGGGCCCACGCGGTAAGCTCCCTTGGTGGACCACGTCCCCACCGATCGCCGCGCCGTCATCCGCGTGCTGCTGAAGAAGGCGGAGACCTCGACGGGTCAGCGCCGGATTGCGGGCTACACGGTGATCCTCGTCGGCGAGGCGCAAGAGAAGGACTGGGCGGGCGCGCCGTTCCAGCCGGGCGACATCGAGGCGTTCCTCTGGACCACCCCTCGCCAGGTCGAGCAGGTGGTCGGAGTGCTCATGACCGCCGAACCCGTGCGCTGGGTCAAGGCGACAGGGTGAAACCCGGAGCGGAGGATTGGACGGGGACGGTCCGGGAGCCCTTGACACTCGTATCACGGGGTATCACATTGTGATTCACCGTGAGCCAAGAGGAATCTCCCCCGCAGCCTCCGCCGGAAGACGGAGACGAGAAAAAGGAGCGCGTGCTCCACACCCGGGTGCCCGCCGTCCTCGAGCAGGAGCTCAAGCGCCTCGCCCAGAACATCCGGGTCCCCGTCTCGAACCTCGTGCGCACCATCCTCGAGGACGCCGTGGCCGTCGCCGATCGCGCCGGTCGGGGCGTCGAAGAGGAGCTGCACCGCGCCGCGGGGCGCGTGTCGGCCCAGCGCGAGGCCATCCTCCGCAAGCGCGACGAGGTGGTCGGCCGCACCAAGAGCGGCCCCCTCGGCGGCATCGTCGGCTTCCAGCCGATGGTGCTCGCGACCGACACCCACTGCGCCGTGTGCGAAGCCGAGCTCTCCGCCGGAGAGTCGGCGCACCTCGGCGTGCACAGCGACCCGGCCGCGCCGCGCCCCATCGTGTGCGACGCGTGCCTGCCGCGCCCCAAGAAGTGACCCAGCAAGTTTTTCTCGACCAAGGAGACAGCCATGACCACCGAGACCCAGAACGACTACCCCGCCCCCGAGCACGCGACCCCGAGCGAGCAGACCCCTGACAAGATCGCGCGTCTCATCACCGAGCTCGGCGTCGGCTGGGCCAAGTACGGCCTCTCGATCGGGCGCATGGCGCTGCAGCAGTCGGCCCGCGCGCTCGAGACCACGGGCGAGCTCCTCGGCACCATCGCCGCCAAGGTCGACGCCGCCTCGGCCCCCAAGCCGAAGGACGAGACCGTCGAAGTGAAGGCCGAGATCGTCGACGACCCCAAGAAGTAATCGAGACCCAGCCGCCGAGGCCCGCGTCTATAGTGCGCGGGTGGCCGCGGTCACGCTCACGGGCATCGACAAGAGGTTCGGTGAGGCGGTCGCCCTCGACGGCGCCTCGCTGAGCCTGGAGCCAGGGCGCGTCCACGCCATCGTGGGCGAGAACGGCGCCGGCAAGTCGACGCTGCTGCGCATCGCGGCCGGGCTCCTCGAGCCGGACCGCGGCGTCGTTTCGGTGCTCGGGGGGCCACTCGTCCCGGCCACCGCGCGCGAGGCGATCCGGCGCGGCCTCGCGATGGTGCACCAGCACTTCATGCTGGTGCCTTCGCTCACCGCCCTCGAGAACCTCGCCCTCGGCGAAGCCACCGGGTTCGTGCTCCGCCTCGGTCCGCTGCGCGCGCGGGCCGAGGAGCTCGGGCGCGCCCTCGGCATGGCGCTGCCGCTCGACGCGCGCGTCGCGTCGCTGTCGGTGGGCGAGCGCCAGCGGCTCGAGCTCCTGCGCGTGCTGCTCCGCAAGCCGCGCGTGCTGATCCTCGACGAGCCGACCGCGGTCCTCGCCCCGCGCGAGGCCGAGGCGCTGCTCACGCGCGTGTCGGGCCTCGCCCACGACGACGGCGTCGCGGTCGCGGTCGTGACCCACCACCTCGACGAGGTGGCCCGCTTCGCCGACGAGGTCACGGTGCTCCGTCGGGGCAAGGTCGTCGCCCATCACGCGGCGGACGACCGGGCGGTGCACGACGTCCGCGCGCTGGCCCGCGAGGCGCTCGGCGAGGAGCCACCGACGGTGCACCGCGAGGCGCGGCCGCAGGACCGCGCGCGCCTCGTGCTGCGTGGGTTCACCGTCGAGGCGCCCGAGGGCAGCGGCGCCGCGCTCTCGGCCCTCGACCTCACCGTGCGCGCGGGCGAGATCGTCGGCATCGCGGGCGTAGAGGGCAACGGACAGGTGCCCCTCGAGCTCGGGCTCGTCGGGGTGCTCGCGAGCCACGGTGCGTGCGCCCTCGATGGGGCGGCGCTGCGCGGGGACGTGTTCGCCCGGCGCCGCGCGGGGCTCGCGTGGATCCCCTCCGATCGCCACGCCCACGCGCTGCCCGCCGACATCCCCGCCGAGGACGCGCTGGTGCTCGGCGCCATGCCCACCGTGCGCGGTGCGGTCGACGAGGCGGCGGTGCGCGCGCGCTTCGTCGCCGCCGCGAGGGCGCTCGACGTCCGGCCCGCCGACCCGACGCTCGCGACGCAGTCGTTCTCCGGGGGCAACCAGCAGAAGCTCGTCGTGGCGCGGGAGCTCGCGAAGACGCCCGGTCTCCTCGTCGCGGCCCAGCCGACGCGCGGCGTGGATCTGCTCGTGGCGGCGCGGATCCGGCAGCGGATCGTCGACGCCGCCGCCGCCGGCGCCGCCGTGATCCTCATCTCGGCCGACCTCGAGGAGCTCGCGACCGTCGCCGACCGGTTGCTCGTCCTGCGTCGCGGACGCGCGATCGAGGTCTGCAGCGACGCGGGCCGTGACGTCATCGGCGAGGCGATGCTCGGATGAACGAGCGTCGCCCGCTCCTGCTCGCCCTCTTGCTCGTCGCGCTGGCGTTCGAGCTCGTCGTGCTCGCGTGGGGAGAGCGTCCGCTCGACATCGCGCGCCTCCTGTTCTCCAACACGTGGGGCAACCGGTACGGCCTCGGGCAGATCCTGTTCCGCACCACCGCGATCGCGCTCTCGGCGGTGGCCGCGCGCGTCGCCCTCCGCGCGGGGCTGTTCCACCTCGGGGTCGAGGGTTCGATCGCCCTGTCTGCACTCGCCGTCGGCGGCCTCGGGGCGGCGCTCCCGCGCACGCTCCCGGCACCGATCGCCGTGACGATCCTCGTCGTGGTCGGCATGTTGGTCGGCGCGTTGACGAGCTCGGTGGTCGCGGGCCTCAAGGTCCGCTTCTCCGCGCACGAAGTGATCTCCGGGATCATGCTCAACCACGTCGTGTCGGGCCTCACCGCGTGGGGGTTCGCCGCGGGGCTCGCCGAGAAGGGCTCGGTGCACACCCGCCCGCTCCCGATCGCCTGGGTGGCGGCGCGCTTCTCGTGGTTCCCCGGCTCCTCGGCCAACGTCGCCGGGCTGCTCGCCATTGCCTCGCTGCTCGGCTGGGCCTTCGTCGCGCGTCGCACGCCGTTCGGGCGCGAGCTCCTCGCGGTCGCGGCGTCTCCCTCGGCGGCGCGCGGCGCGGGCGTGCGCGTGGATCGAAGGCTCGTGCAGGCGCTCCTGCTCTCGGGCGCGATCGCGGGGCTGGCCTCCGTGCACGACGTCCTCTGTCGCGGCAACGCGGAGGAGGATCGCACCGAGGGGCTCGGGTTCACCGGGCTCGCGGCCGCGCTCCTCGCGGGCGACTCGGTGGTGGGCATCGTGGTCGCCTCCGCGTTCTTCGCGACGCTCGCGCAAGGCGGCCTCGCCATCAACGCGCGGGTGCCGCGCGAGGCCTCCGATCTGCTCGTGGGCCTCGTGGTCCTGCTCGTGGCGGTGGCGCCGCGCATGTCGGCCGCGATCGACCGGCGGTGGGCCCGATGAGCCGCGTCCTCTCGCTCGACTTCCTGGGCCAGGCGGTGCGCGTGGCGCTGCCCTACATGGGCGCGGCGATGGGCGGGGTGCTGAGCGAGCGCGCCGGGATCGTGAACGTCGCGCTCGAGGGCACGATGCTGGTCGCCGCGCTCGCCGCCGCGTGGGGCGCGCTCGCGACGGGCTCGGTCGTCGTCGCGCTGCTCTCCGCCGCGCTCGCCGGCGCGCTCGTGCAGCTCGTGCACGGCACGGCGGTCGTGCACGGCAAGGCCGACCCGATCGTGAGCGGCCTCGCCATCAACCTGCTCGCGCTCGCGGGGACCCGCTTCCTGCTGCGGGCGCTCTACGCGTCGTCGAGCAACTCGCCGACGATCCCGGGACAGTCCGCGTCGCTGCTGCGCGACCCGGCCTCGTGGGTGGTCGTCGCGGTGGTCGTCGCGACCACGTGGACCATGACCCGGAGCCGCTTCGGGCTGCGCATCCGCGCGGTCGGCGAGCACCCGGAGGCCGCGGCGAGCGTCGGCGTCTCGGTGCCGCGGACCCAGCTCCTCGCGGTGGCCGCCGCGGGGGTGGCGGCCGGCCTCGCGGGCGCCTGGCTCGCGCTCGATCAGCGCCAGTTCTCGAGCAAGATGAGCGGCGGCCGCGGCTACATCGCGCTCGCCATCCTGGTCCTGTCCGGGCATCGCCCCGGGCGCGCCGCGGGGATCGCGCTCGCCTTCGGCGCCGCCGAGGCCCTCGAGCTCGTGGTGCAGGAGACCACGAAGGTGCCCCACCAGCTCGTGCAGACGTTGCCCTACGTGGTCACGCTGGCGGCGCTGGTCGTGTTCGGCGCGCGGCGGCGCGCGACCGCCCACGGTTGAGTCTCCCCACGACCGCGATCCCGTGCGATACCCGGGGGGTATGTCGCGCCGGTTCCTCCCCCTCGTGGCCCTCTCCCTCGTCGCGTGCAGCAACTCGGACACGGCCTCCACGCCGGACACGAGCGGAGGGGAGGACACGAGCGTCGTCGCCGACGGCGCGAGCGACACCGGCACGCCGCTCGACACCGGCACGCCGCTCGACACGGGCGTGCCGCTCGACACGGGCGTGCCGGTCGACACGGGCGCGCCGGTCGACGGCAGCCCGACCGATTCGACCCCGAGCGACGCGGGCTGCGGGCCGGCCCCGCCCGCGCCGACGACGGTCCTGAAGCCCACGCCGGGCGAGCTGTTCTACGGTCAGCTCGGGCTCGGCGGCCTCTCGATCGGCGAGTCGGCCATCCTCGTCGGGCCCGACGGCACGGTGGTCGTGGTCGACGTCGGCAACGACAGCCACGACGACGACGTCGCCAAGGGGCTGACCGACTTCACCGGCGCGACCAAGGTCGATCACATCGTCGTCACCCACTTCCACGCCGACCACGGCGACGGCCTCGCCGGCCTGCTCGGTCGCATCACCCTCAAGGGCAAGATCGTCCACCGCGGCTTCACCGATTTCACGGCGGCCGCCAACGACGCGACCATCCAGGGGATCTGCAACGCGATCGCGGCGCGCCCCGCCGCCGCCGGGGGCCTGTGCAACGCGGCCTCGGCCCCGCCGTGCGCGCCCTCGAGCTGGGCCGGGAGCTACCCCGTCGCCGCGTGCCCAGGGCTCGCCACGGCCGATCTCGCGCTCGGGAGCGGCGCGCTGCTCGACTTCGTCGCCGCCAACGGGTTCATCGGCGCCGACCGCTACGACAAGGTCGTCTCGCCGTTCCTCACGAGCGACAGCAACGGCGAGAACGCGCGCAGCATCCTCTCGGTCGTGCAGCGCGGCGCGTTCCGCATGCTGCTCGCCGGAGACCTGACGGGCGGCGGCTCGGTCACCGACGACGTCGAGAGCTTCTACGCGTCCCGGCTCGGCGCGGCGGCCGGGATCGACGCGCGCGGGGTCGACGTGCTCCACGCGAGCCACCACGGCCGCAACACCTCGAGCAACGCGACGTGGGTCGCGCGGCTGCTCCCGGCCGACGGCAAGAGCCGCAACGCGCTGATGGGCGTGAGCACCGCGCACATCGGCTCCCCCCACGCCGAGGTGCTCACCGCGCTGCTCTCGAGCGGGCGCCTCTCGAGCGGCAAGGCGTGGACGACGCGCGTCGCGACGACGGGGGCCACGGCGGCCGGCCTCGTCGACGCGCAAGGGGGGCGCATCCTGCTCGCGACCCTCGAGGGCGGGGCGGCCTACGCCATCCAGGCGGTGCGCGCCGACGGCACGCTGATCGAGAGCCGCGCTTTCCGCAGCGTGCGCGCCTGCCCGTGACGTAGGCTGGATGGTCGATGCGCAGGCTCGTCTGGTTCTTGTTGCTCGGCGCCTGCTCTTCGTCGACGCCCGCGGCCGTCGACGCGGGCGTCGACGCGGACACCGGGCCTTCGCCGGAGGACCACGTGTTCGGAGGCGACCGTCCCGTCGTGTTCTTCCGCTCCCCCGAGGGCGCCGACCCGAAGAAGCCTCTGCCGCTGATCGTCGTGCTGCACGGCTATGGCGCGAGCGGCCTCCTGCAGTCGGTGTACTTCCGCCTCGACAAGCTGGTGGACGAGAAGCAGTTCCTCCTCGTCGCGCCCGATGGCTCGTCGAACAAGGGCGGCCCGCGGTTCTGGGCCGCGGTCGACGGCTGCTGCGAGGCCGACGGCAAGAAGGTCGACGACGTGAAGTGGATCAAGGGCCTCGTCGACGAGATCGCGTCGGTGTGGACGGTCGATCCGAAGCGCATCTTCCTCGTCGGTCACTCGAACGGCGGCGCCATGGCCTATCGGCTCGCGTGCGAGCCGAGCCACCCGTTCGCCGCGGCGTTCCTGCTCGCGCCCGCGTTCTTCGAGGCCCACACCGCCTGCGCCCCCACGCAGCCGATCTCGATCCGGCACCTGCACGGCACGGCGGACGAGACGGTGGCCTACGACGGCGGCACGATCGGCCTCCTCGGGCCGACCCTCTCGTTCGTCTCGGCGCCGAAGGCGGTCGCCGCGTTCGCGGCCCACAACGGGTGCGCCGCGACGCCGGACGAGAGCGCGCCGGCGGTCGATCTCGACCTCGACCTCGCCGGTGCGGAGACCAAGCCCGCCCGCTACCTCGGTTGTCGCGACGGCGTGGCGACCGAGCTGTACACGCTCGCGGGGGCCAAGCACGTGCCGCTGAACCTCACGCCGGAGATCGGCCGCCAGATCTGGAGCTTCTTCGAGGCGCACCCACGGCGCTAGAGGGTGAGGGCGCTAGACGGTGAGGATCCGCACCGCGGGGAAGTGCAGGCGAAGCCGCTCGAGGTCCTCGAGGTCGCTGGTGTACACGACGTCGCCGCGGGATGCGGCCGACGCCATGACGATGGCATCGATCGTCGTGGCCGACGGCACGCTGGCGAGGGCCTCGCCGGCGGCCGCGGCGAGTTGGTCCGAGAGCCACTCGATCACCACCCCGCTCCGCACGTGCTCCCGGGCGTCGGTCCGGCCTCGCCACCACTCGGCGAGGACCACCGAGGGGACGGTGATGCGCACCTTCGCTTCGCGTGCCGCCCGGTACACGTTCCAGGCGCGTTGGGCGCGGCGCTCCAGCGCGATGAGCACGCCCGTGTCGAAAGTGAGCCCCGAGGCGGTCACGCCGCCTCGCCACGCTTTCCGCGCTTGACCTTACGTGCGAGCTGCCAGCCCTCTTCCCACTCACGGCGGATGGCCTCGGTCTCGGCGCTCGTGGGTTCGGGCCCTCCGTACCACCGCCACGCCCGGTCGAACGCCGCCTGACGAGCCCCCTCTGCGGCGAGCTCCGTCACAAGGGCGGAGACGTTGCCCGCGAACCGCTCGGCCGCGAGGCGCTTGAGCGTGCGCTTGGTCTCGCGATCGACGGAGACGCTGAAGGTCTCGGTCGCTCCCTTGCGGCGGGGCTTCGTCATGCTGAACAGTGTAGCAGGAAGCACGGTGTCGCACCTCGTGCGTCCGCGTGGGCAGATTTTCGATCCGAAACCCCCGGTTCTGCGTAACGTTCACGGTTCGAGCGCATGGCCATCGAAGACACCCTGGGCCTCGTGGGCACGACCGTCGGCGACAAGTACGTCGTCGAGGCCTGCGTGGGCGAGGGCGGCTTCGCCGTCGTCTACCGCGCGCAGCACAAGCTCTGGCAGAAGCCGGTCGCGCTCAAGTGCTTCAAGACGATGATGGACGCCTCGCCCGCGCTCCGCGAGCGGTTGCTCAAGGATTTCGTGCAGGAGGGCGCGCTGCTCACGGAGCTGTCGGCGCGCTCGGCGAGCATCGTGCAGGCCCGCGACATCGGCACGCTCACCACGCCCAGCGGCGCGTGGGTGCCGTACATGGTGCTCGAGTGGCTCGAGGGCGCGACCCTCGACGCGCTGCTCGAGGCCGAGGGTGGCGCGCGTCGGCCCTGGTCGCTGGAGCTCACGCTCGCCATCCTCGAGCCCGTCGCCGAGGGGCTCGACCTCGCGCACCGCAAGAACATCAGCCACCGCGACGTGAAGCCCGCGAACGTGTTCGTCGTGGGCACGCTCCCACGCCCGACCGACACGTCGCCCTCGCCCGAGATGCACGTGAAGCTGCTCGACTTCGGCATCGCCAAGGTCGTGCAGTCGGCCGCCGAGCAGGGGATGACCCAGACCGGTGGGGCCCTCACCTCGTTCACGCCGGCGTACGGCGCGCCGGAGCAGTTCTCCCGCGCGCGGGGGGCGACGGGCCCGTGGACCGACGTCTACGCGCTCGCGCTGATCTTCACCGAGATGCTCGCGGGTCGCGCCGCGCTCGACGGCGAGGACTTCATCCAGCTCGGGATGGCGACCGCGGATCCCGGCCGTCGCCCCACGCCGCGCACGCTCGGCGCGCAGGTGTCCGACGAAGTCGAGGCGGTCTGCGCGCGTGCGCTGTCCGTGAACCCGACGGAGCGCTTCCCGACCGCCGGAGAGTTCTGGAACGCGCTGCGCGTCGCGGCGGGGCATGCGCCTCGACGCACGATGATCGAGACGGGGCCAGCCCCCTCCGGCCCCTCGGCGCTCGCGCGCACCGAGGTCTCGCCCGCGTCTGCCGCGAGCGCGCGCACCGACGGACGCACGCCACCCGCCGTGACGCACGAGCCGACCGAGGTGAAGCCGCGCTCGAAGGCGCCCCTCCTGATCGCTTCCGTGGTGGTGGTCGCTGCCATGGCGGGCGGTGCGGTCCTCGCGCTCAAGGGCAAGGGGTCGGATCCCACACCGGCGCACCACGGCGCGTCCTCGGCCAGCACCGCCACCTCGGCCTCCGCGTCGGTCTCCGCCGCCCCCAAGGGCTGCCCCCCGGGCATGGCCGAGATCCCGAGCACCGCGTTCTTCATGGGCTCGGACACCGGCGAGGACGACGAGAAGCCCGCGCACAAGGTCCGCCTGTCCACGTACTGCATGGACCTCACCGAGGTCACCGTCGAGGACTACCTCGCGTGCTCGGACAAGGGCGAGTGCAAGCGGCCGTGGGCGGTCGTCGACTGGCCCGAGATCAAGGACACCGACAAGAAGCTCTACACCCCGCTCTGCAACGTCAACGACCCGGTCGGCAAGGCCAAGCACCCCATCAACTGCGTCGACTGGCAGATGGCGGTCTCCTACTGCGAGTACCGCGGCAAGCGCTTGCCCACCTCGGCCGAGTGGGAGCTCGCGGCGCGTGGCCCCGAGGGCCGCACGTATCCGTGGGGCGACGAGCTGCCCGACGAGACGCGCCTCAACGCCTGTGGCAAGGAGTGCGTCGCCTGGGGCAAGACCAAGGGCGTGCCGATGACGCCGATGTTCGCGGGCGACGACCACTTCGTGCACACCGCGCCCGTCGGCTCGTTCCCCAAGGGCGCTTCCAAGTTCGGGCTGCAGGACGTCGTCGGCAACGTCTGGGAGTGGACGGCCGACTTCGACGGCAAGTACACCGCCGAGGAGCAGAAGGACCCGAAGGGCCCCACCACCGGCACCGAGCGCGTCGTGCGCGGCGGCGCGTGGAACGGCTCGTTCGCGTCGTGGCTGCGGCCGAGCGCGCGCTACAGTTTCCCTGCGGAGACCAAGAGCCACGTGGTCGGCCTCCGCTGCGCGGCCACCCTGGGGGCTCCGGCCAGCGCGACGAAGAAACCGTGAATCCGGAGCGGAGGACCGGACGGGGACGGTCCGGGAGCGACAAAAGCAATTCGAGCGAAACCGCCGCGGGAGGCGGGCGTATCCACCCACGAACCCGCCGCGAGACGCGGCGAACACGAGGAGACACGGAACATGAACGAGACGAAGCACGGCGTGGTGGGACAGACCTCGATGCGTACGGCGATCCTGGCGATGGCGGCGGCCGCGTTCGGCGTGGGCGTCGCGGCCTGTGGCGGCGAGCAGCCCGCCGCGAAGAGCGCGAACGAGGTCCCCGCGGCAGGTGCGGGCTCCGCCGAGCACGGGTGCGGCGCCAAGAAGGACGGCAGCTGCGGCGCGAAGAAGGAGGGCAGCTGCGGCGCCAAGAAGGACGGCAGCTGCGGCGCGAAGAAGGAAGGCAGCTGCGGCGCCAAGAAGGAAGGCACCGCCGACCCGGCCCCCACCACGACGGCAGCTCCGGCCACCACCACGATGGCCGCTCCGGCCACGACGACCGCGCCCGCGCCGTCCACCTCGGCCAAGCCGGCCGCCAAGCCCCCGGCACCCGTCGCCAAGCCCGGCGGCGCCGAGGCAGGCTGCGGCGCGGGTGGCTGCGCGGCAAAAAAGAAGAAGTGATCCCGTGAGCACGGTGCAGGGGGTCGGCCTCGGGTTGCGGTTCGCGCTGGTCGACGAGATCCTCGCGCGGAGCCCGGCCGACCTCCCCGCGCTGCAGTGGCTCGAGTGCCACCCCGAGAACTACATGCGCCGCGGAGGAGCCTTCCCCGCAGCGCTCGAGCGTTGCCGCGAGCGCTACGCGTTCGCGACGCACGGGCTCTGCATGTCGCTCGGCGGCGTCGACCCGCTCTCGGCGCCCTACCTCGACACGCTGCGCTCGTTCCTGCGCACGATCGAGGCCCCCTGGCACTCGGACCACCTGTGCTTCTCGGTCGCGCACGGCGCGGCCACGCACGATCTGTTGCCCGTCCCGATGAACGAGGACACCGTGCACCACTTCGCGGCGCGCATCCGCGAGGCCCAGGATCGCGTGGGGGTGCGCCTCGCGGTCGAGAACGTGAGCGCCTACGTGATCCCGCCGGACACCACCCTCGACGAGGGCACGTTCGTGCGGGCGATCTGCGAGGAGGCGGACTGCGCCCTGATGCTCGACGTGAACAACGTCTGGGTGAACGCGCAGAACCACGGCCTCGACGCGCGCGCGATCCTCACCGCGATGCCTCTCGACCGGGTGGTCCAGATGCACGTGGCCGGGCACTTCTACGAAGAGCCCGACTTCATCATCGACACCCACAGCGAGCCGATCTGCGAGGGCGTCTACGACCTGCTCGCCTGGACGCTGGAGCGCACGGGTCAGGTGCCCATCCTCCTCGAGCGCGACGACGATTTCCCGCCGTTCGACGAGCTCTACGCCGAGCTCGTCCGCCTCGACGCCATCCACCGCGCGGCCCCGGTGAAGGGCACGGCGCGATGACCTGGCTCGAGGACTACCAGCGCGACTTCATCCGGTCGCTGTTCGCGCGCGACGCCGAGCCTCACCTCGCGAGGCTGGGGCCGCCGCGGTTCCGGGTCTACCGCCGGATGGTGCGGCGAAGGCTCCGAGACCTGATCGAGTTCGCGCTGCCGAGGTATGTCAGGGTCCTCGGCCCGGCCGGCTTCGAAGAGGTGACCGCAGCGTGGTTCGACGAGGCGCCACCGACCTCACCGTTCCTCCGTGACGTGGTGGGCGAGCACGAGCGCTGGCTCGAGGCGCGTGGCGGGTTTCCGGGTACGCCGCCCTACACCCTCGATCTCGCCCGCTACGAGGCCGCCTTGCGCGAGGTCGAGTGGCTCGCCGAGGAGGTCCCCACGGGCCCGACTGCGCCGGGAGAGCTCTCGATGGAGCAGCCGGTCGTGCTGCACCCCGCGCACCGCCTGGTCGCGCTCGGTCACGCGGTGCACCGGCTGACGGCGGAGGACGACCACGTGGTCGGGGACGCGCCTGCGCGGGCCTTCGAGCTCCTCGTCTACCGCGACCCCGAGAGCCACGAGCCGCGCGTGCTCGAGCTCGACGCGTTCGCGGCGCGACTGCTCGTGGAGGCGCCGCGGCTGCCGCTGGTCGAGGCCGCGCGCGCCGCGGCGGTCGTGGCGGGCCTCGCGATCGACGGCGCCTTCGTCGCGACGTTCACGGACCTCGTGGCCGACCTCACGGCGCGGGGCGTGTTGCTCGGTTCGCGTCCCGACACATGACCGTGCGTGGCCTCGCGGTGCTCGCGTGCCTCCTGGTCGGGTGCGCCCGTCGCGACGATCCACAGCATTTGGTTCCTGCGAGCGACAGCGCTCCCCTCGACAGCGTGCGCTACCCGATCGCGGCGGCCGGGACGGTCACGGTGCAGATCGACGCGCCGCTCGAGAAATTCCGGGGCAGAGCCACGCTGCTCTCGGGCCACCTCGACCTCGACGTGCGCGATCTCACGCGGGCCCGCGGCGAGATCGTCGCCGATCTCGACGCGTTCACCACGCAGACGTTCGGCGTGGCCGCGGACGACGCCAAGCAGACCGAGCACGCGCGGGACTGGCTCGAGCTCGGGCCCGCGGTCGAGCCGAAGCGCCGCGAGGAGCTCCGCTACGCGCGGTTCGTCCTCGAGGCGGTGCAGTCGGCGAGCGCGAAGAGCCTCGCCGAGGCGAAGGAAGAGGGCGGGGCGCGCGCGGTCGACTTCACCGTGCGCGGGCAGCTGCGCATCCACGGCCGCAGCGCCGCCAAGGTCGTCGAGATCCGGGTGGTGTTCCGGGGACCGCCCGACGCCCCCACCGAGCTCGCCGTCACGACGCGCGCACCGCTGGTCGCGAGCCTGATCGAGCACGCGGTCGAGCCGCGCGATCACCTCGGAAGATTCCTGCGGGGCGCGTTCGAGACGTTCGGGAAGAAGCTCGACGACAAGGTGCAGATCTCCGTCTCGGCGCGAGCCGTCCGGCCGTGACCGCCAGGAACTCGACGTGGCCGTCGGCCCGGACCAAGATGCACCCGGTGCAGCGAAGGGTCGCGAGCCTCGGCCTCCTCGTGGGCGCGCTCGGCTGCGCGGGCGGTCGCGCGGGCACCCACGCCGAGCACGGGCTCTCCGCCTCGCCGGCGATCGAGCTCGCCCTGGTGGTCGCGCCGACGGACACGGGGCTCTCCTTCACGCTCTCCGCGGAGGGCGCCCTGCCGCGCCGCTGGGTGCTGCAGAAGCGCTGGGCGGGGGAAGAAGAGGTGCTCGGGCACCTGACCGGCCCGACGATCGAGGGGTGCGGCAAGACCGTCACGCCGCCGCGCGAGGACCTCGGCACGCACGTGGGCTGGTCCCTCGCGGAGCGCTGTCGCAGCGTGAAGCTCCGCTGGCAGGTCAAGAGCCCGAAGCCGGGCGCGCTCTCGTGGGGCTGGGAGTTCGACCCCGTCGCGACCGACGGCCTGCGCACGGCGATCGCCGAGAGCACGCTCGTGCTGCCCGACGTGCCGGACGACACGCGGGTGCGCATCGAGGTGGGTTTCACGGGGATAGCGCCCGGCCAGGAGGGCCTCTGGTCGCTCGGCCCCGGCCCGCACACGACGACCACGCGGGCGGCGCGCCACGCCTACTTCGCGATCGGTCGCTTCGCGAGCGCCACCGACACGGCGCAGCAGCTCACCCTCGAGGCGCGGTTCGCCGAGGGTCATTTCGACGTGCCGGCGGCGCGGCGCGACCTCGGCAAGCTGCTCGCCGCCGAGGCGAAGATCTTCGCGCCCGATCGCCCCGAGACGCTGCGGGTGCTCGTCGTGCCGATGCCCCACGACGAAGACGCCGACGATCACGGCACCTCGCTCACCGGCTCGGCGATCCTGTGGATGGACGGCGGCCTCAAGTGGGGCGAGGGCCAGGCGCGGCTCGCGGCGCACGAGATGTTCCACCTGTACCTCGGCCAGATCATCGACCGCGGCGGCGACGAGCCCGACGAGCGCACCTACTGGTTCTCGGAGGGGTTCACCGAGCACTACACCGACGTGGTGATGGCCCGCGCCAAGGTCTACGACGCGCAGGGGTGGCTCGAGATGCTGCGCCTCCGGGTGCGCCGCTACCAACAGCACCCGCAGTGCGAGACCCCGAACGACAAGGCCGAGATGCGCTGGGGCGGGGCGGCGATCCAGCTGCCGTACCTGCGCGGATCGATGGTGGCCGCCTACGTCGATGCGGCGATGCGCCGCGCCAGCGGTGGCAAACGGTCGCTCGACGATCTGATGCGGACCCTCCTCGGGCGGGCCCGGCGCCGCGAGCCACCGCTCGACTCGGAGCGGATGCTGGGGGTCATCGCCGCCGAGGCCGGGAAGGACGTGGCCGCGACCGTCCGGGCCGTGGCGCTCGGCGGGCAGCGCCTGACGCTGCCCAAGGACGCCTTCGGGCCGTGCGTGGTGGTCACGGGCGAAGGGGACAAGCAGGACGTGGTCGCGGCCCCGGGGGTCGACCTCGCGAAGTGCTTCGCCACCCTCTGACCCCCGCGGCGGCCGCCCGCAAGCCACCACTCCCACTTCGGGCATCATCCTGATACAACTGCGGCGGTGCTGATCGAGGCGGGCAAGGAGTGGGTCGTCGACGCGACGGGGTGTGAGCCATCCTCCCTGCGCGATCTCCCACGGCTGAAGGACATCGTCGCGCTCCTCGTGTCGGAGCTGCGGCTCTCCGTGGTGGGCACGCCGCAGTGGCACGTGTTCCCGGGTGAAGCGGGGGTCACCGGGCTCCTGTTGCTCGCCGAGTCGCACGTGGCGCTGCACACGTTCCCCGAGCTCGGGCTCGCCACCTTCAACCTGTACTGCTGTCGCCCGCGGGCCCCGTGGCCGTGGGAGCAGCGCCTGTCCTCGCTCCTCGGCGCCAAGGCCGTGACCGTCCGCTCCTTCGACCGGGGCGAGGCCGCGCGCACCACACCCGTGGAGACCAACGTCTCGGTCGTCACCGACTCGGAGGGTACGTGACCGTCAACTGCCCGAACTGCGGCGGCCCCGTCGAGTTCAAGGCTGGCTCGTCGATCCTGGTGCAGTGCCCGCACTGCTCGTTCGGCGTCGTCCGCTCGGACCGCGACATCCGCTCCGTCGGCCTCATCGCCGACCTCGCGAAGACCGACTCGCCGCTCTACATCGGCCTCCACGGCAACTTCCGCGGCATCCCGTACACGATCGTCGGCCGCCAGCAGCTCGACCACGGGCAGGGCCCCTGGGACGAGTGGTACTGCGCGTTCAGCGACGGACGCTGGGGCTGGCTCGCCGAGGCCCAGGGCCGCTATTACTTCACGTTCGCGGTGCAGCCGCCGCCGATCCCGTACGACCACGCGGTCCTCGGGCACCGGATCGACGTCGCGGGCCAGCCGTTCACCGTCGCCGAGAAGGGCTCGGGCCAGTTCGTCACCTTCGAGGGCGAGCTGCCGGCCGTGAGCACGCCAGGCGAGTATTTCGGCTACATCGACATCAGCGGCCCGAACAACACGTTCGGCACCCTCGACTACGGGCAGGGCAGCGGCCACGCGCCCGAGGCCGCGTACGTGGGCTACGTCGTGCCGTTCCCGGAGCTCGGGCTCCCCATCGATCCCGCGGCCAAGCGGCTCGCGGCGATGATGGGCAGCACCGACGGCCAGCCCACCGAGGGCAACTCGCTCAAGTGCCCGAACTGCGGCGGCAACCTCGAGTGCAAGGCGCCGGGCGTCAGCAAGCGCATCGCCTGCCCGTACTGCAACTCGCTGCTCGACGCCTCGCATGGGCCCCTGCAGTGGCTCGAGGTCCTCAACCAGCAGCAGACGATCCCGAAGATCCCCATCGGCGCCAAGGGCCGCCTCGACGGCATCCTCAAGGAGTCCGTCGTCACGGGCGAGGCGCCCACCGAGTGGATCAACATCGGGTACATGACCAAGGCCTGCGAGGTCGACGGCGCCTGGTACCACTGGGACGAGTACCTGCTCTACCACCAGACCAAGGGCTTCCGCTTCCTCACCGAGGAGAACGGCCACTGGAACGTGGTGGTGCCGATCGAGGTCGGCTCCGTGCAGGTCGGCGCGGTGTTCGACAAGTTCGCCACCTGGCACGGCACCCAGTTCCAGAAGTTCTCCGAGGTCGAGGCCGTCGTCACCCGCGTGCTCGGCGAGTTCTACTGGGAGGTCACCATCGGCGAGGAGTCGATGGCGTCCACCTTCATCCACCCGCCGAAGGGTCTCGCGCTGCACAAGGAGCTCGAGGGCGACGGCGACCGCGAGGAGATCAACTGGTCCGTCGGCCACTACGTCGACGGCAAGGAGCTCTGGAAGGCCTTCTCGGTGCCGGGCACCCCGCCCGTGCCGTACGGCGTCTGCGCGAACCAGCCCTCGACCGCCAAGGAGAGCGCCAAGGCCATCGGCCTCATGAGCCTCGGCATGATCGCGGCGTGGGTCGTCTGCCTGATGCTCGCGGTCGGCTCGGCGAAGGAGAAGAAGGTCTACGACGAGACCATCGACCTCCCGCTCCCCAAGGAAGACGTGGTCGAGAGCTACGAGCCGGGCGAGAAGGCCGAGAAGCCCGAGGCCGCGTTCTTCTCCGAGCCGTTCAAGATCCCCGTCGGGAGCAACGTCGAGGTCACGGTCTCGACCGAGGTGCAGAACAGCTACCTCTGGGTCGGCATGGCCCTCATCCACGAGAAGACGGGCAAGGTCATCGAGCTCGAGGCCGAGCCGAACTTCTACAACGGCGTCGACGACGGCGAGAGCTGGAGCGAGGGCAGCAAGTCGGTGAAGGTGTCGGCGGGCGGGCTCGATCCCGGCACGTACGTCCTCCGCCTACAGCCCGTCGGCGAGCCCGAGGCGCAGTGCGAGTCGCCCATCGGAGCGACCGGGGTGAAGCGTTGCGCGAGCGCGTTCCGCGTGACGATCGTCAACGACATCGCGATCGTGTGGCCTGGCATCCTGGCGTTCCTGTTCATCATCGCGTTCCCGATCATCGCGCTCATCCGGATGGTCACGTCCGAGAACAAGCGCTGGGAAGAATCCAACGTGGGGAGATGAGACGATGGTCGGAAGAATCATCTATGGCGTGGTCGGTGGCGGCTCGCTCTTGCTCTGGGTGGTCGCGTCGCAGGCCGGATGGGGCGCGGGCGAGGCCAAGACCTACCAGCTCGATCCCTCCGTCCGGCAGTCGCCCGGCGGCTACCGCAGCTTCTTCTTCTGGCACTCCGGCTATCAAGCCGGGAAATAGCGCGAACTGACCCGAAAGTGACCTGGGACGCGATCGTCGTCGGGGTCGGCGGGCTCGGCGCGGCCACCGTCGACCACCTCGCGGCGCGCGGGCTCCGTGTGCTCGGGCTCGAGCGCGCCACCGTGCCCAACACGCTCGGCAGCTCGCACGGGCGCACGCGGGTGATCCGCAAGGCGTACTTCGAGGACCCGCGGTACGTGCCGCTCCTCGAGCGGGCGTATCCGCTGTGGGAGGCGCTCGAGCGCGACGCAGGCGTGTCGCTGTTGCGCCGGACGGGGTGCCTCGAGCTGGGGCCCCGCGGTCACGCGTGCATCGAGGGGCTGCTCGCGTGCGCGCAGCAGCACGGGCTCGCGCACGAGGTGCTGACGGCGGACGAGGTGCGGGCGAGGTACCCCGCGTTCGCACCGGGCCCCGAGGACCTCGCGGTGTTCGAGGCCGACGGTGGGGTGCTGCAGGTCGAGGCCTGCACGCGCGCGCACGCCGATCGGGCGCGGCGCCGGGGCGCGGAGATCCGGGAGGGGGTGCGCGTCGCGTCGATCGACCCCGGCCGAGCCACGGTCACGCTGGAGGACGGGACGCAGCTCTCTGCCGGGCACCTGATCGTCACCGCGGGCGCGTGGTTGCCGACGCTGTTGCCGGAACTCCCGATCACGGTGGAGCGACAGGTGCAGCTCTGGTTCTCGCCGCCGCGCGACCTCGGCGCGTTCCCCGCGTTCATCCACTTCACGGAGGCCGGGAATTTCTACGGGATCCCGGGTGAAGACGCCGCGGCGCCGATCAAGGTCTGCCGGCACCACGGGGGTCGCGCGACGACCGCCGACACGCTCGATCGCGCGTGCGACGAAGCGGACGAAGGGGTGGTGCGCGAGCACCTGCGCCGCCACCTCCCGCGGCTCGACGGCGCGCGGGTCGACGCCGCGGTGTGTCTGTACGCGAACACTCCCGACGAGAACTTCCTCGTCGGCGCGCTGCCCGCGGCGCCGCGCACGATCGTGGTCGGGGGTGGCTCGGGGCACGCCTACAAGATGGCGAGCGTCCTCGGCGAAGTGGCGGCGGATCTCGTCACCGAGGGCCGCTCGCGCTTCGACCTCGGCCTGTTCTCGCTCGAGAGGTTCTGACGATGGGCGCGATGATCCACAACGACGTGTTGCGCAGCGTCCGCTACATGCTCAACGTCTACGACGACACGCTGGTGTCGATGATCCGGCTCGGCGGCGGCGAGGCCACGATCGACGACGTGCGCGCGTGGCTCGAGCGCGAGGACGCGCCGGGATACCGCGCCTGCCCGGACTGGGTGATGGGGGCGTTTCTCGACGGGCTGATCGTCCACCGCCGCGGGCCGCGGGCGCCGGACCCGAACCGGCCGGTCGATCCCGTCGTGAACAACAACACGGTGCTCAAGAAGCTGCGGGTCGCCTTCGAGCTGCGCGAGGAGCACCTCGTCGAGCTGATGACGGCGGCGGGGTTCCAGGTGTCGCGGCCGGAGATGAGCGCGCTGTTCCGCAACCCGAACCACCCGAACTACCGGGCCTGCGGCGACCAGTTCCTGCGCAACTTCTTGAAGAGCCTGACGGCTCGGGTGCGAGGGGCCAAGCCCGCCTGATCGCCCGGTCCCCTTCAGGGGGCGCGTTCGCAGATCGGCGACATCACCTGGTCGCAGCTGCGGTCGGCCCAGCGGCCGCCGCCGACGACGCCGACGATCATGCGGGCGCACGCGCCGCTGCCGTTGGGCTCGCCGGTGTTCCAGTTGTCGAACGTGGCCGCCTCGCCGGTCGACCACTTGAACGAGGCCTTGGCGCTCGGGTCCGTCGCCTTGCGCGAGAGGCCGATCCACCGATCGCTCGCCCCGACGCCCGATGCGTAGTTGGTCTGCACGAAGGTCTGCTCGCCGTCGCTCGTGATGGCCACGAGGTGGGTGTTGCCGCCGGCCGCCACGCACGCCGCCTCGGAGGCCGCCCAGTTGCGCGGGGTCTCGAGCCGGAAGTAGCAGTGCCCGTTGTAGATCTTCGCGCCGGGCTCCGTGCAGGGGAGGCCGGCGTCGGTGCTGGTGTCGGGGACGGTGCCCGTGTCCGTGGCGGTGCCCGTGTCGGTCGCGGTGCCGGTGTCCGTCGTCGCGGTGCCCGTGTCGGTGGCGGTGCCGTCGGGCGCCGTGCCCGTGTCGGTCGCGGTGCCGTCGGGCGGGGTGTCGTCCGCGCCGTCGGTCGACGTGCCCGTGTCGGTCGTCGCCGCGCCGGTGTCGTCGGCGCTGGTCTCGCTCCCGGTCTCGTCCTCGGGGCCCGTGAAGCTCGCGTCGGAGCCTCCACAACCAGCGAAGAGGGCACAGACGACGAGCGAGGGAAGGAAGGTGCGCATCCGCCGATTCTAGCAAGCAGGCGTGCGCGTTCGTCAGGTGCCGCGCTCCCTACATCGACCGCATCGCGGCCCGGACCGGCACGGGCAACCGATAGCCCGTCTTGCGCGCCCGTCGTTGCCCGGCGCGTCGCTCGTCGTGCAGCTGCGCCAGGAACTCGTCGAAATCCACCTGCATCGTGTGCCGGCGGCTCGCGACGTACCGCGCGAACATCTTCGACCGCTCGCGCTCCATGTCGCGCTTCATCTCCGCGACCGCGGGCAGGGGGCTCTCGCCGCGGAGCCAGTCGGCGATCCACTTCGCCTGCGCCTCCGCGAGCGGCATGATCGCGCCGAGCGGCTGGTAGAGCCCGACGAACGCGAGCCCCGGCTCCTCGGGGTGGAAGGTGCGCCGGTAGAGCGGAAAATCGTTGTCCTTGGCCGAGAGCCAACCCGGATCGAAGAACGGGAAGGTGACCTTGTACCCGGTGCACCACACGATGGCGTCGACGTCCTCGACCGTGCCGTCGACGAACCTCACGCGCTTGCCCTCGAGGCGCTCGAGGTTGGGCTTGGGGGTCACGTCGCCGCGACCGAGCTTGGCGAGCAGCTCGCTCGAGATGGTGGGGTGCGCCTCGCCGAGGCGGTGGTCGGGCTCGGGCAGGCCGTAGCGCTTCATGTCGCCGACCGTGAGCCGCAGCACCGCCTCGCCGAACGCCTGCTTGACGCGGAACGGCACCCAGCTGGGCAGCGGCACCGACTGGTCGAGCGGCTTGCCGAGCAGGTAGTGCGGGATCACCCACGCGCCGCGGCGCATCGAGAGGAACACCTTCTCGGCGACCCCCTTGCGACCGAGCTCGCACGCGATGTCCATCGCGCTGTTGCCCATGCCGACGACGACCACGCGCTTGCCGACGAGGTCGTGGGGGTGGCTCGGGTCGACGTAGTGGTGCGAGTGGAACTGCGCGCCGTCGAAGGCCCCCGGGAACGGCGGGGTCGGCAGGCTCGGGTCCCAGTGGTGCCCGTTGGCGACGATGACCGCGTCGTAGTGGCGCACGCGCCCGTCCTCGAGCGTCACCCGGAAGCAGCCGTCCTCGCGCGCGACGTTCGCGACGCCGGTCTCGAACGAGACGCGGCTCCGGAGGCCGAAGTGATCGATGTACCTATCGAAGTACTTCGCGACGAGCTCGTGGTGCGCGAAGTCCGGGTAGTCGCGCGGCATGGGGAAATCCGCGTACTGCATGCGGTCGCGCGAGGTGTTGATGTGCAGCGAGCGGTACGCCGACGACATCCCGTTCTTGTTGCCGAACACCCAGTTGCCGCCGACGCGGTCGCTCTTCTCGAAGCAGTCGAACGGCACGCCGGCGTCGGCCAGCGCCTTGATCACCGGCAGCCCGCTGGAGCCGGCGCCGATGATGCAGGTCCGCGGGAGCGGCATCACCGCACCCCCGCGCGCGCGGCGTAGTCGCCGCTCGTGATGTGGGTGCCGCGGGGCGGACCGTTCCACAGCCAGGAGAACGCGCGCGAGCCGTCGGCCAGCGTGAGCTCGGTGCGGGTGAACAGATGCGGGTGGCCCTCGAACTCGTCGAGCTGGGCGAGGCGCGCGTCGTCCACGGCGTAGAGCTCGCCGTGTACGACGCCGCGGCCGAGGCGCATGCCGGGGTAGGGGCCCATGTCGAGCAGCTCGTACCCGATCGCCCGCGCCGGGCCGAGCAGCAGCGCGCCCGCGATTTGCCCGTGGTTTCGCTCACCCCGCCGCAGCGTCCCGTAGACGAAGACCCGGTTCACGCGGGGATGTTAGCGCGGGTCGGCCTTTGATATGAGGCCCCCCGTGAGCGAAGACGAACAGGCGCCCGTCGAAGAGGCGCCGCTGCACGCGCCGAACAGCGAACATTCCACCGCCGGTGGAGCTTCGCAGGGGGCGCCCCGCCGCATCTGGGGGCCGCCGCAGCGGGACGAGGCCTCGCAGAAGAAGGCGGAGGCCGACGGTCGCCGCGAGGCCGAGGGCCCCTCCAAGACCACCGCCACCCTGCTCCTCGTCACGGTGCTGGTCATCGCGACCTGCGGCCTCGTCTACGAGCTCCTCGCCTCCACGCTCGCGAGCTTCGTCCTCGGTGACGCGGTGATGCAGTACTCCACCGTCATCGGCGTCTACCTGAGCGCCATGGGCGTCGGCGCCTGGCTCTCGGGCTACGTCGTCGACGACGTGGCCAAGCGCTTCGTCGACATCGAGATCGCCGTCGCGCTGGTCGGCGGCGCCTCGGCCCCCATCCTGTTCTTCGCCTTCGCGCACCTCTCCTGGTTCCGCGTCGTGCTCTACGGCGTGGTCGCGCTGGTCGGCATGCTGGTCGGCATGGAGATCCCGCTGCTGCTGCGCATCCTGCGCGCGCGCTACGCGTTCAAGGATCTCGTCGCGCGGGTGCTCACGGTGGACTACCTCGGCGCCCTGGTCGGCTCCCTCGCCTTCCCCATCTTCTTCGTCCCCAAGCTCGGCCTCGTGCGTACGAGCCTGGTCATCGGCGGCATCAACGCGGTCACCGCGCTCGCCTCCACCTACCTGCTCGACGACGAGATCAAGAAGACCCTCGGGCTCCGTCTCCGCGCCCTCGCGGTCCTGATCGCGCTCGGCGTGGGCGTGGTGGCGGCCGATCGCCTCACGCTGCTCGCCGAGGAGGGCCTGTTCGCCGACGAGATCATCTACGCCAAGCAGACCCCTTACCAGCGCATCGTCATCACCCGCGGCCGCGCGAGCTTCCAGCTGTTCCTCAACGGGAACCTGCAGTTCTCGAGCGCCGACGAGTACCGCTACCACGAGGCGCTGATCTGGCCGGCGATCGCCGCGCGGGTCGAGGCCGGCGACCCGGTCAAGCGCGTGCTCGTCCTCGGCGGCGGCGACGGGCTCGGCCTCCGTGAGCTCCTCAAGACCCCGGGGCTCGAGGCGGTCACGCTGGTCGACCTCGACCCGTTCATGACCCACCTCGCGCGCTCGCAGCCGCTGCTGAGCGCGCTCAACGAGGCCGCGTTCTCCGACCCGCGCGTCACCATCGTGAACGACGACGCCTACGTCTGGCTCGGCGCCCCGAAGAACGCCGGCCAGAAGTTCGACGTCATCATCGCCGACTTCCCCGACCCGAATCACTACGCCCTCGGCAAGCTCTACACGACCCGCATGTACGCGCTGATGAAGCAGCACATGCTCGAGCGCGCGGTGCTCGCCGTGCAGTCGACCTCGCCGCTGTTCGCCCGCAAGTCCTTCTGGTGCATCGCCCGCACCATGGAGCGCGCGGGGCTCGCCGTCGCGCCCTACCACGTGTTCGTCCCCTCGTTCGGCGAGTGGGGCTACGTGCTCGCGCGCGAGGGCAGCATCACGCCGCCGTCCAGGCTGCCGCCGCTGGCCAAGCCGCTGCGCTACCTCGACGACCCGACCCTGCGGGCGCTGTTCGTGCTGTCCCGCGACATGCAGTCGCTCGACGTCGAGGTCAACCGGCTCGACAACCAGGTGCTCGTTCACTACTACGAGGCAGAGTGGAAGCGGTATCTGTGATCGAACGCCTCGTCGGGAGGCGGCAGGCCCCGACCAAGCGCCCGACGCGCTGGTGGCTCGACACGCTGCGGCGGCGCCGCGAGCGCATGTACGAAGAGAAGCTCGACCTCTCGACCCCGATCGTCTGGGAGTCGGAGGCCGAGCAGCGCGCCGCCATCGCGTTCTTCAACGCGGCCTTCCGCGCCGAGGAATCCGGCCTCAAGCAGGCCCACGAGCTCGCCGGCGTGGTCGAGCGCTGGGACCCGGAGCTCGCCGAGTGCCTGCGCCTCTACGGCGACGAAGAGGGCTGGCACCGCGAGTTGCTCACCGAGTTCCTCGCGTACCTCGGCGGCCAGATCAAGCCGATGGGCAAGGTCACCGGCACGTTCTACCGGCTCTACGGGCGCGCCGAGCGCATGGACACCATCGTCCTCACGAACCTCATGTTCGAGACGATCGGCTCCACCACCTACCGGCTCGCCCTTCGGCGCGCGCGCCACCCGGCCGTGCGCTCCATGCTCACCATCCTCACGCGGGACGAGTCGTTCCACGTCCCGCTCAACGTGCACTTCCTCCGCGAGCTGCTCGCGCACGAGCGCGCGCAGCACGGGCTCGCCACCGCGCTGTGGGCCAAGGGTCGCCTGCAGGGGCTCTACCACCTGCTCTTCGTCTCGCTCCTCGGCAGCGCCTGGGCCAGCCGCCGCCGCGCGCTCGAGTTCGACAAGATCCCGTTCCCGGTGCTGTCGAAGGCCTACGCCGAGCAGCTCGCGCGGCTGTTCCTCCACGAGCACGACCTCGGCCTGCGCCCGCCTTCGGTGCTCCTCGCCGCCATGGGCTTCGAGCGTGGCGAGCTCCGCAAGGGCGACTCCGCGGTGAGCGTCGAGGCCGCCGAGGCCGCGGCCGACCGCACCCAGGTCCAGGTCACGGCGCTCTAGGGGCACGTCGAGATGCCCACCCGACGCGACGTGCTCGCGACGTTCCTCGGGGCGGCGTTCGCCGGCGTCGCGTGCAAGAGCAAGGCGCCGGTCGGTCACTACCAAGGAGAGCTCTTCGGCCCGCGCTTCGATCGCGGTCACAAGCTGCGCGACCCGAAGGAGCTCGCGGCCACGCTGGCCCGCACCGATCTGCCCGAGCAGAAGACACGGGTCGTCGTGGTGGGCGGCGGGCCGGCCGGCCTCTCGGCGGCGTGGCGCCTGATCCGCGGCGGCCTCGCGGGCAAGGAGGACGTGCAGGTCTTCGAGCTCGACGACGTCGCGGGCGGCACCTCGCGCGGCGGACAGTCCGAGGTCACCCGCTACCCGTGGGGCGCGCACTACGTCCCGGTGCCCAGCGGCGACGCGCGCGCGCTCGGCGTGCTCCTCGAGGAGATGGGCATCGTGGAGGGCCACGAGACCGACGGCTACCCGGTCATCGCCGAGCACGTCCTCTGTCGCGCGCCCGAGGAGCGGCTGTTCTACCGCGGCCGCTGGTACGAGGGGCTCTACCTGCAGGCCGGCGCGCAGAAGGAGGATCTGCGCCAGTTCCGCGCGTTCAAGCGCGAGCTCCAGGGGTGGCGCAAGTGGCGCGACCTCAAGGGCCGTCGCGCGTTCGTGATCCCGACGGCGCGCGCGAGCGACGCCGAGGAGGTGCTCGCCCTCGACGCGCTGAGCATGGCGCAGTGGATGGACCAGAAGGGCTTCACGTCGGCGCGCCTGCGCTGGCTCGTCGACTACGCCTGCCGCGACGACTACGCGCTCTCGCTGCAGGACGCCTCCGCGTGGGCCGGCCTCTTCTACTTCGTCTCGCGCATGAACGACCTCGGCGCGTCGTCCGAGCTGATGACCTGGGCCGACGGCAACGGTGGGCTCGTGCGTCACCTGCTCGGTGTCGTCGCCGACCGCGTGCACCTCGGCAAGACCGTGATCGACGTGCGACCCCGCGGCGAAAAGGAACAGGTCGTGACCTACCTGGATCGCGACGGCGCGCCGCACCGCCTGATCGCCGAGCGGGTCATCCTCGCCGTCCCCCGCTACGTGGCGCGCCACCTGTGCCCGAGCCTCGCCGATCGCAAGGAGGACCTCGCCTTCGACTACGGCGCGTGGGCGGTGTGCAACGTGCACCTGAACGGGCGCGGCGCGCGGCCCCAGGGCGTCGCGATGGCCTGGGACAACGTGCTCTACGAGAGCCCCTCGCTCGGCTACGTCTCCGCGACCCACCAGGAGGGCAACGACCACGGCCCGACGGTGTGGACCTGGTACTACGCGATCACCGACCCGGGGAAGGACGCCCGCAAGAAGCTGCTCGACGCGCACTGGCGCGACTGGGCCGACGTGGCGTTCTCCGATCTCTCCCGCGCCCACCCGGACCTGCACGCGCTCGCCGATCGCATCGACGTGTTCCGGTGGGGCCACGCGATGACGCGTCCGCGCGTGGGTGCACGCCGTGCGCTGCGCGAAGCCGCTGCGCACGTGCCGGTCGGCGCCGTGCACTTCGCGCACACCGATCTGTCGGGCGTCGCGATCTTCGAGGAGGCCCACGACCACGGCGTGCGCGCCGCCGAAGAGGTGCTCGCGGCCCTCTCGTTCCAGGTGCCCTCGATCCGCTAGGGTGGGGGCGTGCAAGCGGCCGCTCCGCCGACCCGATCGCCCTGGCTCTTCGGGCGCAACCTCGACCTGCTCGCGTTCGTCGGCCCGGTCGTGGTCGCGATCGCGTTCGTGCTGATCGGGCGCGCGGTCGGGCTACGCAGCACACCGCCGTGGGCGTTCTTGACCTGCGTGATCGTCGTCGACGTCGCGCACGTGCACGGCACGCTCTACCGCGTCTACCTCGACCCGGCCGAGGTGAAGCGTCGCAAGCTGCTCTACCTCGGCACGCCGCTCCTCGCCTATGCGGTCGGCGTCGCGCTGCACCTCTCCGGAGGGGCGCTGCGGTTCTGGCGCGTGCTCGACTATTTCGCGGTGTGGCACTTCGTGCGGCAGCAGATCGGCTGGGTCGCGCTCTACCGCGTGCGCGCGGGCGAGCTCGCCGACCCGAGCCGCAGGGTCGACCGCTACCTCGATCCCGCGGTCACCTACGCGGCCACGCTCTACCCGCTGGTGTACTGGCACGCCACGCTCCCCAAGCGCTTCTCGTGGTTCATGCGCGGCGACTTCTTCGTCGTGTCGCAGCGCGTGGGGCAGGCGCTCCTGCCTTTCGCCCACGCGGTGTGGGCCGCGCTGCTCCTCGGCTTCGCGCTGCGCCAGGTGCAGCTGTTCGCGACGGGGCGCACCGTCAACGTCGGCAAGGTGCTCGTGGTCTCCGGCACCGCGCTCCTGTGGTGGCTCGGCATCGTGCACTGGAACGACGACTACTCGTTCACCGTGACCAACGTGCTGCCGCACGGGATCCCGTATTTCGTGCTGGTCCTGCTCTACGCCCGGCGCCGCTTCACCGACCCCGACGCGGCCCCGGCTCGCCTCGGACAGCGCTTGTTCGCGGGCGGCGTGGCGCTCGCGTTCCTCGCGCTGGTGCTCCTCGCCTTCTTCGAGGAGTGGGCGTGGGATCTCTACGTGTGGCACGACCACGAGCCCATCTTCGGCGAGGGCAGGGTGCTCTCGCCGACGGTGCTCGCGTTCCTCGTGCCGATCCTCGCGCTGCCGCAGGCGGTGCACTACGTGACCGACGGCTACGTGTGGCGCGGCCAGGAGAACCCCGACCTGCGCAAGTATTTGTGAGCACCACCCGCAGAGCGGCCACCCCTCGGCCGCTCGCGGGTACACGCTCGGCGCGCTACTTGAAGAGCTTCGCGAGGGCGTTCGCGTCGCCGGCCGGCAGCACGGGCTCGATGCCCGCCTCGGTCATGGCGGCGGCGGCGCTCTCGTCGTCGGCGAAGGCGAGCACGCGCGTGCGACGCGTGGCCTCGTCGCGGCGCAGGGCCGTGGCGAGCCGCGCGACGTCGAACCCGGCGTGGGTCGACACGAGGAGCGCCTCGGGCGGCTCCTTGGCCGTGGCGATCAGCGCGTCGTACGGGTCCTCGAAGAGGAGCACGTCGAAGCCCTTGGCCTTGAGGGCCTTCTGGACCGACTTCTGCGCCTGCTTGTCGGCCTCGAGCACGTTCACGCGACGCTTGACCGTCGCGAGCTCGGCCGGCACCGGGAGGCCGGCGTTCTGGCAGAGGGCACGCGCGTCTTCGGCGCGGACCCGGAGGAGACCACCAGGAGACGTCAGGGCGGCCAGGCGCCCGGTACGAACCCAGTAGTAGACCGTCTTCGGATGGACCTGCATCATCTGCGCGACCTGGGCCAGGCGCAGCAACCGCTGTTGGGGCTGTTCAGCGAGCATATCTCGACACCTCTCACGACAAACGAGCGACGAGCGTCCCAGCCCCCGGGGTTCCGGAAAAGTACGGTGTCGGGAGGGGCGAGCGCAACCCCAATCGCTCAGCGCGAGCGTCGTTTCACGAACTCTTCGAGGAAGTCGCGGCGAGCAACGCGGCGAGGAGTGCCGCATGATCGTCGAGGCGCAGGTAGGCGCGAGTGGGACGTGCCGCGGCGCCGGGGACGAACCCGTCGAATCGAATCGCCTGCGCGCCCGCGTCGAGCGCGCCCACGACGTCGGCGGACTCCGAGTCGCCGACGTGGACCATCTCGGCCATCGGGACTCCGAGCGTCTCGGCGGCGAGCGCGAAGATGCGGCGATCGGGCTTCGCGATCCCCAGCACGCCCGAGTCGAGGACGCGCCGGAAATAGTGGTCGAGGCCGAGCTCGGCGACCAGCGCCGCGAGGTGGCCCTCGCTGTTCGACGTGATGACGAGCGGGATGTGAGCAGCGGCGAGCGCGTCGAGCAGCGTGCGCACCGGCGGCGGCACGTGACGCCAGAGGTTGCGCGTGGCCTGCCCCCGCCAGAGCGCCTCGACCATGGCGTCGACGTCGGCGATGCCCGGCGCGCCCGCGACGACCAGGGTGCGGACGAGCGCGCGCCACCCCGCCTCGTGGCCGCCGCCCTCGGCGACCACCCGGTCGTGGGCCGCGTACGCCGTGGGCATCACAGCGCGCACGCCGTCGAGATCGACGGCCTTGCAGTGGGGCCGGAGGCGCGAGGCGACCTCCTCGAGGTCGAGGCCGACGAGCACGTGACCGAAATCGAACGAGATGCCGCGGACGCGGCTCACAGCTCCGCCCCGCACTTGCCGCACGTGGTGGCCTTCTCGTCCTCGAGGGCGCCGCACGCGCGGCACCGGACCTTGACGATCTCCCGGGCCGCGACCGAAGGCGGCCCAGCATCGCTCACCACCGCGGCGATCGAGCTCGGGCCCTCGGTGGCGCGGCTCTCGGCGAGCAGCCGCTCGCGCTCCTCGTACAGGGCCGCCATGCGCTCCTCGCGCGCCTGACGACGGCGCTCGTCGGCCTTGCCGGCGAGGATCCGCAGGACGAACCAGGCGACGCCGAGCGCGCCCAGCAGCAACACCATGTTGGTGCTCATGAGGCGGCGGAGGCTAGGGCGAAGGAGGGCGCGCCACCACCCTGCCGTGATGGTGCTCGACGACGACACCCTCGAACGACCAGCGGGAAGCCTCGCGGACGAACGCGCGGTGGAGCGCCTCGGTCGTGAACCGCGCGAGGAGGCGGAGGCACATCGGCGATTCACGCACGAGCTCGACCCTGCGGGCGCGCGGGACCGGAAGCGTGAGCAACCGATCGAGCGCCGCGGCCGCGCCCGTGAAGACGACCTCGTGCAGGATCGGCCCTCGCTTGGCGCTCGCGAAGGCCTCGGCGAGCGTGGTGAGGTCGGCGAAGAGGAGATCGCACGCGCCGAGCGCCGGCGCCACGCCACCCTCGCGCCCGATCCAGCAGGTGGCGACGCCGCGCATGGCCGCGGGCGCGAGGTCGTCGTCGTCCCATGCCGAGACGTGCAGCCAGCGATCGCGCGAGAATCCGGCGGCCTCGACGAGCGCGACCGCGCCGTCCCAGGCAGGATCGGTCGGCTTGTACGCGCCGAGCTCCTCGGCGGTGACGCAGACGTCCCAGGGGACGCCGAGCTGCCGGGACACGTCGAGCTGGTGGACCGCGTCGCAGTTGCTGACCACCCCGATGGCGACGCACTGCGAGAGCAGCCCCATCGCCTCGCGCACGTCCGGGAACAGGGGCAGCTCGCCGAAACGGCGGGCGAAGGCGGCGTGCGTCTCGGCGGGCAGATCGGGGGCGACCGCCGCTGCCACCTGCTCGAGCAGCTGGCGATAGGGGATGAACGCCGCGCCGCGTCGGTGGGGGCGCTGCCGCAGCTCGCACTCGTTCCGGAACTGCGGCATCCGCTCGGGGCCGACGCCGAGCTCCGCGAGCCCGGCCGTCCAGTCCACGAGCGTGCCGAAGCAGTCGAAGGTGACGAGATCCACGCCCCCGAGCAGGGCGTCGAAAGGTCCTCGGGCGTCGGGGCCGTCCATGCGAAGGGGCGGCAAGGTAGCGTTGATTGGGCGGGAGGGGTCGTCCGTCGTACGCTGGGAGAGGTGATCGGAGTGCACGACTCGCTGCCACGCCTGGGCCTTGCCCTGCTGCCCCTCGGGCTGTGGGCGGCGTGCGTGCCCACCCGACCGTCGGCGCCCACCCCCGCCGTGGTCGCGGCGAGCCCGCGCGGGTCCGGCGCGGGGCCCGATCTGCGGGGCCCGAAGAGCGACCACCCCGACGCGCTCGGCCGCCTGCTCGACGCGCCGTGGGGCGGTCGCAGCGACAAGCGCCGCACGATGACCTTCGCCTTGCCCGATGCCGCCAACTGGACCCACGTGCGCTACTACGGCATCACCACGCTCGCCGGGTACCGCTACGGGCCCGATCACCACGTCGCGCTCGCGGCCTTCGCCTTCGAGCCCAAGTCCAAGCCAGCCACGCTCGCGGGCTGCGTGGAGAAGTTCCAGAGCTGGGGCGACAAGCGCGCCAAGGACTTCGACATCCTGGTCGGCGACGCGCGCGTGGAGTCGATCGCGTGGCCACCCGCGGCCCCCAAGCCCGGCGGCGCCAAGGTGTTCGTGCTCGACGCCGAGCGCCGGTCGCTCTTCGGCAACAAGAAGTACGCGGCCGCCTACGCGATCTACCAGGCCTGGGACGACGCCTGCCTCGGCGTCGGGTTCGCGGTCCCCGAGAAGGACGCCGAGGGCGAGGCCCGCGCGGTCCGCGACAAGCTCGTGCGCGACACCCTGCCGACGATCACCGTGCGGGCGGGCGCCGGTGCCCTCGCGCTGGAGGCCAAGAGCGACGTCGACTAGGGTCGCGGGCGATGCACCGCTCCTCCCTCGTCACGGGGCTCTTCTTCACGGGCCTCACGGGCCTCACGAGCTTGCTCGCCCTCGGTTGTCCCGGCCCCGCGAAGCAGCCGGCCTGCGAGGCGTGCGCGCCGTGGCAGGCCCCGCCGCTCGGGGCGATGCCGAGCGCCTCGACGAGCGCGAGCGTGGCGGCGGCGCGCCCTCCCGCGCCGACGCCCAAGCCGTCCCCGTACACGCTGGAGCAGCTCCTCGACGTCAAGCGCGCCGTCGCGCCCCGCGCGCTCGACGACGACCGCATGTTGTTCCTCTCGGACGTGACCGGCACCTACCAGCTCGCCAAGGTCGGCGAGGGCGGCAAGACGCAGACGATCACGGCGTTCCCGGACCGGGTGTCCAGCTACCGCGTCGCGCCCGGTGGCAAGCGCCTCGTGTTCCTCAAGGACGCGGGTGGCGACGAGAACGACCAGATCTTCGCGCTCCCGCTGGACGGCGGCGACGCGGTCGCGCTGACCGCGAGCCCCAAGGTCAAGCACACGCTCCCCTGCTTCGACCCCGCCGGCAAGAAGCTCGCGTTCACCTCCAACGCGCGCAACGGCAAGGACATGGACCTCTACGTCGAGGCCTTCACCGGCGCGGCGCCCAAGTCCCTCGATCGCAAGCCCACGCTCGAGCTCGCCGGCAACCACGCGGTGACCGATTTCCGCGGCAACCAGGTGCTCGTGGTCGAGGCGCGCTCCAACGTCGACCAGGACGTGTGGATCCTCGATCTCGTGTCCAAGAAGCGCACCCTGCTCACCAAACACGTCGGCGACGAGCGGTGGGAGTCGCCGCGGTTCTCGCGGGACGGCAAGGTGGTCTTCGCCCTCTCCGACCGCGGCCGCGAGTTCGTCAGCCTGCTCGCGATCGACGTGGCGACGCAGAAGGCCGAGGTGGTGGTCGCCGAGGACCACGACCTCGCGACGCTCGCCCTGCCGCGGTGGGACGGCGCGCCGCCCAAGGGGCCCAAGGGCAAGCCCGCCTTCGAGGACCTGATCGTCTACGGCATCAACGTCGACGGCACCGAGTCGCTCGCGATCCTCGAGCTCGACGACAAGCGCCACGAGGTGCGTCGCATGACCCCCAAGCTCAAGGGCGTCATCGGCGCGCTCGACGTGGCGGCGAGCGGCAAGGCGGCGTTCGTGGCGATCGAGTCGGCGGCGAGCCCGCCCGAGATCCACCGCATCGACCTGCGCACCGGCGAGACCACCAAGAAGACGAATTCGGACCACAAGGGCGTGGAGGAGGCGGCGCTCTACAAGGAGCAGTCGCTCAGCTGCACGTCGTTCGACGGCAAGAAGATCCAGTATTTCTTCTACGGCCAGACGGGGCCGGGCCGCTGGCCGGTGGTGGTCAACGTGCACGGTGGCCCCGAGGCCCAGGCGCAGCCCGGCTTCTCGGCGATCACCCAGTACCTCGCGCTCGCGGGCTACCACGTCGCGCAGCCGAACGTGCGTGGGTCGCTCGGGTTCGGCAAATCGTTCGCGCACCTCGACGACAAGGAGAAGCGCGAGGACTCGGTGAAGGACCTGAGCGCCATCGGCAAGTGCCTCGCCGAGCGCCCCGACGTCGACGCCTACCGCATCGCCCTCTACGGCGGCAGCTACGGCGGCTACATGGTGCTCGCCGGTCTCACGCTGTTCCCCGAGCAGTGGGCGGCTGGGGTCGACGTGGTCGGCATCGCGAACTTCCGCACGTTCCTCGAGCAGACGGCGCCCTACCGCCGCGCGCTCCGCGAGGCCGAATACGGCTCGCTCGACAAGGACGGCCCGCTCCTCGACGCGATCAGCCCGATCCACAAGGTCGACAAGATCAAGGCGCCGCTGATGGTGATCCACGGCACCCGCGATCCGCGCGTGCCCATCGGCGAGGCGGTGCAGATCACCAAGGCCCTCGAGAAGCGCGGGCTGCCGGTGCAGCTCCTGACGTTCGACGACGAGGGCCACGGCCTCTCGAAGCTCAAGAACCGGCTGGTCGCCTTCCCGGCGATGATCGCGTTCCTCGAGCAGCACGTCCGACTGCGCAAGTGAGCGTCGGCGGTCGGGTCACTTCACCACGATCACGCCGACGTCGGCCTTGTAGGCGCGGAAGCCCTTGGCGATGCCGTTCGCGCACCCGGTCTCGAGCTGGAACGAGGCCGTGATGCGGTGGACGCCGGCGGACGAGGGCGCCTTCACGCTGAAGGTGGCGCCCGTGGTCGTCGCGCCCGGCCACGCCCCCGGAGACCAGTCATACGCGCACGCGGTCGGGCTGCCGACCCCGACGAGCACCTGCATGCGGCACGACGGGCAGCCCGGGTTGTTCCAGGCCTGCACGTTGGCCGTGCCAGAGACCGTGGCGCCTGGCGAGACCACCACCACGGGGCCGGCGCTGTTCAGGCTCACCTTCTCGACGATGAAGGCGTAGCGGGACTGCTCGCCGGCATCGACGGTGACGCCCTGCGTGTGGGTGGCCTCCTTGGCGCCGGTGTCGGCGAACCAGCGGAGCGAGCCGGTGCCCGGGAGGAAGATGTCGGCGGGGTTCGACTTCGACGACGAGGTGCCGCTCGGCGCGGAGCCGTCGGTCGTGAAGAAGATCTTCGCCGTGGCCTCGCTGTCGACGGTGAAGGTGATCGACCGCGCGAAGCCCTCGCCGCCGGCGTAGGGCAAGGGCGACAGGAAGCTCCTGGTCGGTGCGACGCACGCGCCCGCGGCGCAGGTCTCGCCGGCGCCGCACGTGCCCGTCTTGCAGGTGCCACCGCACCCGTCCGGCGCGCCGCACGCGCCGGTGCAGCTCGGGGTGCAGCCGGTGTCGTCCTTGGGGAAGATCGTGTCCGGCGCGACGTCGGGGGGAACCGTGCCCGTGTCGGTCGTGGCGTCGCCGCCGCCGGTCTCCTCGAGGGGTGCCGCGTCGTCGCCCGTCTCGCCCGCGTCGTCGTCGCCCGCTTCGGGTGTGGGCTTGCCGTCCGGGTAGTCGACGCCGTCCTCGGCGCCGCCGATGGCGCAACCACCGAGGAGCGCGAGCCCACCGAGGGCGACACAGACCAGCGAGATCAGACGAACCCGTGGGCCTCGCATCGCCTGGAGAATAGCAGGCCTTGCTGCGAAGCAAGGGTCACACGCGCGTGACGCTGCTCTCGGCGCTGGCGACCAAGGCGAATCAGTGCCCGCCGTCGGCGCCCGGCTTGGCCTTCCAGATGAGCAGCATCAGCAGCGCGCCGCCCGCCGAGAACGGGATGAGCGACCAGGTCCAGATGCCCCAGTGGTACTTCACGAGGAGCCGCCCGAGCCAGATGCCGGTGAGCCCGCTCGCGATGTACTGGACGCCGTCGAGGAGGCCCGTGGCGGTGGCCGCGGCCTTCTTGCCGCCGAAGTCCGCGCTCGCGGTCCCCGACAGCATGCCGTGCACGCCGAAGATCCACATGCACGAGAAGCCGATCATGAACGCGGCCATGCCCGCGCTCTTCACCTGGCCGAGGACGATCAGCGAGGCGATCTGGCCGAGGTAGAAGATGAACGCGACCGGCGGGCGCCGCGAGTCGAAGAGCCGGTCGCTCATCCACCCGCAGAGGAGGCCGCCGCAGATCCCGCCGAGGGTGATGCCGGCGCCGCTCCACGACTGGATCGACGACCCCACCTTCACGTGGTGGACCTCGTCGAGGAACTCGATGTTGTAGAGGAGCAGGCCTTGCCGCACGAACCCGGTGCAGAACTCGGCGAGCATGATCACCCGGATGATCGGGTGCCGCAGCACGACCCCGAGCACCTTGCGCATCGAGACCTTCTCCTCGGGCGCGGCTCGGTCTTCACCCTCGATCTTGGGCGCGACGCCCGCGGCCTTGGGGCTGTTCTGGACGAACTTCGCGTCCACGAGGAAGAGCAGGAAGATGATCGCCGCGGGCAGCAGGAACACCGACGAGAAGGCCAGGGGACCCACGCCGAACGCCGCCTTGGACCACCCGAGGACCTTGCCGCCGAGGGTCATGGCGAGGGCGTAGCCGCTCGAGATGAAGATCCCGAACAAGCCGCCCATCACGCCGCGCTCGCGCACCTCGAACCACGCCGCGTTGACCTTCACCACGCTGACCGCGCCGAAGGACTGGAAGTACATGCAGAGCGCATAGAGCACGCTCATGCCCACCACGAGGTGGCTCGCCCACATGCGCAGGAACAGCAGACCGACGATGAGGTTCATCGTCGCCGCGCCGAACGCGCCGACGAGGATCGCGCGCCGCCCGCCCAGCTTGTCGGTGAGCGGTCCGTTGACCATCACGCTGGCGGCGTACGTCCAGAACCCCGCGGTCGCGATGGCGCCGATCTGGGCCTTGTCGAGGTGGTAGTACTTCCCGAGGTCACCCTTGACGACGTTGAAGTTGTACCGGCCCATGTAGAACGCCGCGTACGTGAGGCCGAGGGGCACCCAGTTGAGCAAGCGGCGCCGGCGATATTCGGCGCTGTGGCGCGGCATCTCCGCGTCGGTCGACATCGAGGTGCGGCATGTTCATCGATCTCGCGGCCGATTGCGAGGGGTTCACGCAAACGTCACGTCAGGGGGTGCAGGTCAGGATGTCGTCGCGGGTGGTCGCCGGCTTTCCGTCGGGCGTGAACCGCGCGAGGCGACCGCCGAGGAAGTCGATCGTGAGGCCCAGCGGCTTGGCGCGGAGCGCGTCGCCCACGACCACCCCCGTGCGGGCGTAGCGGACGGAGCCGCCGGTCTCCGGGCACTTGTCGCGCGGGAGCTTCGGGCAGCGCCGGTAGTTGGTGATGGTGTTGACGAGCGAGAAGGTCGTGGCCCCGCCGCCGAGCGAGAAGTCGGTCTTCCAGCTCGCCTTGGGGATTCCGAGGCAACCGTCGGCGCCCGTGACGACCTGGTAGAGCACGTCGTGCGTGAGGGTGCCCCCGAGGCCGCGCGTCTTGTCGACGGGATCGACGCGAGCCGGGCGCTCCAGCGAGAACTTGCCGCTGTAGGTCACCTCGCTCCCGCCCGGCAGCGGCGTGATCTTGATGACGATGGGGTCGACGAACGTGAGGTTCAGCTTCACGAGGTTCGGTCGCACGACGATCGAGCCCGTGGCCGTGAGCGTCATGGAGAGCGTGCCACCCACCAGCCCGAACTCGGCCTGCAGCGTGCCGCTGACCACGTCGAGCTCGCCGCGCGGGTCGACGCAATCGACGAACACGTACTCCACCTTGGTGGTGGTCACGAGCTTGTTGGTCATGCAGCCCTTGGCGAGGTCCACGGTCGCCGACTTGGTGGCTGCGTCCTCGGCGGTGGTGGGCCAGGCCTTCGGCAAGAAGAACGGGCGCAGCGGGATGCCGACGAAGCTCGACGCCGTGTCGGCCTGCTGCTTCGCGTCCTCGCCGTCGCTGTTCAGGGCGGCCTCGTCGCTCGTGAGCGGAGGGTTGCCGACCCCGGTGCTGTCCTGCGCCGTGCCGCACGCCCCCAACAGCAACGTCGAAAGGAGTGACCACCGCGTGTTCATGTTCAATCCTCCTCCCCCGGGATGGCCGAGAGGGGAAACCACTGGATGTTGAGCTGATAGACCACCGTGCCCACCGTGTCGGCGTCGCAGATCTGGGTGAGCTCTTCGCGGAACTTGTGGATGCGATCCTTGACGATGGCGGCGGTCTCCGGGGTCACGCACACCGTGAGCGCCGCGAGGTCGCGGTGGATCGCCTTGACCGTCTCGATCGAATCGCTCGCGCGCTCGAGCATCTGGCGGTGGAAGTTGCGGGCGCCGAGCGAGCGCACCTGGTGGTCCGTCGTGAGCGTGGGCTCGCCGCGCACCACGCGCCCGGTGCCGGCCTCCCGCACCAAGAGCCCGAGCGAGAGCAGCAGATCGAGGGCGCCCCCGGCCTCGGTCGGCGTGATCTTCGGCCGCAGGTTGGCCGCGATCCACTTGGGGTTCTCCTTGAAGTCGGGCCGCGCCGCGAGCTCTCGCACGGCCGGGTAATACCAGTGCGAGAGGTACTTGAAGAGGTCGCCGTCGATCCGCTTGGCCATGCGGAACCGGCGCGACGCGCTGATGCGCTCGAAGGCCCGGTTCTTCTCGGCGACGGTGTCGGCCTGGTTGAAGGTGACGAGGTCGCCGAAGAACGAGCTCGCCTCGCCGGTCAGGCCGAGCGCCTTGACGAACTTGGGCACCGTCTCGGGGCCGAGGTTGCGCTCGCCGTCCATCACGAGCTTCAGGAAGTTCGGCGACTTGAGCCCTGCCTGCCGCGAGAAGAACCGGTGCGAGAAGGCGGGCTTGCGCTCCTTCTCCGCCGCGTAGTGGGCGCGCAGGTAGGCGCGGTAGTCGAGGAACTCGAAGACGTTGACGGCGGCGGGGCGCTCCTTGGCACCCTCGGGCTTCGCCTCGCCGTCCTTGCTCGCCATGCCTTCATTGATACGGCACCGCGGCCGCCCATGCCAGCGGCCGGGGACACATTCCGTATACGCTCCGAATACGGAGAGGCTTGATTTTCAGCCCGCGATCCGGTGCCGTTCGCCGGAGCGGGCCCTTCCGGTCAACAGTCGACGGTCGACCCCGGGGGCCGCGGGAGCTCGATGAGGGTGCCGCCCTCCGGCGCCACCTCGACGTGCTGGACCGCGAGCACGAGGCGCACCCCGCGCGCGGCCTGCCGTTCGAGGAGCGCGCGCAGGGCCTTGCGACCCTCCGGATCGAGGCCGGCCTCCGGCTCGTCCAGCACCCAGAGCTCGGCGTCGCGGATCAACGCGCGGGCGAGCGCGAGGCGGCGCGACTCACCGACGGACAGCGCGTGGGCCGACACCCGCAGCGGGTCTCCCCGGCGCGCGAGCCTCTCCCAGAGGCCCGTCTCGCGGAGCGCTGCCTCGAGGCGCGGCTCGTCGGCGTCGGGCGCGACCATGCGGAGCGTGTCCGCGACGGAGGCGTCACCGAGCACGAGGGGGCGCTGCGGCACGAAGGCGATGCGCGCGCGCCACGCGGCCGGATCGAGCCTGCGTGCGTCGACGCCGCCGAAGGTCACGGCTCCCTCCGCCGGATCGTCGAGGCGCAGCAGGATGGCGAGCAGCGTGCTCTTGCCGCTGCCGTTCGGGCCGACGAGCACGAGCGGCTTCTCGCCGGACCACCGCACCGTGACCTGGTCGAGGATCCACGGCCCCTCGGTCGTGGTGCCCTCGCCGCCCACCTCGGGCAGGGGCGGCAAGAACCGGTAGCGCACGGCCTCGAGGCTCACCGGGCACAGGCTCGCCGGCGGCGCCGTGAACGCCGGCGGCACGGGCAGATCGGGGCTCCGCGCGACCAGCCGATCGAGGGGCAGCACGTCGCGCGCGTAGGCCGCGTCGGTCGCCCAGCTCCGCGCGAGGGCCACGGTCATCGGCGCGAGCGTGGCCAGCGTGACCAGCAGCACGACCGCCTCGGGTCGAGGCCCGAGCAGCGACCGCAGGAGGATGCCCCCGAGCGCCGCGCCGGCCGCCCCGAGCGGGATCCAGGTCGCCGCGAGCGAGGCACGAGACGCGCGCGCCTCGGCGACGGTCACCGCCCGGGCGAGCTCGAGGTGGTGCGAGAGGAACTTGCTCTCGAGGCCGTGGGCGCGCAGGTCCTCGAGCGCCCGGATGCCGCGACCGAGGTCGCTGCTGAGCGCGACGTGGCACGCCGAGAGCTCGTCGAGCGCGGTCCGGTGGCGGCGCGAGAGCGGCACCCGCACCAGCACCCCGACCGCGCCGGCCGCGAAGGCCGCGAGCGGTACCTGGGCTCCCCGCGCGAGGGCGATCACGGCGAGCGCGATCGGGATCGCGACCAGCGAGCCCGTGATGGTGGGCCCGGTCTCCCCGGCGCGGCGCACGCGCGCGAAGATCGCCCGCAGGAGCCGCGACATCCACGCGTCCTGGTGGGCGGAGCCGACCCGGGTCGGGGCGCGGGCGACGATCGCCGTCGCCGCCTCCTCCACGGCCCGCGAGCGGGCGGCGGCCTGCACCACCTGGGTGCGGATCGCCGAGAGGCTCGAGAGCAGCCACGCACCGGCGCCGATCACCACCAGGGGCAGGGCGCGTGCGCCGCGCACGTAGGCCACGACGGCGAGGACCG
>JAEUKC010000401.1:0-39629 GCA_016794445.1 Myxococcales bacterium
CGACGAGGCGCGTCCCTCGATCCGCGCGCGCCTCGCCGACCTCGACTGCACCGTGACCCTCTGGGACAACGAGTGGTACGAGAACGAGAAGGCCCGCGCCTGCCTGCACGCGGTCGAAGCCTTCGGGCGCACGCTCGCCGAGCGCGGCGTCGAGTGAACTCGGTCACCAGTCGAAGGCCGCCGTCGGCGTCACCGCCCGCCCACCCGCGCGCGTGATCGTCGCCACGAACGGCTCCGGGCCGCGATCGAGCCACCAGCACTGGCCGCGCAGCTCGACGCCGCCGAGCGACGCCTCCACCTCGCGTACCTCGAAGCCGTCGTTGCTCGCGCCCCCGTCGAGGTGACGCACCAGCGCCTCGAGCGCGCCGCCGATCGCCGGCAGCGCTCCCTCGTCGATCGCCGAACGCAGCGCGGCCTCGCACCGCGCGCGCCGCAGCCGCGACGGCAGCGCCTGGGCGACCAGCGCCTCGAACACTTCGGGGTAGGTCGCGATGTCGCTCTCCGAGGCGACCACGTCGACCACCTCTCCTCTGGCCCGCGTGACGAGCTCGAGAGCCGGATGACGGAGCGTCGCCGCGGCGAGGAACGCCGTGGCCTCTCCGGGCGTGAGATCGGACAGGATCACCACTCCACCATCATACCGCGCACGGGCTGGCAGCAAATGGCAGCATCGCATCCCTGGTGACGGACGCCGCGGACCCTGGCACGGTGGGCCCGATGTCCCCGACGGCTCCCCCGCGCGTCGCCCCGCTCGACTCGCTGCGGGGTCTGGCTGCGCTCGCCGTGGCGGTGTTCTCGCACTACCAGCACTTCGGCGGCGACCACGCGCGCTACCCGTTCGCCGCCAGCGCGTGGGGCGCGTGGCTCTACGGGAACAGCTGGTTCCTGGTGGACTTCTTCTTCCTGCTGAGCGGCATGGTGCTCACGCTGCGCTACCTGCGGCCGCTCGGCGAGGGCGCCGTCGGCGCGAAGGAGTTCTTCCTCTTGCGCCTGACGCGGCTCTACCCGCTGCACGCGATCACGCTCGGCGTCTGCGCCATCGTCGAGTGGCGCCTGCTCGCGCAGAAGCAGCCGCCGCTCCTCTACGGCAACGCCGACCTCTTTCACTTCTTCCTGAACGCGACCTACCTGCAGGCGGGGTGGTTCGACTACGGGTGGTCCTACAACGGGCCCTCGTGGTCCGTCTCCGTCGAGATCTGCGCCTACGCCATGTTCTTCGCGTTCGCGTCGGCGCACGGCGGCCGGAAGTACCTCTCCCGCGCCGTGCTCGGCCTCTTGCTCGGGCTCGCCATCGCGCGCATGAACCTGTCGTACCCGTTCTTCAACCAGAACGTGTCCCGCGGGCTCGTGGGCTTCTTCCTCGGCTCGCTCGTGTGGCTCGGGGTCGAGGCGGCCCGCGCCGCGCGCGTGGGGCCCAACCTCGGCTACGCGTGCCTGCTGGCGTTCGCCACCATCGTCGGGCTCTCCGAGCTCATCGGGTACAAGGAGTTCGTCGGCATCACGCCGCTGCCGCACGCGCTCGTCGTGTTCCCGCTGCTCGTCGTCGCGTGCCTCGAGGTGCCGATGCTCGCGCGCGTGCTCTCGCTCCGCCCGCTGCGCTTCCTCGGGGACCTCTCGTATTCGGTCTACATGGTCCACGTGCCGCTGCAGATGATCGTGCTCAGCGTGCTCGGCGCTCGCCGGGTGCCTACCGAGCGGCCGTGGGTGTTCTTCGCCTACGCGGCGGCGGTGGTCGGCCTCGCCACGCTGAGCCACCGCTACGTCGAGCTCCCGCTGCAGCGGAGGCTGCGCGCGCGCCTGCTCCCCGTCACGAGCTGACGGAGGTCACTCCGGGCGCCACGTCGGGTGCGCGGAGAACAGGCCGTCGGCCACGCCGATGCGCCACGCGAGGAACAGGCCGAACGCGAGGCTCACGGCGCCGGTGATGCGCGCGATGCGCCGGGGCCACGCCGTGCCCTGACGCGCGGCGGCCTGCAGCGGCACGACGAGCGCGGTGGTGATGAGCATCATGCCGGCGATGGTGCCGATGCCGAAGACGAGCAGGTAGAGCACGGCCCACCGCGCGTCGCGGATCGTGGTGAGCACGAGCAGCGCGATCGCCGCCGAGCCCGCGAGCCCGTGCACGACGCCCACGAACAGCGACCGCAGCAACCTCCCGAGGTGCAGCCCGGACGGGGGCGCCGCCTCGGCCGCCGGCTTGTCGTGGGCGGCCGCGTCGATCCGCTCGATGGCCCCGGTGACGTTGAGCAGCCCGAGCGCGATCAGCATGAGGGCGACGGCGAACTCCATCGCGAGGCCGAGCCGCGGCGGCACGACGAGGCGGAAGAACACCATGGCGCCCCCGACCAGGAGCAGCGTGGCGGTGTGGCCGACGCCCCAAACGCTCCCGAGCAGCGCTGCGCCGCGCACGCCGCGCTCGCGGCTCACGATGGTCGTCACCGCGACGACGTGGTCCGGGTCGGTCGCGTGACGCATCCCGAGCACGAAGCCGAGGGCGAGGATCGAGAGGAGGGAGGTCACCGGTGTGGACCCGAAGAGGGGCCGAGGACCATACTCCGTCGCGGCGCCGTCGTCGCTCGGGGCCCAGCCGTGGACGCTGCTAGCCTCACCCGGTGGCCCCGTCCGACAACCCGCTCCTCGACGACCGCACCGTCACCTTCCTGCTCGACGAGGTGCTCGATCTGCGCGCGCACCTCGCGGCGATCCCCTACTTCGAGGGCCACGATCGCGAGGGGGTCGAGGTGCTCCTCGACATGGTGCGCAAGCTCGCGCGGCGCGTGCTGTACCCGACCTACAAGGCGCAGGACGAGCAGCCACCCGCGTTCCGCGACGGCCGCGTGCACCTGCATCCCAGCTTCCACGCGGCGTGGCCGGCGCTCGTCGAGACCGGCCTGCTCTCGGCGACCCGCCCCGTCGAGCACGGCGGCCAGCAGCTGCCGTTCGTCGTGCACGCGGTCGCGGCGGCCTACCTCGGCGCGGCCAACCTCAACCTCGTGGGCCTCGCGATGCTCACCACCGGCGCCGCCCACCTGATCGAGGCCTTCGGCGACGACGCGCTGCGCGCAGCGTGGATGGCGCCCCTCTACGCCGGCACCTGGACCGGCACGATGGCCCTCACCGAGCCCCAGGCCGGCTCGAGCCTCGCGGACGTGGAGACGACCGCGCGCCGCGCCGAGGACGGCAGCTACCGCGTCCGCGGCAGCAAGATCTTCATCAGCGGCGGAGACCACGATCTCGGCGGCAACGTGGTGAACCTCGCGCTGGCGCGCATCGTGGACCCCGATGGCCACGCGATCCCGGGGACGCGCGGCCTCTCGCTGTTCGTGGTGCCCCGCCTCCGCCTCGAGGGCGGTGAGCTCGTGGACAACGACGTGGTCACGACGCAGGTCATCCACAAGATCGGCTGGCGCGGCTTGCCCTCGATCGCGCTGTCGTTCGGCGACCGCGACGACTGCCACGGCTACCTCGTGGGCCCGCCCGGGCGCGGGATGCCGCAGATGTTCCAGATGATGAACGAGGCGCGCGTGGGCGTGGGCGTCGCGGCCACGGCCACCGCGTCGGCCGCGTACCACGAGTCGCTCGCCTATGCCTTCGCGCGCCCGCAGGGTCGCGACCCGCGCCACCGCGACGGGGGGCCGCAGGTGCCGATCGTCGCCCACGCCGACGTGCGCCGCATGCTCCTGCGACAGAAGGCGATCGTCGAGGGCTCGCTCGCGCTGTCGCTCACGGCGGCGCGCCTCGTCGACACGGCCGCCCACCACCCCGACGACGCCACCCGCAAGACGAGCCAGCGCTTGCTCGACCTGCTCACCCCGATCGTCAAGAGCTTCCCCGCCGAACGCGGGTTCGAGTCGGTCGCGCTCGCGCTGCAGATCCACGGCGGCTATGGCTACTCGAGCGAGTACCCGGTGGAGGCGTGGCTCCGCGACCAGAAGCTCAACTCGATCCACGAGGGGACCACGGGGATCCAGGGGCTCGATCTGCTCGGGCGCAAGGTGGTGGCCGGGGGCGGTGAGGCGCTCTCCCTGCTGCTCGCCGAGCTCGCGGCCACGGCGGCGCGGGCCGAGGCGGCGGGCGTCGACCCGGCGTGGTGCGCGGCCCTGCGCGCGGCGGGCGATCGCCTCGCCGCGACGACGATGGCCCTCGGACAGCGGGGCCTCGGGGGCGACGTCGAGGGGATGCTGCTGCACTCCCACGACTTCCTCGAGCTCGCCTCGATCGTTGTCATCATGTGGCAACATCTCGGGCTCGCGGCGGCGGCGCAGGCGGGCCTCGCGCGCGGTGGCCCGCAGACTCCCGCGTTCTACGAGGGGAAGCTGCGCGCGGCGCAGTACTGGGTGACCCACGAGCTCCCCCGCGTCGACCACCTGGCCGACCTCTGCGTGCGGGCCGAGGGGAGCTACGCCGCGGTCGCCGACGGGTCCTGGTAACTGCCAGTTCCTGCCATGCTCAGTCGGCGCACGGCCGCCCGACGAGGCGGGTCGAGAACACGCGCTTGGGCCCGGTGAGGAGCGCGACCTCGCCGACGAGGCCCCACGCCGCGCCCTCGAGGTGCCCGTCGCCCCAGCCGACGTCGATCTGGTCCTCGGGCAGCGACGGCATGGCCGTCCAGGCGCCGAGCGTGCCGTCGGCGGCCACGTCGGCGGCGAACACCTTCGCGCCCCGCACCGTGAACAAGGTGCGCCCCTTGACGAACAGGTCGCCGCGCTCGTTCCCCGTGCCGGCCGGGAGCGGGCCGACCGGCGTCCACGCGTCGAGCGCGCCGTCGGGGTGCGCCGCGGCGCGGAACAGGCTGCTCGCCGCGGACTCGCCGGTGAACACGAACCCAACGGTCTTGCCCGCGACGAACACGCTCTTGCCCGGTCTCGCGGCCGGGTGCTTGCCGAGGGGCGCGCTGAACGCGCTGCCGATCGGGACCGCCGAGCGCGAAACGTCGGGGCGGTAGGCGTACGGCGTGAAGCTGAACCCGCCGAGGTGGAACACCCACTTCGCGCCGCCCGCGAACGGCGCGTAGACGGCCGTGTCCCAGACGAACTGGGCGCCGCCGAACGACGTGCTGGTGCTCTTCTCGAGGAGCACCACGTCCCCGGTCATCTTGCCCGCAGCGTCGAACGGGTAGCGCGCGATGTGCCCGTTGCGGAAGTGGAACGCCTCGCCGTCGACGACGATCGCGGTGTAGCCGTGCGGTCCGCCGCCGTGGTCGGGCGACGCCGCGAACCACGGCGACAGCGCGCCGTCGGCGCCGACCCGGGCCGCCTGCAGCACGCGATCGCCGCTGCCCGCGACGTTCATGGTGTGCACGTAGTAGACGCCCGCCCGCGCGAACGACGGCAGGGGGTGCGAGACGTGGCCCGCGTCCGCGAAGGTGGCGCTCGCGACCCACGCCCCCGCGCTCCAGCACTCGCTCGGCGTCGGCGCCTCGGCCTCCACGGCGTCGACCGCGTCCGTGCTCCCCTCGACCGCGGCGTCGGCGACGTCCGCTGTCGCATCCGCGACGATCGCGTCCTCGCCGGCCCCCGCACAGGCCACGAGCAGCGCGGGGGCGAGGCGACGCACCATGCTGGGAGCGTATCATCGGCGGGGTGAGCCCTCGCGATCGCTTCTCTCTGGTGGGCCACGCGGCGATGCCGTTCATGAACCCGCTGACCGAGGCCGAGCTCCTCGCGCTGCTTTCGCCCGCCGCGCTGACCGCCGGCGCACGCACCCTCGATCTCGGGGGTGGGCGCGCCGATCTCTCGCGGCTCCTCGCCGAGCGGTTCGGGTGCGAGGCGACGAGCGTCGACGCCTCCCCCGGCGCGACCGAGGCCGCGCGCGCGCGCACCCGACACCTCGGGGGCATCGAGCTCCACACACTCGACGCCCAGACCTACCTCGCGCGCGCGCGACCGACCGGGCTCGCGCTGGTCACGGTGGTCGGCGCCGTCCACGCCTTCGGCGAGGCCCTCGAGGGCTGGCGTCGGGCCCGCACGGCGCTCCGACCCGTCGCGATCCACACCCTGCTCGCCGAGCTGGTCGCCACGGGCCCCCGCGCCGAGAGGGCCTTCGGGGTGGCGCGCGCGGCCGACGTCGAGGCGCTGCTGTCGGCCGACGCCGCGGCCTCGATCCACCTCGGGCCCGACCGCGTGCTGGCCTACGAACGTGCCTGGTGCGCGAGCCTGGCCGCGTTCCTCGAGGCCCACCCCGGCGACCCGCGCGAGGCCTGGGCGCGGGAGCGGATCGCCTGGACCGAGGCGCCCGACCTGCGCGCCGCGCGGGCCGAGCTCGAGTTCCGCGCGTGGCTCGTGCGGTCTCGCTAGAGCGGAGTCTCGGCGACCATGCCCCAGAGGCCGGTCAACATCGACCAGATGCGCGTGGCCGAGGGCGCCGTCGGCGTGCCGGTCCACGAGTGCTTGCTGCCCGCGAGCTCGAGATCGTAGCGGCGCCCCTCGGACGCATCGCCGGTCGCGCCGGTGAAGGCCTCGAGGGCCCGCGAAGCGACCAGCGAGCGCCACGCCGAGACGGTGGCGCGGCTCGCGTGGCCGGTGACGAGGATCATGTCTCCGTCGAGGGCGCGCAGCTCCATCCGGCCGTCTTCGAGGAGGAGGAGCGTCTGACCGACGACGCCGTTCGACGCGGACTCGATGCGAGAGAGCGACAGGATCGGCGTGGCGCGCTGGGGCTCGCTCAGGGGGACGCTGTGCGGCGACTCCTCGGCGCCGGCACCCAGCGAGACGTGCGTGCCACAGATCGCGCACCGCACCCTCCTCTCTGCGGAGGAAGTCCCCGGCGCGAAGCAAATCGCGCCGCACGAGGGGCAGGGCATCTTCATGAGTGCCCACAGAGTGGCGGGCGGTGACCGCTGGGTCAACGACAAGCGTACGGCGTGCGCCCGTGCTAGGGTCGCCGCTCCCGCTCGCACGAACTCCTTTCGCGCGCCGGCTTTGTGCGAAAGAGATTCATGACTGGTTCGATTCGTTACTCGCTGCGCTCCACCCACGGCACCGATTCCCTCGCTGGCTGCGAGGTCGAGGTCGCGAGCGACGGCAGCGCCCTCGTGGTGGTCGACGACGAGCCGCTGTTCCGCTTCGCGTCGCTCGCCGTGATGCTCGCGCAATACGGGCTCGTGCGCGGCGACGTCAACGCGGCCTAGCGCGCTTCTTCGGTTCGCTCGGCTCGAGCGGCAGCGCCGGCAGGCCGTCGATGCTGCGCGCGTTCTTCGCGCTCTGGTACTCGGCGATCGCGGCGACGCCGCCGGCGCGCAGCTTCTTGCGACCCCACGCGGCCATCTGGGGGCGCTCGCCCACGTAGTCGAGGCGGGGCACGCCGTAGCCGCACGAGTCGCTGATGCGGTCGAGCCGCACCACGACCATCGCGCGCCGCGCCTCGGGCAGGCCCGCGTCTTCGAACTCGTGCGCCGCGAGCAGCGCGGCGAACGCCGGGTCGGTCGGCTCGAGCACCTCTCCGCGGCCGTGCAGCCGGACGATCCGCGGCGGCCCCGCGAACGCGCACAACATGACCACGATGCGCCCGTTCTCTCGCAGGTGGGCGATGGTCTCGGCGCTGCTGCCCACGACGTCCAGGTAGGCCACGGTCTTCGGATCGATCACCCGGAGCGACCCGATGGGGCCCTTGGGCGAGACGTTGACGTGCCCGTCGTCGGCAAGGGGCGCGGTGCCCACGAAGAACAGCGCTTGCTTGCGGATCCACGCGCCGAGCGCGCGATCGATGCCCGGGAACACCTTGCTCACGCCCGCAGGCTAGCGCGGCTCGATCTCCGCATAGAACACCCCGCGCAGCTCCCCGAGCGCGTAGCCCGTGGCGGCGTCCTTCGGATAGCGGGCGAGCGCTGCCTTGACCGAGGGAGCCACCGCGGCGCCGTGGCAGGCGAGGCACGGGGCCTGGATCCAGATCGCCTCGGCGTAGCCGTAGCGGCCGCCGCCGAGCGCGACCGTCTTCTTGGTCTCGCTGCCGCTCGGCGCCTTCTCGAACTCGGCGAGGACGGGCCCGAGCCAGGCCTTCGGCGCGTTGTCGGGGTTGCGGAGCTTGCTCGAGGTGCGACCCACGGCGACCCCGTCCTTGCTGGCGCTCCTGGCGAGCGATGGCGCGGCCGACGCGCACACCTCGACCGCCTTCTCGGGGCCGTCCTTCAGCGCGCCGAGGAGGGCCTCCTTGAGCGAGGCCTTGAAGGGCGCGAGCGCCGCGCGCGCGCGTTCTTCGGCGGCGGCCGGACCCGCGTCGACCGGCGCTGCCGCCTTGCACCCGAGGAGCACCGCGAGGGGAACGATCGCCACGGCGAGACGCATGATCGTGAGAGCCAGCCCAGGGCGCCGACGGTTCGCTAGTCGCGGCTCGAGTCGACCAGCTGGTCGGAGGTGAGCCCGTGTTCGGCCGCGAACCGCTGGGCGCGCGCGCGCTCCTCGCTGGCCTCGGGAGGCAGCGTCTGCATCAGCACGCGCAGATCGAGACGCGCGCTGTCGAGGTCGCCGAGGAGGTAGGAGAGGACCACGCCCTGGACGTCGTTGGCCGCGCTCGACCAGTTGCGCCGCACGTCCTCGAGGGTGGCGATGCGCCCGAACCAGGGGTCGACCTTCTCGAGCCACGTCGTCTCCAGCACTGCGGCGAGGGCCACGAGGTCGGTGGTGGCGCGGAGCTCCCACCAGCGATCCTGCTTCGGGCTCTCGAGATCACCGATGCGCCGCCGCACGTGCCCGACGTATTCGGGGGGTTCGGCGTGCGGGGTCTCGCCGAGCGCGGTGAGGATGCCCGGCACGTAGATGGCGAGGTTGATGGTGAACCGCCCCTCGTCGACCGACCCCCACTGGCTCGCCTGGACCTGGAAGATGTCGATCAGCGGGCCGCGGCTGCGACGAAACGTGCGGCGCGACTTGCCGAATCCCGCGGCGGTCAGGCGCGGCCCGAGCCGGGCGCCGACGAGGGCGTCGAGTCGGAGCGCGAACGCGTTGGCCACGGGGAGAGCCTCACCGAGCAGGCGATGACTGGCAAGGGTGGCATCGGAGAAATGACCATGGTCCGCGTGGGCGGGCGCGACGTACCGTGCAGGCATGAACGCGAAACACGCTCTCTCGAGGATGATGGTCGTGAGTGCCGTGCTCGCCGGGTGCGGCGGCGACGACGACAAGCCCACCCCGGACACCGGCGCCACCACGGACGCCGGGTCCGACACCGGCGTCACCACGGACGCCGGGTCCGACGCCGCCGACACGTTCGTGAGCGGCCCGGTCGATCTGCAGATCGACACCTACAACGTGGCGCTCGCGGGAGCCGCCGTCGCCTTCGTGGCCGAGCGGCGGCCCTTGATCGTCGCGGAGCTCGGCAAGCTCGCGGGCGACATCGCCTGCCTGCAGGAGGTCTGGCAGGAGACCGACAAGGTCGCGATCGCCGGTGCCATGAAGGCGAACTACCCCTACAGCGCGTGGCCGAAGACGGACCGCAGCACGAAGGTCGACGCGACCCCGGCGGTGCCCACGACCGCGCCCTGCGCGGGGCTCGAGAAGGAGATCGATGCGGCCGTCAAATGCCTGACCGACAAATGCTCGATCGAGGACCGCCTCACGACCACTGCCGACGCCAGGGACAAGTGCCTCGCCGACGTGGCTGCGCTCCTCGGTCCCGCCGACAAGTCCTGCTACTCGTGCCTCGTCTCCAACATGGTCTCGGAGAAGCTCTCCACCATCCCTGCGGTCTGCAAGGCGCCGGGGCTCGGGCTCGGCTTCGGTGGGCAGGCGAGCCCGCTGCTCCTCTCCAAGCACACGCTCACGGACGTCACGCAGCTCGTCGTCCCAGGCTGCTGGCAGCAGCGCTCGGTGGTGCGAGCTACAGCGACGCTGCCGAACGGAGCCAAGGTCGACGTCTACTGCAACCACCTCTCGCCGGTGAACGACGACGAGCTGCTGCCCAACTCCTGCCCCTGGAACGGCGGAGAGACCGCCACCAAGAAGCGCTGGGAGGCGGAACAGAAGGTGCAGATCGACGCCATCCTCGCGTGGGCCAAGGCGTCCAAGAACCGGGTGATCTTCCTCGGGGATCTCAACGCCTCTCCGGCCATCGCCGTACCGCCCGCCGAGGGTGCGCCCATCCAGGGCTACGGCGCGTACGTGCTCGACTCCCTGGGCAAGGTCTACGTCGAGGCCCTCGCAGCGGGATATGTGCCGAAGTGCACGTTCTGCAAGACGACCCTCCTGACGGGCGGCGTCGAGAACACCTGGCTCGACCACATCTACCTCGGCGGCGTGGACAAGAGCCGCGTGAAGTCGACCCTGCGGACGTTCGACACCAAGCTCGCGACCCCGTTCGAGTATCTCAGCGACCACTTCGGCCTCCGCGCCGTGGTCACCTTCGATCCCTAGCCCGTGCCCTCTTGCAGCGTGACCGCCGCGCCCGGCGACGGCTCGTCCTCGGTGATCGTCTGCGTGCGCTCCCCGCTCGTGCGCTCGAGCTCGGCGACCACCTCGGCGAGGGCGCGGGTCCGACGCTCCACCTCCTCGTCGACGCGCTCGTGGACGGTCGCGCGATCGACCAGGAGCGCGGCCAGATCCGCGTAGGCGTGGAGGAACCGGCGCGCGGCGGGCACCACCAGCGGCTCGCTCCCCGACGGCGCCACCACGAGCGCGCCGAGGAAGCCGGTCGAGGTGCCGAGCGGCACGAGGATCAGCTCCCGACCGATCGAGGCGAGCGGGCCGGGGACGGAGAACGTCGCGTCCGGTCCGCACCGCAGCGGCGCCGACGTGCGACGGATCTCGCGCAGCGCCGGGTCGTCGGGCAGGAGCTGCAGCGACCCGCTCGTGAGCCGCCCGTCCCCGTCGTCGAGCAGCGCCACCACGCGCGTCGCGCGGGTCACCTCGGCGAGCAGGCGCGCCGCCTCGTCCGCGAGCGCGCGTGGACCCTCGAGCGTGCCGGCGACCCGACCGAGGCGCTCGATCGCGCCGTGGTCGTCGAACTGCGTGCCGAGGATGCGATCGATGCCGGCCTGACCGAGGCGACGGAGCGGCTCGATGGTCACGAGCACCACCAGCACGGCCGCGGTCGCGCCGACGAGCGGGTTCGACGAGCGCGTGTAGCGCAGGACGCTGACGAGCAGCGCGCCGGCGCACACCGCGAGGAGCGCGGAGAGCGCCGTGTGCAGGAGGCCACGGCGCACGAACGTGGACAGCTCGGGGATCTCGCCGCGGAGCAGGCCGTACGCGAGCACGACGAGCGGCACGAAGGCGAAGTTGCCGAACGGGTAGACGCTGGTGCCGGCGACCGGCACGCCGTCCATGATCAGGAGCGCGCTCGTGCCGATGAGTCCCACGGCGACCAGCTGGCGCGTCGCGCGGTCGGGCCCGTCGACGTGGCGGAGGCTGCCGAGCACGAGCACGAGCACGTAGGCGAAGCAGCCGCCGGCCACCGAGTAGAAGAACGCGTAGCCCCACCCGCCCTGCACGATGGTGCCGAACCAGAACGTCTGCGCCTTGGGGAAGAATCCCTCCGACAGCGTGATCGGCGCCACCAGCAGCGGCAGCGCATAGGCGGTGAACAGCACCCACCGGTCGCCCTCGCGCTTGGTCACGAGGCGGCAGAGGTGCACGACGAGCGGCGGGTAGAACACGAACCACGTGTTGGCCGCGCGCGAGAACCAGACGATGCCCGCGTCGTCCACGAAGCGGTTGCCCATCGGCGCCATCGCCCCGTAGGCCCACGTGAGCTTGAGCACGCCCATCGCACCGAGGGCGAGGCCCGTGAGCCACGTGCGCAAGGTGGGCGCCTCGACCGCGAAGATGCGCCAGGCGAGCACGAGGGCGACCGCGGCGGTGACGAGCGGCGGCGCGAGCGCGAACAGGTCGGTGCGCTTGTCGAAGTGCTGCGCCGCGAGCACGAGGAACGCGGCCACGTAGACCCCGAGCAGCATCGTCGCGAAGCGGGAGAACAGCGCGATGGCCTGCGTCGTGCGCCGGGCCTCGCGCGCGACCGTGTCGATGCCGAGCACGCCGTAGGCGACGAGGCCGATCGGGAACAGGCCCACCAGCGAGAACACCTGCAGCGTGGCCCCGAGCATGGGCAGGAGCTTGGCCGAGAGGAGGATCCCGTGGAGGGCGAGGCCGAGCGCGGTGCTGCGCACCCTGCGCGCGCGGTCCACGTCGGTGATGCCGCGCGCGGCGCGGATGAGCGCCCACGCGGAGCCGAGAGACACGACGAGCGAGATCGCCGCGACGAAGAGCAGCGCCGAGCTCGCGCGGCTCGCCACGACACCGAGGCCGATCGCCGCGGCGTAGGCCCAGCCCTCGAGCGGGTGCGCCCGTGCGCCGAGCTGGCCGCGGGTGACCGCGAAGGCGGCGGGGATCGCGAGCGCGGCGGCGCCGAGTCCGACGCTGCGCACCCAGGGGTTGGGCGCGAGGCCCGGGGCGATGGCGAGGAGGGCGAGGTAGAAGTGGTGGACGGCCTGCGACGCGCCGAGCGCCACGACCGCGCCCGCCGACTCGGACACGCGCGCGATCGGCGCGCCGAGCGCGACCGCGGACCACGCGAGCCCGAGCAGGATCGAGCCGAGCATCACCCCCGCCCCGGTGCCGAGGAGGGAGAAGGGCAGGTGACGCAGGCTCGGGCCGAGGGTGAACCCGTCCATCACCGTGGCGACCACCACGCCGGTGACGAACGCCGTCACCATGGTGCGCCGCTGCATGTGGACCGAGGGGTGGGCCTCGTGGCGCGGGGTGACCTGGCCGACCGTGGGCGGCTCCGCGCGCGAGCTCGGCTCGGCGTCGACGAGATCGGTGAGGCTCGTGCGCGCCTCGGCGATCGCCGCCTGCAGGCGCTGGTCGGCGAACGTGGCCCGGAGCGCGCTGAGGGCCGCGGGGGCGCTCGGGAAGCGCGCCGCCGGATCGCGCGCCATCGCGCGCTCGACCCAGGCGACGATCTTGGGCGGCAGCGTCGCGTCCCGCTCGGAGAGCGCGGGCGCGGCGCCGGCGAGGATCGCGGCGAAGATCCGCTGCGGCGGCAGGTCGGCGTAGGGGCGCCGGCCAGAGAGCATCTCGTAGGCGAGGAGGCCCGTCGCGTAGACGTCGGCGCGCGCGTCGACCGCGCCCCCCGCGGCCTGCTCGGGCGACATGTACTCCGGCGTCCCGAGCACCGTGCCGGTCGCGGTCAACCGCGCGGTCTCGAGGCCCTCGACGAGCTTGGCGATCCCGAAGTCGACGATCTTCACGGTGGCGCGCGGGCCGGTCGTGGTGGCGCCCACGTGCAGGAACACGTTCTCGGGCTTCAGATCGCGGTGGACGACGCCGGCCACGTGCGCGGCGACGAGGCCCTCGAGCACCTGCTCGACGATCGCGAGCGCCACGGGGACGGGGAGCTTGCCGACGCGCTCGACCAGGCTCGCGAGGGTGCGCCCCGAGAGCAGCTCCATGACGAGGTACGGCGAGCCGTCCTCGGTGGTGCCGACGTCGAACGTGCGGATGACCGCAGGGTGCTCGATCGCCGCGATCGCGCGCGCCTCGCGACGGAAGCGGGCGGCCTTCTGGTGCCCACCCTCGCCGGCGTGCAGGGTCTTGATCGCGACGCGCGCCCCGGTGTTGCGGACCACCGCCTCGTAGACGGTGCCCATCCCGCCCGCGCCGATCCGACGGACGATGCGATACCGCCCCCCGAGCTCGGAACCGATGAGCGCCCCCCGCACCGGCGAAGGATACGATCGACCTCCACGCCGGCACAGGAACTGGCACGCGTGCCAGGAGACGTGCCGGGCAGAGCCCTCCGCGGCGGCCTGAATTCATGGGGAATCGTGGCGGACACCGACGGTCCGTCGCTTGCTCTGGGCAGGCCATGACCCTCGCCATCGGCCGGCACACCGGCTGGCCAGTCGTGGCCACGACGACGACCCCGGGGATCGGCGGCGCGCGCTCGGCCTCCCTCCCCCGCGAGTCGTCGACCGTCTCCGATCCCCCCATTGGGTCGAGGCTACAGCACTTCCGATCAGGCTCAACTCGAACCGCGGAGGGCCGTCCACTCTCTTTGACATGCAACAAGTGTTGCGTCGACGGAGGCAGTGGACCGGGTTTCAATCCCCCGCAGTCGTCGCCTCCACCTGCAAGGAGTGCTGGTAGGTGCCCTTCAAGAAGATCCTCGTCGTCGATGACGAGCCGCTCGTTCGCAAGCTGCTCGGGAGGATCCTCGCACGCCTGGGCTCCGAACTGGTCCTGGCCGAAACGGTACAGGAGGCCATCGCCGCCCTCGAGACCGGCGTGGATCTGGTGATCACCGACGTGAAGCTCGGCGGAAGCGGGAGCGGCGTCGACGTCGCGTGGGCGGCCTCCCACCTCCACCCGGCCCCTCCGGTCATCGCGATCAGTGGGTTCGCGGAGGCGGCCGAAGGTCTGGCGCTCGGTCGCGCCGGGGTGGCCGCCTTCATCGCCAAGCCGTTCACCGCCGAGGACATCCTCGAGGTCGTCGAGGGGCTGCAGGCCCCCAAGGATTTGGAGGTCGACGCCGTCGTGCGGCGCGTGGTCGGCACCTGGGACATGCCCGACGTGCTCGACGCCGTGCGGCGCTCGATGGTCTTCGAGGCGCTCGCGCGGACCCAGGGCAACAAGGCCCAGGCCGCCGCGCTCCTCGGCATCAGCCGCCAGAACCTGCAGAAGATCCTCGCCCGCGGCCGGGTGTGACTAAGCTGCCGGCCCATGCCGGAGCAACTACCCAAGCACGCGCGGGTCGTCGTCGTCGGGGGCGGGATCATCGGCTGCTCGGTGGCCTACCACCTCGCGAAGATGGGCTGCCGCGAGGTGGTGCTCCTCGAGCGCGATCGCCTCACGTCGGGCACCACCTGGCACGCCGCCGGGCTCATCGTCACCTTCGGCTCCACCTCCGAGACGTCGACCGAGATGCGCAAGTACACGCGCGATCTCTACGCGCGGCTCGAGGCCGAGACGGGGCTCGCCACGGGGTTCGAGCCCGTGGGGTTCATCGAGGTGGCGGCCGACCAGGATCGCCTCGAGGAATACCGGCGCGTCTCCGCGTTCAATCGTCATTGTGGCGTGGACGTCCAGGAGATCTCTCCGCGAGAGATCCACGACCTGTTCCCCCTCGCGCGCACCGACGATCTGCTCGCCGGCTTCTACGTGAAGGGCGATGGTCGCGCCAACCCCGTGGACGTCACCATGGCCCTCGCGAAGGGCGCGCGCCTCGCCGGCGTGACGGTGCTCGAGAACACGCCGGTGACCGAGGTGCTGGTGAAGAACGGCGCCGTCCGCGGCGTGCGCACCCCGCGCGGCGACATCGAGGCGGAGGTGGTCGTCAACTGCACCGGCATGTGGGCGCGCCAGCTCGGCGAGCAGATCGGGGTCGTCGTCCCGCTGCAGGCGGCCGAGCACTACTACCTCATCACCGACAAGATCCCGGGTTTGTCCAGGTCGTTCCCGGTGCTCGAAGACCCGTCTTCGTACGGCTACTTCCGCGAGGAGGTCGGCGGCCTGATGGTCGGCCTCTTCGAGCCGGTCTGCGCGCCGTGGAACGTGGGCCGGGTGCCCGACGATTTCTCGTTCGGCGAGATCCCGCCCGACTGGGATCGCATGGGCCCCTACGTGGAGAAGGCCATGCGCCGCGTCCCGGCCTCGCTCGAGGTCGGCGTGCGCAAGTTCTTCTGCGGCCCCGAGAGCTTCACCCCCGACCTCGCGCCGGTGGTCGGCGAGGCGCCCGAGGTGCGCAACTACTTCGTCGCCGCCGGCATGAACTCGATCGGGATCCTCACCGGCGGCGGCCTCGGGCGCGTGCTCGCGCACTGGATCCTCACCGGGCGGCCCGACGTCGACATCACCGGCTTCGACATCGCCCGCCTCCACCGTTACCAGAGCAACCCCGAGTACCGCCGCGTGCGCACCGTGGAGTCGCTCGGCATGGTCTACCAGTGCCACTACCCGACGCGCTCGATGATGACCGCGCGCGGCGCCAAGCGCTCGGCGTTGCACGACCGCCTGGCCACCAACGGGGCCTATTTCAAGGACGTCAGCGGCTGGGAGGGCCCCGACTGGTTCGCGCCCTACGGGGTCGAGCCGCGCGTCGAGAAGCTCTCGTTCGGCCGGCAGAACTGGTTCCCCTACTGGCAGGCCGAGCACCAGGCGGCGCGAGAGGGCGTGATCGTGATGGACATGTCGTTCATGTCCAAGTTCCTCGTGCAGGGCCGCGACGCCGGGCGCCTGCTCGAGCACCTCTCGGCCAACCGGGTCGACGGGGCGAAGGGGGTCATCACCTACACCCAGTGGCTCGACGAGGCCGGCGGCATCCAGGCCGATCTCACCGTCACCAAGCTCGACGACGATCGCTTCCTCGTGGTGGCCTCCGACACTGCACACCGCCACGTCGAGGCGTGGATGCGCCGGCACTTCCCGGCCGACGCCCACGTGTTCGTCACCGACGTCACCTCGGCCTACGCGCAGATCAACGTGCAGGGCCCGCGCTCGCGCGAGCTCCTGCAGGGGCTCACCACGACGGACCTCCGCAACGAGGCGTTCCCGTTCCGCACCGCGCGCGAGATCGACGTCGGGTTCGCCCGCGTGCTCACCGTGCGCATCACCTACCTCGGCGAGCTCGGCTACGAGCTCTACGTCCCGACCGAGCAGGCGCTGCACGTGTACGAGAGGATCGTCGAGGCGGGCCACCCGCTCGGTCTCCGCCACGCCGGCCTCAAGGCCCTCGCGAGCCTCCGCATGGAGAAGGGTTACCGCGACTACGGGCACGACATCGACAACACCGACGACGTCCTCTCCGTCGGCCTCGGGTTCGCGGTCGACCTCACGAAGCCCTTCCTCGGGCGCGAGGCGGTGCTCGCCAGGAAGGCCGCCGGCCCGCTCACGCGCCGCCTCCTGCAGGTGCTCGTGAAGGACCCGGAGCCCCTCCTGTTCCACGCAGAGATCGTGCACCGCGACGGCGTCGAGGTGGGCTACGTGCGCGCGGCCTCCTACGGCTTCACGCTCGGCGGCGCGGTGGGGCTCGCGATGATCGACGCGCGCGGGGTGCCGCTCGACGCGGCGTGGATCGCGGCCGGCACGTGGGAGGTCGACGTCGCGGGCCGCAAGTACCCGGCGATCGCCTCGCTGCGCCCGCTCTACGACCCCGACATGCGGCGCGTGCGGAGCTGAGGCCGTGGCGAAGGCCGGCGCCGACACCCGCGCGTTCGCGCTGTCGCGCCGGCACCGGCTCCCCGGCGTCGTGATCGGGGAGGCGAACGAAGGGCACGCGCTCGAGCTCGCGTGGGACGGTCACCGGGTGCTCGTCGCCAAGGGCACCGATGGCGTCCGCCTCGTCTCGGAGAGCTACCGCGACTTCGCCGAGTGCTTCCCGAGCCTCGTCCGCGCGCTCGTGCGCTGGCCCGTCAAGACGCTGGTCGGCGAGGCCTGGATCGCCGCGCTCGACCCCGCGATGCGGCCCTCGTTCGAGCTCCTGCGCGGCTACGTGGCCGACGGCTCGCCGATGCGGGGCGGCCCGCCGCTGGTGCTCCTGTTCGCCGATCTGCTGCACCTCGACGGCGAGGACCTGGGCGCGCTCCCGCTCGTGGAGCGCCGTGCGCGCCTCGGCGCCGCGCTGGCCGGGCACGGCCCGGGCCTCGCGCTCTCGGGGACGCTCCCCGGTGCCCTCGAGGACGCGAAGCGAACGGCGCGCTCGCTCGGCGTCCCCGGCCTCCTCGCCCGCGCGGACGACCCGACGGCGCCGCTCGTGTCGCTCCTCGGGCCGCTGCCCGACCACCACCTCTCGGCCCCCGCCAGGGTGACCAACGCCGACAAGCTCATGTACCCGCGCGACGGGCTCACCAAGCAGGCCGTGGCGGCGTACTACCGCGACATCGCGCCGTTGATGCTGCCGCTGCTCCGCGATCGCCCGGTCGTCTGCCAGCGCTGGCCCGACGGGATCGACGACTTCACCTGGTACCAGCACCGCATGCCGCCGAAGGCGCCCGACTACCTGCGCGCGGTGTTCATCGACGGCAACCGCCGCATCGTGATCGACGACGCCGAGGGGCTGCTCTGGATGGTCAACCAGGCCGCGCTCACCTTCCACGGGTGGGCGAGCCGCGTCGGCAGCCTGACCGAGCCGGACTGGGCGATCTTCGACCTCGATCCGCCCGAGGGCACCCCGTACGCGAAGCTGATCGACATCGCCCTCGCCCTCCGCAAGCTGCTCGAGATGCTCGGGCTCGCGAGCGTGCCCAAGACCAGCGGGCAGAAGGGCCTGCACGTGCTCGTGCCGCTCGCGAAGGGCCACGACGTCGACACCGTGCACGACTTCGCGCGCCGGGTCTCGCGCGTGATCGCCCACACGCTGCCCGCGCGGGTGACCCTCGAGACCGAGCGCGACAAGCGCGGCGGCCGCGTCTACCTCGACCACGGCCAGAACTTCCTCGGCAAGAGCCTCGTGCTGCCCTACTCGCTCCGCGCGGTCGACGGCGCGCCCGTGTCGACGCCGCTCGCGTGGGAAGAGGTGAACGAGCGCCTCGATCCGCGCGCGTTCACGCTCGCCACGCTGCGCGCACGGGTCGACGCGAAGGGCGATCTCGCGGCGCCGCTGCTCGATTTCCGCGGGGTGCTCGGGCCGGCTCTCGCCAGGCTGCCGCCCTGAAGTGAACACGGGTCGCAGAATGCCCCCGGGCTGAAGCCCTTGAGCCCGGGGGCATGCTCGGACACGCCCTGCGCCCTCGAGGTCGCCCTCAAGGCCGCGATCCCCGGTACGCGCTCTTCGACAGGAGCAGCTCGATGAGCTCGTCGCGCGTCGCCGTCGCCGCGCCGAGCATGCGCGCCAGCCGGAAGCCGGTGAGCACGAGCGCGACCCCTCCGACCGCGGCGCCGACCACGAGCCACCGCGCGCCACCCTGCGCGAAGCCGAGCAAGGCCCCGGCGCCGAGCGCGATCGCCGCGATGGGCGGCACCCAGACGGTCTCCCGCACCCGCCGCGTTCGCGCCTGGAAGGCCCGCAGGAACGCCTGTTCGAGCCCCTCTCGCCCGCCCTCGATCGGGGCCGTGAGCAGCGCCGCGGTCGCGTCGGTGACCGGCGTCGAGACGGCCGCGCAGAGCCTTCGCGCACGCTCCAGGTCGGCCGTGAGGATCAGCCTGCGCACGACGTTCGTGAAGCCCCGCGCGTCGATCTCGAGCCCGAACACCACCCAGCCGAGCCGGGCCAGGGAGAGGACCAGCCCGAAGACGACCAGCGCCCCGGGGCCCATGGACGCGAGCATACCGCGGGCGGTTCCCGTGCGGTCGCCGGTCATGTTACGACCAGGAGACCCCGATGCCCCTCTCCGACGGAATCCGCTTCTTCGCCGCCACGGACGTCGGGCGCGTCCGCGAGCACAACGAGGACAACTACCTCGTCGACAAGAAGCTCGCGATGTTCGTGGTGGCCGACGGCATGGGCGGGCACGCGGCGGGCGAGGTCGCGAGCGCGCTCGCGGTGCGCACGGTGCACGAAGAGGTGCGCAAGCAGCGCCAGCTGATCGACGACTACGAGCAGGGCGCCTCGGGCGCGGCCAAGGTCTCGGCGCGCGAGGTGCTCAACCTGCTCGAGTTCGCCGTGCAGCGCGCCTGCGCCCGCATCCACGAGGAGGCCGCCGCCGACACCGGCAAGCGCGGCATGGGCACCACGCTCTCGGCGATGCTGTTCCTCGGCAACAAGGGGTTCATCGCCCACGTCGGCGACTCCCGCATCTACCTCGTGCGCGAGGGTCGCCAGCAGCAGGTCACCGAGGACCACACCGTCTTCAACGAGCTGATCAAGCGCGGCAAGCTCTCGCGCGAGCAGATCGAGAAGGTCGCTCACAAGAACGCCATCACCCGCGCGGTCGGCGTCTACGAGCGCGTCGAGGTCGACACCCTCGCCATCGAGGTGCTGCCCGGCGACACCTACCTCCTCTGCTCCGACGGCCTCCACGGCTACCTCGACGGCAACGACCGCCTGACCGAGATCCTCCGCGACACCCCCGCCGAGGCCGCCGCCCAGGCGCTCATCGACTTCGCCAACGAGGCCGGCGGCAAGGACAACATCACGGGCATCCTGGTCCGCGTCGAGGCCAACGATTCCGACAAGGTCCGCGCGCGCAAGCTCACCCAGAAGCGCGAGATCCTCGCCAAGATGGCCCTGTTCTCGCGCCTCACCGAGCGCGAGCTGCTCCGCGTGATGCAGGCCGCCGAGATCCGCGAGTACGAGCGCGGCGCCTACATCATGAAGGAGGGCGAGAAGGGCGACGAGCTGTTCGTCGTGCTCACCGGCCGCGTCGCGGTCGTGCGCGGCGAGGCCACCCTCACCACGCTCGGCCCTGGCGAGCACGTGGGCGAGATGGCCCTCATCCGCGCCGTGCCGCGCTCGGCGAGCGTCATCGCCGAGGTGCCGAGCGAGCTCGTCGCCATCCGGCGCGCCGATTTCTTCGACATCCTGCGCCGCGAGCACGAGCTCGCGATCAAGATCCTGTGGCAGTTCCTCGGCGTCCTCGCCGACCGCCTCGACCAGACCAGCCGCGAGCTGCGCACCGCCAAGGAGGAGGCGCAGGCCGAGGACATCACGGCCGAGATCTTCCCCGAGATCGACGACGACTCGCCGACCGGGCCGCAGCAGCGGGTCCTGTGATGCGCGCCGCTCGATTGCCGAGGTTGGGCCGCCTCGCGTGCGTGGTGGTGGCCTTCGGGCCGCTCTCGCTCCTGTTCCTCGGCGCGGCGTGCGATCGCAAGCCCAAGCCGCCGGGGCCCGCCACCACGGCGCCGCCGATCGGGCCCGACGGCGACGCCCTCGCCGCTGCCTCCAGCAGCGCCGTGCCCAAGCCGTCGACGCGGCCGCCGGTGTGCGTCGTCGCCTACGCGACGCCCCCTCCTGGAGGCGGCGCGTGGTTCAAGCCCGGGGACGACGTGTCCGAGGCCCCGGTTCCGATCGTCGTGCCCACAGGCGCCTCGCTCACCCTCAGCGTGCGCCGCACGGGCCACGAGGTGACCCTCAAGGGGCCGGCCACGTTCCGGCCGTGCACCCACGCCGAGCCCGACGCGGTGCTCCTGGCCGACGGCGACGCCTCCACCGATCGCAACTCCAACGTGCGCCCGGGCGCCGAGCTCTACCTCGCGACCCCGGGCTTCGTCGCCATCGTCGGCAAGGCCACCGTGAAGGTGCACGCCGGGGTCGAGACGAGCACGTACGACGCCGAGGACTCGGCCACGTTCACCAACCTCGACCAGTCCCGCACCGTCGACCCGGGCGCCAAGGGAGCCTTCAAGCGCTACGAGGAGGGCGCCACCCTGATCACCCGCTGCGGCGTGCAGGTCACGGCCGTGGCCTCGGCGGAGTCGATGCTGCTCGGCCTCACCAAGGACGCGGGCCCGCCCCTCCCCGCGGCCTCCATCGGCATCCTCACCGCCCAGCAGATCAAGCACGCCCGCGAGCGCTCGCTCGACTGCGCGTTCGCCGGCGCCTACGCGCTCGCTTGCGACGCCTGGACCAAGGCGGGCGAGAAGGTCGCCGCCACCGCGTGCAAGCGGGTCACCTACGCCGGGCTCACCTCGCACCTCGCCGTCGCGGCCTCGGTGTGGGTCCTGCCCCCGGGCAGCCCGCTCCTCGACGCCGGCTCCGACGGGTCCGTGGACGCCGCCGCGGCCGCTCCGAGCCCGGCCCCGGCCCCTTCGCCGAGCCCTTCTCCCGGAAAATAGGCGGTCCGAGGCCCGCTCTTGCGCCGCCTGGCACGGGGAAGCGAGCGCCTGTTCAGGGGCCAATCGCTTGGTTGACAGGGCGAAGCCCGGCCCTTTAGCGTGGTGACCTCCGATGCGGGCCTCTCCCCTTCCTTCGCCCCGGGTCCTGTCTCTGCTCGCCTTCGGCGGGTTGGTGATGGGTCCCGCGCTGTTCGTGGGTAGTGAAGCTCGCGCCGACGAGCCGGTGAAGCCCACCGAGCCCACCCTCCTGGCCGAGCCGGGCGAGGTCGTCGACGTGGTCGACGCCTTCGACACCGCCAAGGGTGACCCGTTCGATCTCAACCTCTCGCTCGGCATCCACCAGTCGTGGGAGCGCGGGAAGATCAAGCGCGAGAGCAACCTCGGGCCCGACGGGCAAGAGTCCACGGGTGGCTTCGTCCACAACATCGAGAACATCGCCACCTACCGCCACGACATCACGACGCTCAACCTCCGCGCGGACATCGGCATCTTCCACGACCTCGCGGCGTTCATCCGCGTCCCGCTGATCCTCAGCGACTCGCGCAGCCTCGACGACCTCGACGGCAGCGCCAAGGGCGTGAACGCCAACTTCGGGCGCGTGTCCGATCCGGCCACCGGCCTGCCGATGTTCAAGGTGCCGTTCGAGTCGCCGAACCGCAGCGGCATCGACTACATCGCGGTCGGCCTCCGCTGGAGCATCTTCAACCAGTGGCGCGACTCGTCCAAGCCCACCTTCACCCTCGAGCTCGAGGGCCGGTTCGGCGTCGGCGAGCCGCTGCACGCCTGCAACGCCAACCCCGACAACGTGCCCGACGACGTGGTCGCCAACTTCAAGCTCGCGCCCGGCGCCAAGTACGCGCAGTGCCCCGGCCTCAACGCCGACGTGAACGCGCCGCCGCAGTTCGTCGGCGGGCGCTGGGTGCGCAACCCCAACGTCGGCTCGCGCTCGCCCGGCATCTCCCGCGGCACCAACGCGATCCGCTTCGGCGCGGTGGCGTCCAACCGCTATCGCTACGTGGAGCCCTACGGCGGCTTCTGGTTCATGGCCGAGTGGCAGAAGGCCAACACGGACATGGGCAACTACGGCGATCTCGAGGGCATCATCACCAATCGCCCGCCGCTGCAGGGCGGTCTCGTCGGCGGTCTGATGATCCACCCGTGGGAGAACCGCGAGCAGTTCCAGCGCTTCACCATCGACCTGCGCTTCAACGGCAAGTACGTCTCCCAGGGTCGCGACTACACCCCGCTCTTCGACGCGCTCGGCAGCTCGAACGCGTCGTCGCTGGTGGCGACCAACCCCGCCCGCTACGTGTCCGACGGCAAGGGCGGGAGCACCGGTGACTACGGCCGCCCGTTCGGCTTCACCGGCGTCACCGACGTCGAGGCCCACGGCTCGTTCGGGGGTCACATCGGCTTCATCATCTACGCGGCCGAGTTCATTCGCTTCAACCTCGGCGGCGGCTTCACCTACACGCAGGCGCACCTCGTCAGCGCGAGCGACGCCTGCAACCCTGACTTCTCCCCCGAGGTCGGCGCCGCTGGCCGCTGCAAGGGCGCTGGATCCTCCGTCGGCAGCGTCACCGTCACCGGTTCCCCCAACCCGAACCACCGTCCGGCCATCGACCTGCCGGGTGGGCGCTTCCGCGTCACGGAGAGCTACCTGTGGGACGCGTGGGTTTCCGGCACCGTGATGTTCTAGGCGTCGTCGGCGCGGCGTGCGTGGCCTCGTGGCTCGTGCTCGGCGGCGGGAGCGCGCGCGCCGACGAGCCCGCCGCCACGCCGGCCCCGTCCTCGGCCGCTGGGCCTGCCTCCTCTGGGCCTGCCTCCTCTGGGCCCGCCTCCACCAAGGGCGCCGCCTCCGCCTCCTCGACGGAGTCCGCCGCCGTGCACGCGGTCCTCGGGCCCGTGCTCGTGCCACCCCTCGCCGTCGAGAAGAGCAAGGAGCTCCTGCGGCGGGTGCTCCCGACCGACCCGTGGCTCGCGCGCACCAAGGAGCTCGAGGCGGCCTTGCGAGAAGCCGCGCAAGACCTGGGGCTCGCCCTCGATCTCGGCACCACGCTGACCGGCGACGGCGCGCGCGATCTCGATCTGTTGGGCTCGGCGGCAGAGGGGCACTGGGCGATCTCGCCACGGCTCGAGCCGACCGGCGGCGACACGTTCGTGCTGCGCATCCTCGCCGTGCCGCCGAAGTCGACGACGGTGCTCCTGCGCGTCGAGAAGGTCGACGGCAAGCAGCTCGCGACGCGCGCGATCCTCATGCTGCGCGACTTCGTCCAGATGAAGCTCGGCGCCGCACCCGGCAAGCCCACCCCCGACGACGCCGAGCCGCGCCCGCAAGAAGAGGCGGGGCGCTCGAAGGGTCGGCCCGTGCTCGCGGCGTCGAGCACCCTGCTCGGCCTCTACGGCGCGTACTCGATCTACAGCCGATCGGCGTCGGACGACCCGCGGCTCCTCTACCCGCTGCTCGCGCTCGGCGGGGGCATCGGGCTCGGCGCATCGCTGCTCGCAGCCGAGGAGTGGGACCTCACCCCCGGCGCGGCGTGGACCCTCGCCGCGGGCGGCTGGTGGGGCGTGGTCGCCGGCCTCAACATCGCGGCGGGGCGCAACCTCCAGCCCGAGTCCGAGCGACCCGCGATCGGCCTGCTCGGCGGCCTCCTCGGCACCGGCGCGGCCATCACCGGCCTCGCGGTCACCCGCTACGACGACGGCGACGCGGCCATCGTCCACTCGGGCGCGGCGCTCGGCCTGCTCGTCGGGAGCTCGGTCGACATGCTGTCGCGCGGCACCCTGAAGCAGACCCCGTACACCGGCCTCGGCCTCGGCACGGGCCTCGGCCTGCTCGGCGGCGGCGTGGCCGCGGGCCTGCTCACGACGTCGGTGCAGCGGGTCATGCTGATCGACCTCGGCGCCCTCCTCGGGGCGCTCGGCGGCGCCTCGCTCGCGAGCCCGCTCGTGTTCCGCGAGGAGACCACCGGGCGCACGCGCGTGTTCCTCTCGGCGGTCCTCGGCGGCACCGCGCTCGGCGGCGTGCTCGCGTTCTTCGCGACCCGCGAGACGGCGACGCCGACGCCCGCGAAATCGGGCCGATCGCCCACGATTCTGCCCGTCTTCGGCGTGGGGACCGTGGGCGTCGCGGGCACGTTCTAGCCCCCCGGAGAATCCTTCCGCCGATGGGTTGACAAGGCCCGCTCGGTCTCCTAGGGTTCCGCCCCCCTGTCCTCGACGGGGTTCCAGGAGCTCGTTCGATGTCCCAAGGTACGACGTTCTTTGCCAACGCGGCCAGCGCCCAAGCGTCCCGCCAGTGGTTCGTGGTCGACGCATCCGGCAAGCCGCTCGGTCGGCTCGCTTCCGAGATCGCGCGTGTGCTTCGCGGCAAGCACAAGGCCACCTACACCCCCCACGTGGACACGGGCGACTTCGTCGTCGTCGTCAACGCGGACAAGGTCGGTCTCACCGGCCAGAAGCTCGACAAGAAGTTCTGGTGGCGCCACTCGGCGATCCCCGGCGGCTTCAAGGCGACCCCGTACCGCAAGGTGCTCGTCGATCACCCGACCCTTCCGATCGAGAAGGCCGTCAAGGGCATGCTGCCGCACAACGTGCTCGGTCGGCAGATGATCAAGAAGCTCCACGTCTACGCCACCGCGGATCACCCGCACGCGGCGCAGAAGCCCCAGCCCCTCCCGATCAAGCTCTGAGCCGCGAGTCGAACAAGATGGCCACCACTGACAACCGCACCTATGCCACCGGCAAGCGCAAGTGCGCGAGCGCTCGCGTCTGGATCATGCCGGGCACCGGCAAGATCTCCGTCAACAAGCGCACCTTCGAGGACTACTTCGTCCGCGAGACCTCGCGCATGATCGTCAAGCAGCCGCTCGAGCTGCTCGAGGCCGTCGACCAGTTCGACGTCTTCGTCAACGTCCGCGGCGGCGGCACCTCGGCCCAGGCCGAGGCCGTGCGTCACGGCATCTCGCGCGCCCTCTGCGCGGCCGACGGCGAGCGCCGTCCGAGCCTCAAGCGCGCCGGGTTCCTCACCCGCGACAGCCGCAAGGTCGAGCGCAAGAAGTACGGTCGCCCCGGCGCCCGCAAGCGCTTCCAGTACAGCAAGCGCTAGTCGCTTCGCTGTCCGCCCAGCAAGCCCGCTTCACCGCGGGCTTCTGTGTTTTGTCCGCGCGTCTCGAGGCATACGCTCGAAACATGTCGAAGAATGCCCCCGGGGCATCGACCCCGGGCTCGGGGTCACGCTCGGACTGGCTGAACTCCCTTCTGCCGGTCCGTTGCAGCGCGATGTCCAGCCCGGGCTTGCGGTGTTGTCGGTGCCCCGGGCTTCAGCCCCGGGGGGCATCCTTGGACGGGCCCTCAGTCGAACCAGCCCCAGGTGTACTCACCCTTGAGCATGGTCGTCTGGTAGAACGGCGTCGGATCGGTCGGCGAACCGACGAAGTCGGCCGGGAGCGCGTGCACACGCAGGTCGGCACCGACGGTGAACGAGCGGCTCAGGATCCAGTCGAGGCCCACGCCGATCGAGAGGGCGGGCTTGAGCTGCATGCTCTTGAGGCCACCGCCGCGGAGCTCGTAGATCCCGGCGTAGACGCCGAAGTACGGCACGAACTGGATGATGTCGAGCGCGTACTGGGCGCCGATGCTCTGGCCGAGCACGAGGCTGCGACCGCCCTTGTCCGTCGCCTGGTTGCTGCTCGCGGTGGCGTCGATGCGCAGCGTCCAGGCGTCGGTGAGGCCGTAGCCGAGCGTGAGACCGCCGCCGTATCCGGCGAACGTGCCCTCGCTCGCGAGCCCCGTGAAGCCACCCAGCACGCCGACCCGCTTGAGGCCCTTGTCGGCGTGCGCAGCGCTGCTGGAGAGCCCGAGGAGCAGACCGAGCGCGAGGACGATGGTTCGTTTCATGACGATGCGAGCCCCTTGAGCTTGGCGACGAGCTGCCACGCCTCGATCGGCGTGAGACGATCGACGTCCACCTGCCGCAACGTATCGAGGGCCGGGTGCATTCGCGCGGGTCGCCGCTCCGGCTCCGCCGCCGGGGCCCCGCCGAACATGTCGAGCTGGATGCCACCCCGCGCGTTCTTGCCACGCATCGAGGCGTGCCCGCCGCTCGGGAGGGTGGCGCCGCGCTCGAGGTTGCCGAGGATCGCCCGCGCCCGCGCCAGCACGGGCTCGGGGACGCCCGCGAGCCGCGCCACCGCCACGCCGTAGCTGCGCGACGCCCCGCCCTGCACGAGGCGGTGGAGGAACACGACCTCGTCGCCCACCTCGCGGGCGGCGACCGACCAGTTGCCCACGCCGGGGCAGCTCGTCGCGAGCTCGCAGAGCTCGTGGTAGTGCGTCGCGAACAGCGTGCGGGCGCCCACCACGTCGTGCAGGTGCTCGGCCACGGCCCACGCGATGGCGAGGCCATCGTAGGTGGACGTGCCGCGACCGATCTCGTCGAGCACCACGAGCGAGCGACGGGTCGCGCGCCGGAGGATCGCGGCGGTCTCCCGCATCTCGACCATGAACGTGGAGGCCCCGCGGGCGAGGCTGTCGGACGCGCCGACCCGGGTCATCACGCGGTCGACGACGCCGATGCGGGCGGACCGCGCCGCGACGAACGCGCCGGCCTGGGCCATGATGCACGCGAGCGCGACCTGCCGCATGAGCGTGGACTTGCCCGCCATGTTGGGCCCGGTGATCACGAGCAGCCGCTCGCTGTCGGGCTCGGCCGAGACCCGCACGTCGTTGGGCACGAAGCGCCCCGCGCCGCCGGCCGGGGCGAGGCGCTCGACCACGGGGTGGCGGGACTCCTCAAGCACCAGCGAGAGCGTGCCGTCGACCTCGGGCCGCACGTGATCGTGGCGATGCGCGACGTCGGCGAGCGCCGAGACGACGTCCCAGCGGGCGAGCCGCGCCGCGGTGTCGTGCAGGCGCGCGCTGCGACGCGCGACCGACGCCTTGAGCGCCTCGAACAGCTCGAGCTCGCGCTCGTGGTAGCGGTCCTCGGCCGAGAGCAGCTTGTCCTGCAGCGCATCGAGCTCGTCGGTCGTGTAGCGCTCGCCGTTCACCACGGTCTGCTTGCGGCGCCAGGTCGCGGGCACGCGCTCGAGGTGGGTCTTGCTCACCTCGAGGTACCAGCCGAACACCTTGTTGAAGCGCAGCTTGAGGTTCGCGATGCCGCTCTCCTCGCGCAGCTGGCCCTCGAGCCGCAGCAGGATCGCGTCGCCCGACTTGCGCAGCTCGCCGAGCTCGTCGAGGGCCGGATCGTGGTCGGGCCGGAAGATGCCGCCGTCGCGCGCCTGCGCGGGGGGGGCGTCGACGAGCGCGCGCGCGAGCTCGTGCAGGAGGTCGTCGAGCACGTCGAGCGGGCGCTCGAGGCCGAGCACCTCCGCGGCCTGTGGGTCGCGGATCTGGGCGAGCAAGGTGGCCACCGCCGGGAGCTCGGCGATCCCATCGCGGAGGGCGCCGAGGTCGCGCGGATTGGCCTGCCCGAGGGCCGCGCGCGTACAGAGCCGCTCGAGGTCGGCGATGCGACCGAGGTGACCGCGCAGGGCCTCGCGCACCGGCGCGTCGAGGAGGAACAGCTCGACGGCGTCGTGGCGGCGCCGGATGGCCGCGACGTCGCGCAGCGGCGCGAGCAGCCACCGCCGGAGCAGGCGCGCGCCTCCGGCCGTGCGCGTCGCGTCGAGCTGGGTGAGCAGCGTGGTCTTCTGGTCGCCGTCCACGCCGCGCACGAGCTCGAGGTGCCCGATGGTGGCGTCGTCCATCACGAGGGAGTCGGTCGGATCGTAGGCGGTGACCCGCGCCACCTCGACCTTGGCCGCGGGCGTGCGGGACTGCGCGTAGGCGAGCGCCCGGGCCACCGCGCGGCGGGCCACGCGCGGGACGTCGCGCGCCACGACGGCGGCCTCGGCGGGCCCGACGTGCTGGGCGATGCGCTGCAGCGCCTCGGCGTCCTCGATCGCGTCGGGGTCGCGACGCAGCGCCGCACGCGGCACCACCGCCGCGACCGACTCGGCGAGCGGATAGGCCGCCGGCGAGAGCAGCAGCTCGCGCGGATCGAGGCGCGCAAGCTCCGCGAGGGCGCTGGCGGCGTCCTCCACCTGGCACACGAGGAGCTCACCGGTCGAGTGATCGAGCGCGGCCACGCCGACCGCGCCGTCTTCCAGCTCGAGCGCGACCAGGAAGTGGTGGCTCCGCGCGTCGAGGGCGTTGTCGTCGACGACGAGCCCCGGGGTGATGACCCGCACCACCTCGCGCGGCACGATGCCCTTGCACTTGGCCGGGTCGGCCATCTGCTCGCAGATCGCCACCGAGAGGCCGTGCGACAGCGCGCGCGCGATGTAGGTGTGGGCGTTGTGGTGCGGCGCGCCGGCCATGGGGATCTCGTCGGCCTCGCCCTTGTTGCGCGAGGTGAGCGTGAGCCCGAGCACCCGCGAGCCGCGCACCGCGTCGTCGAGGAACAGCTCGTAGAAATCCCCCATGCGGAAGAAGATCAGCGCGTCGGGGTAGCGCTCCTTGGCGGAGAACCACTGGCGCATGAACGGGGTCTTGAGCGACGGGCTCTCGCGCTGCGCGGCGGACAGTCCGAGGCCGGGGATGTCGGGCACCTCGAACGGCGCCGCGTCACGCTTGCTCGCGGATTCGCGGCGACCCGCACTCGGAGGACCCGAAGCGCTCCGCGTCATCGTGGCTCAGTTCGCGGTACGCAGGGCCGCGCTGAGATCCGAGGCGAGCGAGAACAGCTGGAGCCCGCGGTCGTTCGCGTCGACCGTGGCGAAGGCGTACCAGCCGAGTACGTCGACGCCCTTGCGATAGCTGCTGAGCGGCAGCACCGTGGTCGGCAGCGAGCCGACCGAGATGCTGAGCGAGGCGAACGCCTGCTTGTTGCTGAAGCGGAAGGTCATGTCGCGCGGCGTGACGACGTTGCCCTTCACCATGTAGAGCCCGACCTGCGGGTTGAAGAACACCGCGCACGGGTCGCTGGATTCAGGCGCCTTGGCGAGCTCGGGGACCCGCCCTTGCACGATGGACGGCTTGGTCGTGTCGACCTTGCAGCTCTTGTCAGCGCTCTTGTCGTCGACGACCCGGCGGTGCAGGAAGCCGCTCGCGTCGCCGACGATCGTCCAGACGTTGTGGGCGCGCACCGTGTAGTGGGTGAGGCCCGGGTAGCAGCGCTTGAGGCGGGCCGCCGCGGCCGACGTGAGCGGGCGCCGGGCAGAGCCGGCCGCCGGGGGGGCGTCGTCGACGTCGAGCACGAAGCGGTCGTCGGTGAGCCGCTTCACGGGGACGTCGCGGCGCGAGGCCGGCCCGCGGAGCTCGATGTCGTCCTTGACCCCGAACGCGGTGCCGCACTCGGCCACCTGGGCGGCGTCGCACTGACCGGCCAGGGTGCACGGGTCGTCGAGGATCTGGAGGTAGTCGTTGGTGTTGCTCGCGCCGTCGGCCTCGGCGCCCTTGCGGCAGATGCCGGCGCCGGGATCGAGCAGCACCCAGTCGGCGCCCTCCTGGAGGAACGTGCCGACGGTCTTGACGGTGGTGGCGAAGCCCGGAATCTCGCCCTCGTAGGTGAGGACCCAGTCCTCGCCGCTGAGCGCGAACAGGCTGTCGACCTTCTGCTCCTTGCCCTTGGCGCCCTCGGGCGTGGGGCCGAGCACGGTCAGCTTGGGGAGATCGGCGGTGCTCACGGTCAGCGAGGCCGCGATGCGGCTCGGGGTGGGCGGCGAGGGCGCGAGCTGGTTGTCTCTGTTGTAGATCCGCGCGGGGCGCGGGTGGTGACGACGGACGATGTTGGCGAAGTCGATCTCCGCGAGGACGTTGCTGGCGTCGGGGGCGGCCCCACGACAGAGCGAGTCGTAGTCGTCGACCACGAGCGGGAAGACGGCACCACTCGCCAGCACCGCCAGCGCGAAGGTGCCACGCAGGAAGCGCACGCTGCCGTTGCCGAACGCGCTGTTCCAGGACTGCGCCGCGTCGACGCGCAGGGGGTAGGTGACCTTGTCGAGCTCCTCGTTCACGGGACGGGCCCTGCCATCGGCGGTCCTGTCCGGACGGCACCGGACGCCCGTGAGGCCTCCGCCGATGCTGGTCGACGTCGGCGGGTCGTGCGAGACGAACGTGATCGCCTTGACCGGCAGGTTGTTGCCGATGCCGAAGCCCGCGAGCGGGATGCGCTTGGCCGGGAAGCTCGGCGCGTCGCACGCGAAGGGCTGGGCCAGCGTGGCGCCCGCGAGGTCGATGTCGTCGCCGCCATCCTTGCGCTTGACCACGGGGAGGTCGACCACGGCGATGGTGCCGTCGCCGTCGTCGGAGTTCTTGCGGTCGATCGCGTAGACGTAGCGGTGCGCGCGGCAGCGACCGCCCAGCTTGTCGGCGACGCGCCTGCTGTCGGCGGTGTGGTCGAGGCCGTCGCCCACCCACCCGCGGGTCTCGCACACCTCGATGGCGTCGGCGTTGTCCCAGGTGACCTCGTCGGGGACGATCGGGCTCACCGCGACCTGCGCGGTCGCGGACCCGACGTCGAGGCGCGCGACCTCGACGCCCGCGCCATCGGCCACGTCGAACACGTGGACGTAGGGGGCCGCGTCGTCGGCGACGAAGAGCTTCCCTGCCGCCAGCGTGGCCGGACCGAGGTGGAAGCTGGTCGGAGTCTTCGAGGAGACGAAGGTGGCGGCCGGGCTCCGGAATCCGGTGTCGACCAGGCAAGCACCCGCGACGCTGCTGCTCGTCTGCAGCGTGTCCCACCAGGTGGGCGTGCTCTCTCCTGCTCCGCACGGGACCTCGCGCGTCTTGTCCCCGGAGGCGCACGTCTTGGGATTGCCGTCGCCGTCCACGCACTGCAAACACGCGCGCGGCGCGCCCTTGGCGTCGAGGCACACGCGCGGCGCCACGGGCAGCGGCGACGCCGCGGCGAGCGTGGGCCTGAGCGTGCCCACGCGCGTCGGAGCGAGCGCGCTCGCGGACAGATCGAAGACGGCGATCTGGTTGGTGTCGGGCAGCACGACGTAGAGGCGGTCGTTCTTGCCGCCCTCGCGCTCGATGGCCAGATAGCCGGGCTTGCCTTCGGTGAGCGGATCGAAGTCGAGGTGCGGCCACGGCAGCGTGGTGTCGTACCAGTTGGTGTCGATCGGGCCGCGGAGGAGCTCGGCGGGGATGATGTCGATGCGCGGCGTGTGCCCGCTCGCGACGTAGACCGCCTTGCCGTCCGGGTCGGCCACCACGGCGGTGGGGGCCTCGCTGACCGGAAGGAAGTTGTAGCCCGGAGTGCGGGGATCGGCCTTGATGAGGCCGAGGCCGTCGCTCGTGTCGTCGGGGACGCGGCCCAGGTCGACCACGGCGAGCTCACCGCGCGCGATCTGGGTGACCACCGCGTGCAGGTGGAAGCGATCGGTGCCGTCGACGGCCTTGCCCGCCACGTCGACCGGCTGGCCCAGGGCGTTGGCGCGGCACTTCTCGATCGGCGCGCCGCGGGGGCTGCCGTCGCTCGTGATCTCGAGGCACAGGAACGCCGCGTCCTTCGGGCGCTCCATCGAGCGCACGGGGACGATCACCGGGGTGGTGCTGCAGCCAGGTGCGAGGAGCAGCAAGAGCCCCAGCGCCGAGAGCGACGCGCGCGCGTTCATCCGAGGGGCCCGTTGGCGATGCCGATCGAGAAGACGATCGACTGGTAGGTCGGGTGACTCGGGTCGAGGTCGATCACCTGGACGGTCGAGTCGGTGAAGTTGGCGACGAAGCCCAGCTTGTTCTTGGTGTCCTGCGCGAACGCGTAGGGACCACGGTGGGTCGGGACGACCGCCGAGATGCGGCGACCGTCGGGGTCGTACACCACGAAGGAGCGTGCATCGAACGCGCTCGCCACGATGCGCGTGCGCGGGCCGAAGCCCTCGTCGACCACCATCCGCGTGATGCGGGCGGGGCCGATCGGCATGGGCACGTTCTCGAAGAAGCGCAACCGGGTGCCGTCGAGCTCGCCGACCACGATCGAGGCGGGGGAGCGGCTCGTGAGGAACACGCGGGTCGGCCGGGTCTCGCCGGGGTTCGGCGGGTCGACCACCACTCCGCGCGTGTCGAAGCCGCTCGCCTGGGTGGGCATGAGCACGTTGTCGACGAGCGTGAGCGAGCCGCGATCGGCGACGCCCTGGTCGCGGACGTACTGCAGGATCTGGACGAACGACTTGGAGCGGCTCGTGACGAGGAACCGCGGCGTGCGGGGCTGGTCCTTGCGCTCGAGGATGTCGAGCGCGCCGATCGCGGTGCCCGAGGGCGAGAGGCCGGTGAGCGCGTAGGCGAGCTTGGCGGTGGGCGGGGTGCCCTCGGCGGAGACGCCGACGAACAGGCTCACGTCACCGCTGCTCTGGTGCACGACCGCGGCGATGCCGCCCTGCTCGGTGAAGCCCGGGTCGGCGAAGCTGCTCGGGAGGGCGACGGCGAACGGCTCGCCGCCGAGGGTGATCGCGCGGGCGTTGGAGGGCTCGCGGCCGATGCGCCACTCGGGCGCGCACGTGCCGCCCTTGCTGTTGATGGCCGCATCGCGGCTGCAGCGGAGGAGGACGCCGCCGGCGCTCTCCTCGTAGTCGATGAGGGTGAGGGTGGCGTCGCCGCGCACCGGCAACACGAGGCGACCCTTGGCGCCGGTCGCGTCGATCTGGGCGCCCGAGGCGTCGAGCCGGGGGATGACCCGCAGATCCGACGCGAACGCGCCGATGCGCACCGACGAGCGGAGGAACGGGCCCGCGTCGGTGCCGTAACAGCTGGTGGTCTTGGCGGACAGGCAGCGCGCCACCTCGGCGCGCACGAGCCCGAGGTCGAACGCCTGCACGGTGCCGGCGGCGAACCGCAGGTCGAAGTCGCTGTTGGCGACGAAGAGCGTGTTGCCGGTGGGGCTGATCGCGAGCCCGGTGGGGAAGTAGATTCGAGCGTCGTCGGGCGCGGGGCCATCGCCGGTCGCGTAGCAACCGGAGGACTCCAGGGCGACGAGGAGACCCGCGAGGAGGAACTGGCCAGCCACCGTGGTCGCGCGACCCCGCCCTCGGCGATGGGGCCCGCGACCGAGCCTCCGCGGCTTCGTGCTCACGGTCGACCCCTCAGCGGTTCGGTTGCTGCGCGATCCACTCGGCGACCACGTCGTGCGACGAGCGGTCGAAATGGACCTTGTGGGCAGCGATCTCACGGAGGGCGCTGACCGAAGCCTTGTTCTTGCTGACGACGAGCGGCTCGGCCCCCTTCATCAGCTGGCGGGTGCGCTGCGCGGCCAGGATGACCAGCGCGAACCGGTTGTCCTCGTGCTCCAAACAATCTTCGACGGTCACGCGGGCCATAGGACTCCTTGAGAAGGGCCACAGGGCTTATCGCCCGCTGGTCAGGGCAGCAAGGGTCCGTTTGGAGCGGGAGCGACAGAGCAATTCTGCCGCCCACAGGCCCGGGAGGCGCCATGGATGGGCAGGAGTGGCCGGGTGTGGAAGAATGCGCCGCTTCGATGCGCGATCTGCGGGGGACCACGATCGACCGCTACCGGGTGGAGGGCCTGCTGGGCTCGGGCGGCATGGGCAGCGTCTGGCTGGTCCGCCACGTCGAGTCCCTCCAGACCTACGCGCTCAAGACCATGCACGCCACGGCGGCGGCGGACCGCGGGATGCTCGAGCGCTTCCTCCGGGAGGCCCGGGCGGCCGCGGCGCTGAAGTCCAAGCACGTGGTCAAGATCGTCGACGCGCAGATCAACTACCTCGACCCGGCCACCAAGGCCCCGCTGCCCTTCATGGTCATGGAGCTCCTCGAGGGCGAGACCCTCGAGCGGATGATCTCGCGTCGGGGCCCGCTGCCCTACGGCGAGGCGCTCTGGGTGTTGCGGCAGGTCGCCAAGGGCCTCGAGGCGGCGCACGCCCGCGGCATCGTGCACCGCGACCTCAAGCCCGAGAACGTGTTCCTCGCGCTCGACGAGGACGGCGAGCCCGTGACCAAGGTGTGCGACTTCGGCATCGCCAAGCTCGTGGGCGACGCGGCGGCCGGCCTGGTCGACTCGGGCGCGCTCGGCACGCAGACGGGCCTCGCGCTCGGGACGCCGCTCTACATGTCCCCCGAGCAGGCGCGCAACGCGGCGAGCGTGGGCCCGGCCACCGACCAGTGGGCCTTCGCGCTGATCGCCTACCGCGCGCTCACGGCGGGCCAGTATTTCGGCCTCAACGCGAGCACCGCCGAGCTCCTGATCAAGATCGTGGCCGACCCGATCCTGGCGCCTCGCCTGAAGGCGTCGAGCCTGCCCGAGGCCTTCGACGCGTGGTTCCTGAAGGGGCTGCAGCGAGACCCGAGCGAGCGCTTCGCGAGCATCTCCGAGCAGGCCACCGCCCTCGGCGCCGCCCTCGGCGATCCTCCGCTCGTCACGCCGAGCGTGGTCGTGAGTGGGCCGCCCTCGTCCTCGGAGATCCGGCACTTCTCGGACTCGGCGGAGACCGCGGCGCCCTTGCCTTCGCGGAACACCATCGAGAGCGCGGAGACCCTGCTGCAGCCGTCGGGCACCATCGCCGCGGCGTCGATCGGCGTCACGAACGAGGCGCCTCACGGCGGCACCACGGGCGGCCGCGCCAAGTCGCCCTTCGTGCTCCTCGGGCTCGGCGCGCTGCTCGTCGTCGGAGGGGTGGTGGCCTGGCAGGCCACGCATGGTCCTCCTTCGCCGGTCACCAGCGCGACCTCGCCATCGAGCCTCCCGAGCGTGCCCTCGGCGACCGTCGAGCCGAAGCTGTCCGCGAGCGTCGTGGTGGTCCCGTCGCCGTCGTCGTCCGAGGTGCCCAAGCCCACCGCCTCGGCCTCCGGCAAGCCCTTCGTGCCCACGGTCGGCACCAAGCCGAAGCCCACGGTCTCCGTCGCGCCGAGCCCGAGCGCGCCGCCCACGGTCGTCGCGCCGCCGGTCAAGGCCAAGCTGCCCGCCGGTGCCTCGTGCACGCGGTCGAACGAGTGCGAGAGCGCGCTCTGCGTCGCCGAAGTCTGCAAGTGAGCGCGCGCGTGCTACCGTCCCCGGCCTCGGAGGAGTGGCCGAGTGGTCTATGGCTCCCGCCTTGAAAGCGGGCGTGCCCGAGAGGGTACCGGGGGTTCGAATCCCTCCTCCTCCGCGATGAGCCGTCTCATGGCCGCGATCTACGACTGGTTCATGCGCGACGCCGAGCAGGCGTGCCTCGCGGGCTGGCGCGCGGAGCTCCTGGCCGATCTGCGCGGCGAGGTGCTCGACGTCGGCGCCGGCACGGGGGCCAACCTCGCCCACTACCCCGAAGGCGTGCGCGTGGTGCTCGCCGAGCCCGACCCGCACATGCGCGACAAGCTCGCGGCGCGGCCCGAGGTCGTCGCGTCACGCTTCACGGTGATCGACGCGCCGATCGAGCGCCTCCCCTTCGCCGACGCGCGGTTCGACGCGGTGGTGTGCACCCTCGTGCTCTGCTCGGTCGAGGATCCCGCGCGCGCGCTCGCCGAGATCCGCCGCGTCCTGCGCCCCGACGGCCAGCTCGTGTTCCTCGAGCACGTGGCCGCGCACGACCACGGTCGGCGCGCGTGGCAGGGGCGCATCGAGCCGTTCTGGCGGCGAGTCGCGGGCAATTGCCACCTCACCCGCGAGACGGGCGAGACGCTGCGCGCGGCGGGCTTCGTCGTCGACGACGAGCGCCGCGAGAGCATGCGCAAGGCCGTGCCGTGGGTGCGCCCGAGCATCCGCGGCGTCGCGCGTCGCGCGTGACCGTTCAGGGGTCGAGGCGCGCGACCACCACACCCACGTCGGCGCCGAGCGAGGGGACGCGCTTGGCGGCGCCGCCCCAGCCCTTGTTCATCACGTCGAACGTGCCGCTCCACGCGCCGGCCTTGGTCTTGTCGGCGAAGGCTAGCGCCTGGAGCGCCTCCTCGAGCGGCTGCGGCGCGTCCTCCTGCAGGTAGAGCCACTGGCCGCGGAAGATCCCGACCCACACGTCGGGCTGGTCGAGCATCAGCTTGAGCTTGTCCTTGGCCTTCACGCGCTTCATCGGCTGCGCGGTCTTCTGCAGGAGCTGGGTGAGCAGCTGGCGGCGCAGATCCTCGGCCGCGTCGTGCGCCTCCCAGCACGCGACGAGCGCGCCGAGCTTGGTGCCGTCGGCCTTGGCGAGCGGCGCCGCCTCGACGAACGTGGTCGCGGCCTCGTCGGCGCCGCCGTAGCGACCGATGCCCTTGGCGAAGGGGGACTTGCCGTCGAGCACCTCTTGCACCGCGGGGAACCCGACCGCGATCTTGCGGTGGACCACCGGCCAGTTGGGGTCGTCGACCCACTGCACCTCGCCGCCCTGATCCACGACCGCGAAGTACGAGCGCTTGGCGCTGCGCAGATCGTCGACCTTGTCGCGGATGGCCACGAAGGCGACCGCCTCCTTGTCGAGCTCCACGCCCGCGAGCTTGGCGCCGAGGTCCTTGGCGGCCTGGGGCAGCGCGCGCGCGAGGCCCTGCACGTGCCGCTTCTCGATCACGTCGAGCACGCCGTCGAGATCGGTGACGGCGAGCTCGGCCTGCTTCTGTGCCTTGGACTTGCACCCGAGCACGGACCCACCGAGCAGCACCGGCGTGGACGACGCGACGAGCGAGGCGAGGAACGAGCGGCGGTCCATGCCGCGATCCTAGTACCGCGGCGCCCTAGCGTCGCCGGCGCACGGCGGCGGCGGTCCCGACCGGCGGATCCGGCTCGATCGGCGGCAGCGCGAGCACGAGCCGCTCGATCACCGGCAGCGCCTGGGTCGCGCCGCGCTCGGCGCGCAGCTCGTCGAAGCGGCCCTCGAACACGAGCACGAGCACGTAGATGGTGGCGAACGAGCGCGCGATGAAGCCGAAGTCCTCTTCGCGCACCGTGGCGTGGAGGTGACCGCCCTTGTGCAGCCGCGCCACGGTCGGCATCGCGCGCACCGCCTCGATCGCGCGGTCGGCGAGGCTCGGCGCGGGCGGCGGCGCCTGCGAGGCGCGCGAGCGCTCGGTCGGATCGAGCGGGACCACGTTCTTGGGCGGCGGCCCGAGGCTCGGCACCGTGCCCCCGGCCGCGGCGCCCCACAGCACGGGCGACTGCGCGTCGATGACGAGGACGTCGCTCGCGCTGGCCCGCTCGGCGAGCCAGGACAGCGCGGCGTGCAGCGAGCGCCCCGGCGGCTCCACGAGCCCGCCGTCGACGGCGCCGAGCACCTCGCGGAACGAATCGACGAGCATCTCGAGCCGACGCACGCGGGCGTCGCGGTCCTCGATGTCGGTGCCGAAGGTGACGTAGACCTTGCGCCCGTTGGGGAGCGGGTGGTCGATCCACGTGTGGGCGAGGGCGGGCGTGACCGCCTCGGGCAGCACGAACACGTTCTCGGCGCCGAGCTCGCGACGGAGCAGCTCGACGATGCGTTCGAAGCCACGGACGTCGGTCATGGGACGATCTCCACGGTGAGGGTGTGGGCGCCCGCGCCAGCGCACTCGAGCGAGAGGTCTCCTCGCGCATCCGGCGTCGCGGAGAGCGCGACGCCGTCGCAGGTGGCGCGCACGGTCCCCGGGAGATCCTCGGGCAGCGGGACGTGGACCACGGTGGGACCCTTGATCCGGGCGTCGCCGACGAGCTCCGCGGTGAAGCGGCGCGCGCCCGCGTCCCACGCGAAGCGCTTGGGCCAGGCGCCGAACAGGCGGGCCAACACGCGCGCGAACGGCTTGCGGATGGCGGGGCGCTCGGTCCAGCCCGTGGCGGTCTTGTCCCAGAACCCCCACGAGCCCTCGCTCGACTCCTTCCACACCCAGAAGGCGGAGGACGCCTGGAACTCGTCCTGCAGCGCGAGCTGCATGCCGACGTAGTCGGTGAAGCGCGCGTTCGGATCGTAGCCGTACTCGCCGACGAACAGCGGGGCGCGGTAGCCGTCGGCCTCGAGGCGCGCCGACTCGTTCGAGGGCCGCAGCGTGTCGATCGTGAAGTCGTTGCGGCACGCGAGGTCGCAGCCGGTGGTGAACACCTTGGTGTAGACGTGCGGCGCGTAGACGACGCCGGGCAGCGACAGCGGCGCGCTCGGCGGGCTCACCTTGTCGAACAGGTTCCGGATCCCGGGCGACTCCACGTAGATCAGCCGGCCCGGGTCGACCTTGCGGATCGCGGCGCCCACCTGCTCGTAGAACGGGCGGAGCTGCGCCTCGCTCGCCACCGGCTCGTTGTAGAGGTCGATGCCGACCACGGTCGCGCGGCCCGCCACCTTCTGCGCGACCGCGGCGGCCATGCTCGCGAACCGCGCGCGCAGCTTGGCGCCGGTCGGGTTCGCCGGGTCGAAGAAGGTGACGAACGCGCGCTGCACCTGCGCGCTCGTGATGCGCGACGACAGATCGGTGAGCGGGCCCTCGAGCAGCTTGTCCGGCGGGGGCTGGATCGCCCAGAGGGGCGCGCCGTCCTGGCCGATGTACTTGGAGTAGGCGTCCTGGTGGAAGTCGAGGAGCACGCGCACGTCGGCACGCTCGGCCGCGGCGACGAAGGCCACGACGCGGTCGAGGTACGCCGCGTCGTAGGTGGGAGGGTCGGTGTCGGTGGGCTCGATTGCGCTCCAGTTCAGCGGCAGGCGCACGAGATCGAACCCGATGCGCCGCATGCGGACGAGGTCTTCGTCGGGCAGCGTGGGCACCTCCATGAGCGGCACCTTGCCGGGACCGAGGTCGACGTCGAACAGGCCGGCCACCCGCGCGTTGATGCCGCGGTGGATGACCACGCGGCCCTGCGCATCGACGACGTGACCGCAGCGCGTCGAGTATGGCGAGAGCGCGGCCGGGGGATCCTGGCAAGGGCTCGCCTCGACGACCGGCGGCGGTTCGGAGGTGGACGAGCACCCGACGAGGGCGATCCAGAGGGGGATTGAGCGTCGCATGTCACACCACCGGGCAGCGCAGCGTGCCGATGCCGGAGATGGAGATCTCGAGGACGTCGCCGCCGAGCAGCGGGCCGACGCCCTCGGGCGTGCCGGTGGAGATCACGTCTCCGGGCTCGAGGGTCATCACCGCGCTCACGTA